>JBBRPS010000865.1:0-3854 GCA_038227745.1 Gemmatales bacterium | reverse complement strand
GAACTCAGCGGCGTCTGGGATGAAGTCTACAGGGAGTATCTGAATCATCAGCCGTTGGTCTCACTGGCCACCCCACTGGCCATTTCACCCCGATCCGACGAGAAAGCTGCTTGATTTCGCCCGCAGGGAGTGATTGCACCCGTTCTGGGGGAGGATGAGGAGTTCGTGCTGCTTTTCACGAAGGGGGAGGGGGGATTGGTGGCGGGATGGCAGAATCCTCTGCACTCATCCCAACCAACCTCTTCCCAAGGCTTTGCGCCGGGGGAGTATTCTGCCACGATGGCCACGAATTCTGGCAGAATACTCCCCCGGCAGTGCCCCTCCCTGCGCCCCCCTTCCGGACAACCTCTCACTGCAACGCCCAAACCGGCTAAAGCCGGGACTCCAACAGACAACGACTGCCCAGGGTTCGTAAACCGCGCCAGTGCCAGAACAGGAGACACCCTGCGCCAAGACTCTCTCGGACGCTCCATGCTTTGGCACATTGGTCGCGCCGCCAACCCACCGCCTCCCCGTCTGTGCTCCGGCGGTTACGCCCCATTCACTTCGTCGGCGGCCGGATAGTGACGAGGGGCGGCGCGGGATCCTCGTCCGGCGGCGCGTGCAACCGGACCGCCTGGGCGTGCTCGAACGGGTCGGGCAGGTTGAGGCGCACGAACGGGGCCGGCGCCTCGCGGACGGGCACCGGCGCGGCCAGGACCGCGGCAACGCTGACGTCGGCGGCGGGGTCGGTCAGCGGAGCGCGGTCGGGCTGGGGCCGGGCCAGCGTCGGCAGCGCCACGGGCCGGTTCACGTCCGCCGACGGCAGGTGGACCAGGCCGAGCGACGGCAGTTCCTCGCGCCGCGGCGGCGAGGGATTGTCGCGGTAGCGGCTGAGGGGCAGTTCCGCGGGCAGCGGACCGGGCTGAAACGGCTTGCCGGCCGATTTCAGGGTGAGTCGGCGCACCTCGCCGGCTGCGGGCGGCAGCGGCAGGGCGGGCTGTTCGAGGAAGGCCGGGCCGGACAGGGGGCGCTGGCCCTGGCCCTTGCGGACCTCGTCCGCGAACGGCTTCTCGGCGGGCCGCAAAGCATCCGCCACCAGTTTCGTGGCGCGGTCCCCCGTGAACGGGGAGGCGGCCGCCTGCCCGGCGCCGGGCGGCTCCGCCTTCGCCTGTTCGGCTTCGGGGGCCGGCGCTGCCGGTTTCTTGCCCTCATCTCGGTTCGGTTCCTGCGCCGCCGCCCGTGTCGGCGTCGTGATGAGCGCCGGACTCTGCCGACTGCAGCCGACCAGCCCTGCCAGCAGACAGGTGGCCCCCAGGAACGCCGGCGAACTGCGCGAAAGCCTTCTCATGGATCGTCCCCTCAACCGAACTCACGGGCCTCTGTCCGCCGTCTCACTTGCCACGCGGCACCTCGATCACCAGCTTGACCGGCGTGCCTTCCTTCGGCAACACCTTCGCGTTGGTCTGCAGTTTCAGGAACTTCTCGAACTCCATCGTCAGGCTCGTCTGCAGGACCGTCTGGTCGGTGACGGGGAAAATCGCGATCAGCGTGCCGGTCAGGTCGGCGCCGTACACCTTCTCGCTCTTCGTCGGATCGGGCTGCGTCAGCGCCGAGCCGGTGAAGCGGAACTTGACGCTTTTCGGGACCGCCTTGCCGTTGCGCAGATCGACCAGCGTCCGGTCGATCGGCACCCGCTTCGCCTCGCCGTCGGGGCCGGGGATGTCCAGGTACAGGTTCACCTCCGGGCCCTGGGGGGGCGTCTTGCTCTCGCCCATGACCGGCGCCCCGGGCTTGAGTCCCAGGTCCATGAGCGCCTTGTGGACGGCGCTCGGCTTCGCCTCGATGGTGACGACGGTCTCGTGGGCCTTCTTGCCCTTGGGGTGCGGCCAGCAGGCGATCACCTCGATCGGGTAGACCTCTTTGAGGTGCGGCAGCTTGCGCGGCGCGATTTTGGCGTCGATAAACACGGTGCGCTTCGCCTTGTCGAGGCGAACCCCGCCGTCATCCCCGCCGGAGCCCGGCCCCACCCCTGTGAGTACAGCGGCGCACGCCGCGGCCAGCACGAACCAACGCAACCGTGCCATCGCACACCCCTCATTAAGAAGGTTCGTGGGGACGAGCTGCCAGCTTGTCCCTGGGGGAGGGACAAGCTGGCAGCTCGTCCCCACGGTCCCCGGTGTGGTTATCTCTCCCCGATGCAGACGACGGCGGTCGGCTGTCCCGCGTTGGCGCCGGCGAGGTTGCAGGTGGCCACGTAGACCCGGCCGTCCTGCACCACGGGGCCGCCGTAGATCATCCCCGGCGCCATCACCTCGGGCGCCTTGCCCAGGTCGAGTACCCACTTCGCCTGGCCGGTCGCCAGATCGATGGCGTGGACGCCGCCGCGCAGATCGCCCGCGTACACCACGCCGCGCGCCACCGCCGGGGGCGCGAACAGCGGCGCCTTGGCGTCGTAAACCCAGCGCGGGCTGCCGTCGGTGAGGTCGTAGGCCCGCACCTTGCCGTCCGTCGCCGTCGCCACCGCCGCCCCCTCGGCCAGCGCCACCGAGGACAGCACCCCGCCCTTGACGTCCTTGCGCCAGCGCACCTTGCCGGTCGCCACGTCCAGCGCCACGATCTCGCCCTTGGCGCCCTTGATGAGGCCCGGCTCGTAGCCGATCGTGCTGCCGCCGACCACGACCGTGTCGCCGGAAACCGACGGTCCGCCCCACGGGTTCAGCTTGAGCAGCTCGCGCCAGCGCACCTTGCCCGTCGCCGCGTCCATGCACACGAGGGCGCGCTCGCCCTCCTTTTCGCGGTCGAGGTACGCCGTCGCCGCCAGCACGCGGTCGCCGACCACTGCGACCGGCGCATCGACGTGCCACTTCTTCTCCCCCTGCTGCCAGAGGCGGCGCGGGTTGGCTCGCGGCAACTGGTCCTCGCTCGGCGGCACGGCGAAGTCCGGATCCTTCTTCTTCTCCACCTCGTACTGCGCGAGCAACTCCTGCCAGCGCTTCGCCAGGATCTTCTGCACCTGCTCCAGCTTCATCTCCTTGCCTTCGAGGGCGACGCGGTCGAGGTCCACGCAGAGGACGCCCGCCGCCCCGCCGCCGATGTAGACCTTGCCGTCGGCGATCGTCGGCGAGCCTTCCAGGTGGACCAGCTCACCCTGCACCGGGAGCTGCCAGAGCGGCAGCCCTCCCTCAGTCTGCAGGCAGTGCAGCGTCGCGCCGCTGGTCTGGTGCATGCCGTCGCCGAAGAGGACGCGGCCGCGGAAGACGCCCGGCGAGCTGACGACCGGCAGCTTGAGATATGGCGTGGACTTGCTCCACAGCGTCCGCTTCGCGGCCTTCGGCTCGGTGCTCAGGCAGGCGAAGTTGGCGACGTTGAAGGCGCCCAGGCTGGAGACGAAGAGCTGCTTGCCGTGCGGGACCGGCGCGGCGATGTAGTGTTCCTTCGACTTGAGCGCCCACAGGATCTTGGGGGCAGCGGGGCCGGCCTTGCCGTCGGTGCAGCCCGTCCGCTCCGTGTTGCCGCGGGAGGTGGCCCACGGCTCGACCGCCGCGGCGGCGCCGGCCGTCAGGAGGCAGAGGCCGAGAAGACAGAGAAGTCGAAGCATCGTCGAAACCCTCTTGACAGATCCTTCTCGGGAAAAGCCCAGCCGGCGCACCGGCTGGGTTTGGCAGTCACTCCACGGTGGGCGTCTGCTCGTCGATGCGGTCGCGCACCGGCGAGCCGGCCACGGTGATGACGCGGCCGCGCGTCACGCCGGAGCTGTAGCGCACCAGCACGCGGTACGTGCCCGGTTCCAGGGCGAAGCGCGCCAGCGGCGCCCGCTGGCCGCCGCGGCCGTCGCCGCCGGAGATTTCCTGCACGCCGTGGACGCGGCCCTT
>JBBRPS010000864.1:0-3855 GCA_038227745.1 Gemmatales bacterium | reverse complement strand
TTTCCCTCTTTCTTTTTCTCTTCCCGGATCTCGGCGAGGGAAAAAGAAAGAGGGAAAGCGGCGCCGAGCGCCGCACTCCAAAGGCCCCCAGGGAGAGGGCAGGAATTCCGAGGATAGAGGATCGACGTTGCACAATCCACGGGAATCTTCTATCTTCGTCGCTCCGCCGTGCCCCGGCCGCCGGGGCGTCCTCCGACCTGTATTCAACGCGGGGCACTCGCCGTGGCTTACCCTCTTTTCCTGGCCAAGCTGCTGATCCGCACCGGCATCGCTCGCCTCCTCCCCGGTGTCCGCCGCCTCGTCGGCGACGGCGCGGGCTTCCTCCACTACTACAGCGACCGCCTCCTGTCCGCGCCGCACGCCGAGCTGAAGGAGGCGGCCGAACTCCTCGAACCGCTCCACCCCGACGGCATCGACCTGGCGAGCGGCTCGCCGCGCTTCGACCCCGGCGTCTCGGTCCGCCCCGGCCCCGAGCGGCGCGGCTATCCGCCGCCGTGGGGACTGCCGGAGCTGCGCGAGGCCGTCGCCGGCAAACTCTTCGCCGAGCACCGCCTCACCGTCAGCCCGTCGCAGCAGGTGCTGGTCACGCACGGCGCCGCCGGCGCGTTCAGCGTCGCGCTCGACACGTTCGTCAACCCCGGCGACCGCGTCGTCCTGTTCGACCCGACGAGTCCGTTCTACCCGCTCGCGCTGCGCCAGCGCCGCGCGCGCATCCGCTGGGTGCCGACGACCGTGGAAGGCGGCCGCATCCGCTTCCCCCTCGACCGCCTGGCGGGGGCGCTGCACCGGGCGCGCCTGCTGGTGCTGGCCGACCCGGCCAACCCGACGGGGGGCACGTTCGCGCCGGAAGACCTGGAGCAGATCGCCTGGTGGGCCGACCATCACGACGTGCTGCTGTTCCACGACGAGGCGTTCGCGCGCTACCGCTACGAGGGCGAGCGCGTGCCGCTGGGCACCCTGGCGAAGGCGGTGCGGCGCACCCTGCTGGCCGGCAGCGTGAGCAAGGGGCACGCCCTGGCGTCGGTGCGCGTCGGGTGGCTGAGCGGCCACCGACACCTGATCCGCCCGTGCGCGGTGACGGCGGCGCTGCACAGTCCCGGCGTGTCGGCGCTGTGCCAGCAGCTCGCGCTGGCGGCGCTGCGCCAGGACGAGGGCGCTTTTGAACCGATCCTGAAGGAGTTCGAGTCGCGGCGCCGCTACGCGCGCGAGCGGTTGGCGGCGGCGGGGCTGAAGCCGCCTTGGCCCGCCGGCGGCTTCTTCTTCTGGGTGCCGGTGGGGCACCTCGGCCTGAGCGGACGGGCGTTCGCGGAGCAGTTGTTGCGGACAAAGAAGGTACACGTCGCGCCGGGCGAATTGTTCGGCCCGAGCGGGGCGGGCCACGTCCGCGTCAGCTACACGGCGGACGATGGCCGGTTGCGCGAGGGGCTAACGCGGCTCGCGGAGTTCGTCCGCCAGCTCCAGGGCGCTCCCGCCGCCGTGGAATGCGCGGCGGCGTGACGCGCTTCGGCCCCTCGGAGGAAGCGCACACAAGCCCGACGCGCCAGCGATCCCTCGCTGGCGCGTCGGGCTTGTATGCGCTGACCTCACGCCTTGAGACCGGCGTCGCTCAGGAACTGCTCCAGTGCCTCCCACCGCGCGAACAGCGCGTCCGTGAGATCCTCCCTTACACGACCGCCTTGATCGCTTGAGGCAACCGTCGCTTCCTGCGTGGCGCCGGCATTCCCCCCCGGCCGCCCGAGTATGCTGCCCCCGAGCCTGTCCGCGGCCTGCGCTTCCGTCTCCGGCGTCACCGAAGACTGGACAACCAGATCGGCTCCACTCGCCGGCCCCTGGCCCGCGGTGATGACGGCGCCCAGGGCCTTCGCCACCGGGTGCGTCGGGCCGGAGATCCGCTGCGCCCCGCCGAAACCGTTCCAGTCGCCGCCGACCGGCGTCCACCCGGGCGACCCGTAGGCGAACGGGGCGTAGTCCGCCCCGCCCGCGCTGTTGCTGTTGCGCAAGTACCACGTGCCCGTCCCCGGATCGACCACGCCGACGGTCGCCGTCCCGTCGCCGTTCCAGTCACTCTCGAGCGGCACCCAGCCCGGCGCCCCGTACCGGAACGGCGCGACGTCCACGCCGCCCGGAGCATTACTGTTGCGGAGGTACCAGGTCTCCGTAGTGGGATCCACGACGCCGATGGTCGTGGTGCCGTCCCCGTCCCAGTCGCCCACCACCGGGATCCAGCCCGGCGCGCCGAACTGGAACGGCGTGAAGTCCGGGGCGCCCGCGGCGTTGCTGTTGTGCAGGTACCACGTCGCCGTCTTCGGGTCGAACATGCCGACGGTGTCCACGCCATCGCCGTCCCAGTCGCCCACCACCGGGATCCAGCCCTTGACGCCGTAGGCGAAGGCGGCGATGTCCGGCGCGCCGGAACTGTTCGTGTTCCTCAGGTACCAGGTGGCCGTCGAGGGATCGACGACGCCGACGGTGTCGAAGCCGTCGCCGTTCCAGTCGCCGGTGACGGCCTGCCAGCCGGCCCCGCCGTAGGCGAACGGCGTGAAGTCCGGCGCGCCGGCGGAACTGCTGTTGCGCAGGTACCAGGTGCCGGTGCCGGGGTCGAAGGCGCCCGGGGTGTGCGTCGAGGTCGGCGTCGCCGGCGTCTGAGTCGCGGGCGGGGCCACGGTCGAGGTCGTTGCGGCCGAGAGCTGCGTCTGGATCCAGTTGTACTTGGCGGCGGTGATGCGTGTGCCGATGCCCTCGGTCGTGGACAATTCGGAGACGACTGCGGTGATGGAGCGGTGGCCGCTGCTGTCCTTGACGTAGACCGGCGAACCGCTCGAACCGTGCTCGATCGGCAGGTCGCTCATGCGCCAGTAGACGTCGTTGGCGTCGGCGTCGAGGGCCGGGCCCGTGTCGAAGAACTGGTTGACGCCGCTGTGCGTGTCGCCGGGGTAGCCGAGGATGTCGAGGGTGCCGCCGTTGTCGAAGTACGAATCCTGGAAGAGCGAGCTGACGCCGAAGAAGCCGGTGGTGTTGCCGAGCGGCCGGTCGAGGGTGATGATCCCCAGATCATAAGCGGCGGTGCCGGCGTAGCGGCCGGAGGCGTACAGGGCGTGGACGACGACGCGCGTGCCGCGCACGCCGCCGAAGGGCACCACGTTGACGCCGTTGCGGCCCGCGTAGACCGTGACCGAGCCGGCCAGAGTGCGGGTGTCGATGTCGTACAGGACGTGCGCCGCCGTCAGCACGTGCGTGCTGTCGATGAGCGCCCCGGTGCCGCTGAGGCCCTTGCCGTGGTTGCTGACGTCGATCTGCACCACGGCGCTGAACGGGTACGGCGTCGTGTCGGTCACGGGTTGGATCGAGAGGACCAGGCGCTCCTCCAGCGGCTCCAGGGTGAGCCGGACCGTCGGGCGGCGCGAGTCCTTGCGGCGGATGGGGAACGAGAGCATCGGCACGGGTCCCTCGGGAGAACGAGCCACGGCGCGGGGTGCCGGCGACACGGCCTACGGCGGGCGCCTGTCCCGGGATTGTATACGGTCGTCGGCCGAGTTCCGCCTGTTTAGCCGCGAGCGGTGAGCCAGGCGGTTCTGCAACGGCGACGGTATAGCACGGGCGGCGCGAGGATGCAATGAACGTATAACGGGGCATTGATGACATGAGGGGCGGGGAGAAGGAGGGCGGTTTTCGGGAGGGAGGGGACGTGGAAAGGGGGCGGAAAAGAGAGAACGTCGGCCTCGGTTGCCTGGGGAGTGACCCCGACCGGGGGCCGCGTGTCCAGTGTGGCAAGCGGGCCACCGCAGTGGCCCGCGGCTGCGCTCGTGCGGTTCTGCCGCTCCGCCCGCGTCAGAGCGTGGGTCGTCTCGACAGGGA
>JBBRPS010000863.1:0-3863 GCA_038227745.1 Gemmatales bacterium | reverse complement strand
CGAAAACCTGCACTGAATTCAGGAGAGCCGCGACAGCCCGTGTTGTCGCGCTTTCCGCATGAATTCTGCGGTTTCCGAAGAGTGACACCACACTGTCATCGCTACCGACTTGGATGCAAGTTTTCGTGCCAGAAACAGTAGGCGGTCCCTTGCACCTCCGGACGGGCGAGCCACGCCTCCTCTCTGAACAACAATTTTCGACACTCCGGGTCCCGGAAGAAGGCGAGAAACCCCTCGCGGTCAGTTATCAGCATCTTCTTGCCCCCGATCTCGGGGATGGCGATGGACCCCGTGTACTCGCCCAGGAACGCCTCAACCTCCGCCAGCGTCATGCCAGGCCGGATGCGCCGGACGTTCCGCCAGGTGATTCCCGGCGGCGAGGGGACCAGTTCGTCAGTGACTACGAACGCCAGCGCCACCGCCCACGACGCCACGCCGAACCAGAATACGCGCTTGTTCATGGCACTCTCCCCGGAACGAGTCTGCCTCCAGAGGAGCGATTCCCGTGCCGAGGAAATCACATGCGATGGGGCCGACCGAGGCGTCCGTGTTCGGGCTGACCGGCCTCGACCCCGCCTTCGACCTCCCCCAGGTGTTCGGGCAGTACGCAGTGACCTGCAAGCCGAGCGTCACCTGGGACTACAAGAACCCGCCCATCGCGCTCGACAGCGGCAAGGTGGTCCACGTCGTTCACAGCCCGCGCAGTTGGCGAGGGCCACACGGGATCGAGGTCGCGGGCGGCGGTTTCATCTTCCCGAAGCGGACGAACGGCGGCGACGACCCGATGAGCTACGAGGAGGTGCGCATGGCCTTCCTGGGGTACTACGAAAAGCACTTGAAGCTCAAGCTGCTCCGCTCCGAGATCGCCGGCATCCGCTCGACCGCCAGCAGCATGGGGGTTGAGGATGCGCTGGTCGATAAGAACGTCCATCTCAACACGTTCCTTTTGACCGTCACCGAGGCGGTGCTTCCCGACGGCTATGCCCTTCTGGCCGAATCTCCAGAGCTGCTGCTGGCGTTGGGTGAGGTGAGGCGGCTGTGCGCCCTCTGCAACGACAGGCAGCGCGCCTTCTCGCCGATCATTCACATGCCGCTGTCCAACAAGGCGGACCTGATCAAGGACCACAACCACTGGATGCACGGCGTCCTGCCCCAGGTCGTTCAGTGCTGTGACGTTGCCGACGGGCTGCTGGGGCAACTCCTGGCGTGAGGGGCAAAGAGCGAGGCCCAGTCCCCGGCCGTCGCCTGCAACCTGCCCGCCGAGATGACGGCCCTGCCCGCGCTGTGGTGGCTGGCGTACATGGCGGACCCGGGGATGGTGGGGTGGAAGCACCTGCCGATCAACGAGTACGACTAGCCCATCGCGACTCTGGGCCTATGTCGTTGTCGCCTCCTGAACTCACTCTGGCCCGAGAGGAGAGGACATGCTGCCCGAGTTCAAGAACGACTTCCCCAAGTGCCTTTACCTCGACCAGAACAAGTGGATCGACCTGGCCCGGGCGCATTACGGCAGGCCAGAGGGGCAGCCGTTCCAGGACGCCCTGCGGGCCGTGCGGACGGCGACCGAGGCCGGGAGACTGATCGTCCCGTTCTCCGTGGTGAACGCCGTGGAGGCGATGATCCCCAGGGACGCCGCGCGTCGGGAGCGCCTGGCCCGGTTCATGGTGGAACTGTCGGGCAACCGCACTACCCTCCCCGACCCGTCAGCCTGCCGCTGGGAGATCAGGAACGCCATCGGACGGCTCCTCTGCAAGGGTTCGACTACGGCGGTCCGCCCACTCGTAGTCCGGCAGGGACTCTCCAACGCCCTCGACCTGGGTTTTCAAGTCTTCGGACCGACGGCAGCCAGAGAGTCCGCCATCGGGGTCATCGACGCTACCGAGACGACGTTAGCCTTTCTCCTCCGCGCCGGGGGGAAGCGGGACTACATCGAGCAGTCACGGGCCGGCGAGGCAGCAGCCGTCAGCGTCTTCGAGCGGGACAGGACAAGCACCGCTGGCATGAGCCTGGAGCGTCGGCGCGCGCTGGAGTTCAGGGGCCTGTTCTCAAGCATGGGGCTGTGTCATCCGCCCTTGGTGTTGGCGCTTCAAGAACTGGGCCTCACCAGAGAGGAGTTCCGCGCCCAGTTTCGCTCGGCACAGGACACCATCCGCTTCCTCGCGGACATCCCGAACCTCGATGTCCTCCTCACGCTCCGGCTGATCCGGGATCAGGACCTGGCGCGCCCCATCGCCCACAACGATATCAGGGACTTGACAGTCATCCTCGGCTAAAGAGCCAGAATCCGAGGGCTTTTCTTGCGTCGGGCGGCGGTTTTTTCTTGGCGCGGGTTGTCCGCGTGCCCACAATGGTGCAGCTGTCGTCCCCGGGGCGGTCATCATCGATCGTGGGAGGTTCACCGTGCGGCGCGCTACGACCCTGGCAGTCGTGTTCGTATTCGTGGTCGGGATGGCACTCGGGTGCGGGTCGTCGAACGCCCCTCCGGCGGTCGGCGGAGGAGGTGACCCCGGCCCCAAGCCGGGCGACCCGCCGAAGTCGCTGACAACGGGTGACGTGACGGCCGCGAAAGGGGGGCAGGCCGACCTGAAGGCTAAACGGCGGCCGGATTGGATAGAGGTAGAGCCTCAGGGTGCCCGGTGCGTGATGCTGTTTCCCGTGGATCTGGAGGAAACACTCGAAAAGGGCGGGACTCGTATCGGGGCGTCCGAGGGCAACCTCCACTACCTCTTCGAGTACAGCGCGTGGCCCAAGCCGATCTCCACCGAGAGCCTCGACCGTATGGCGAGAATGTCCAAGCTGCTACTGAGAGGATTTGCGGATATGCTGGGGGGCAAGATCGTCCACGAAAAGGAAACGGCGAAGCCTGGGAAGGCTGGGTGGATGCATCAGGCGGATTTCACGATCGCCCCCGTCAAGTTGCCGGGCCTGAAGGAGGGGGACCGGATGCGGGCACGGGCCGTCATGACGAGACTCGGCCAATATACCTTCGGCGTCGGCGGGCCGGAGAAGGAAGTCGAGGGGGCCGACGCGACGAAGTTTATCAACTCGTTCGGTCTGAAGGAGTGACCGGAAGGAGCCTGACCGCCCGTGCTGGTACGCTCCCCGCGTGAAGTCCCCCTTCCCAGCCGACCCGCGACGAGAAGGCCGGGAGAGTCGCACCCGGCCGCCGGGTTATCCTTGGTGCGGGCTGGTGATGTCCCCACAATGGGCGGTGTGTTCGTGGCGAACCTCTACAGCACGACGTGTCGCAGGCGACGAGCGCTAACCGAGGACTCTATGGGTGGATCATCCATGACGCTATTCAGCAATCGCCTCCTGCTCCTGATTCTCACCTCCCTCACGGCCGTGGGGTGCGGTTCAAAACCCCGCCCTGAGTCGTCGGCCATCAGCAATTTCAAGGTGGTCTCAACCAAAACCGACCCGCCGAGCCTCTCGTTCACTCTCCAAGTCGAACTTGGTAAGGGGAAAGTCTCGCCGAACGAATCCCTGCACGTTTTCCTCGGGGGCCCCACCATCTTCGCTCAGGTGAAGGACCATTTGGCGGTGCCCAAGGAGAAACGTATCCTCAATGCGTCCAACCCCAACGATGGGTGGGCGTTCAATCGCTGCAAGGTGGAACAGGGGGAGGGTGACATCTGGAAAGCCCGCGTCCAGTTCAAGAACATCCGCCTGTCGAAATCCGAGGTCCCTATCTCTTTGATCTTGCTGGACGACGACGGCAAGGCTAGTGTCCCGCTGCGGAAGTTCTGCAAGGAATTAGGGAGCGTGTCGAGCGAACCACTGGCGCATCTGGGGATTAGTCCATGTCCACTGAAACGGGTGGGCGTAGCGTTCGTTGTATTCCGGCCACGCCGCCTCCACAT
>JBBRPS010000862.1:0-3869 GCA_038227745.1 Gemmatales bacterium | reverse complement strand
CATCCGCCAGGAGGCCATGACAGCAGAAGGACGCCCGAGTAAGCCACCAGAGAAATTACCACCCGCCAAGACGACACGAACCAGGCAATGCTCCAGATGAAGGAGCTGACGTTGGTCGATCCAGTTGCCGGACCATGAAAGGTCCCCTTAACGGCTGCGGCAGCAGGGGCCGCGTGGACCTAACGGTCGCGCTGTTGTACACCAAACAATCAAGCAATCACCATACGTTTTTAATGTTTCACGGCGGTACAAGACAGAAAAGAAAGGCGAGAAGAAATGCAAGACAGACACAACAGAAACGAGAGAACTGACTTGCGCCGCGCGGCGGCCGGCGAGGCCTACGCGGCTGCCGCCGACGCAACAACAAAACCAAGCTTGCGGGCAACATTGCCCGGGTTCCGCGGTAAACAATGGGACATTCCGGCCACGACGGCGCCACGAAGTCGCCGCCGTCGTTCCGTTACACCGCGGGGGTCGTTTGGCCTGTCAGTCGACAAGGCCAAAGATACGGGCCGTCACACTCCCCAACTCAGGATGCGAACCCCGTTGAGCACAAAAACAAACAAGCATTAGATTACACATTGAAGATTAGAATAGGGGGTTTTTTTTTTCCTCGGGCCCCCCACCTGACCCGCACGTTGGGCCAGGCTCAGCCAAGCGGAAGGGGCTTGCGTAACATAAAAGCAAAATGAAAAAAAAAAGGTTATTCAGGGCACTGGTGTGCCGGGCGACAGGTGCATTTGCGGCAGCCGCAGCGGTGTCCGGAAGGGCTCCGACAGCGGTCGCTCCGAGGTCTGGCAGGCACAGCGAGCGGTCCGTGTGGTCGGTAGCTGAGGTCGGCGGGGTCATCAGCAATTTCGATGACCTCAGCATCGACGATGGCTTGGGCAGCTGCTTCGTCTTGGAGGCGTTCGGTGGCGGAGCGCCGTGCCCGGCGGCTGCGCTTCGTCGGCTCGTCGTCGCTTGCCGAATCAGGTGATTCGGGCGTTTGTAGTGGCGGGGCTGGCGAGGCACGGCGGGACTGGGCGGCGCTGCTGAAGAAGGTCTGCACCGTCGGAAGGCGCACCACGGCGGGTTTCGGCGCGGTGGAGGCAACTGTCCGGGCCGACATTACGGCCGTCAACTTGTCCGCCGTTCGCCGTGGAGCGGGTTTGGATGACAGCCGCGCCACTGGCAAAGGTCGTGTCTCTGGAGTGCTTGTTCGGCGTCGTGGCGCTCCCTGTCGGTCATTCGACGGCGAGCGGTGATCCTTGCGACGCTTATGGTCGCGATCGCGGTCTGGTGAGGGGCTGCGGCGCGATGACCGGGGTTTGGCCTCCGAGTCGGCTGGCTTCCGACTGTTGGCGGCCACAGGTTTGGGCTGCGCTTTCGTCTCTACCGTGCGGTTCTTGCTTGGTGCCGGTGCTGCGATAGACTTGGTAGGCTTGCTCGGCGGTGTGACCTTTGTCGGTTTCGGCGGCGGAGGAGGCGGAGGAGATGGGGTCGCTGCAATCTGGAGCGGTGGCGTATCCGGTCGGTCGGTTGTGGATTCGTGGAATGTTCGTGGTGGCAAGTTCGGTGGCAAGGGAACGGTGGACAGATCCAAAGACGCTGGCTGCGAAGAGTCTGTGGTCCCTGCGGGCGATGACGACTTGACGACCGCTGGCGTTTGTTCCACCCCCGCTGAAGTGGAAGCACCATCTGGTGCGACAGTGGGCATTGTCGGGATCGTCACGGGGGTCATGGCCGGGGTCGTCGCAGGGGTCATCACCGGGGTCGTTACAGGGGCCAACGCCGGGGTCGTTACAGGTGTCATCGCCGGGGGATCAAGGGGTAAGGCAGTGTCTGTAGGCAAAGTGGGTGTCGGGTCTGGTGGGGAGGTCGTTGATGGGTCACGCTCGGCCGCCGTCGCCGGTGCAGGGGCTGATGTTGGAGGATCGGTTCCATATCGCATCAGCCGGCGGCGGCGGAGTTCAGCCATGTCCTCCGGGAGCGTGACCTGCAGAGAGAAGAGTACACAGATGAGGTCACAGTAAACAACAGAAGAGAGGGAAGGTGGTGACAATGGTGATGTATCGGAAGAGAGGGAGAGTGGATGAGGGATCTCTTGGTGGGGACAGTTGCGAAGGGGAGGAATGTCAATGGGCGAGGGAGCCGGGAAATGGACAGCGGATGAACAGGGGATTGCGCAACAGAGTAGCAGAAGGGCGGTCAGTCATGGGGGCCGCTCCCGGGTTGTCTTGCGTGCGTCGAGGCGACCTTCGGGTGAGAGAGCGCGGCGAAGTAGAGCCGTTTTCCGAATCGTGTGGGGAGATGGGGACAGATTCGGTGTCGTTGTGGTACGTTCCGAGGTTGCGGTTCGTGATGATCTTGCGGGGGCAGTCGGTTCCAATGTCCGCCGGTGGGGTTTCGATGGTCGTGGTTGATCGGGCAGTGTCTTGGCTTGTTGACTACTGGGTGCAGGGGTCAAGGTGGTAGTGCCTAGGGAACGGCGTTCCGATAGGCTCCGGTTGAAGTTGAAGTCAGTGCTAATGGAACCGCTGTCCGGAAAGGTCGTGACGTCGCCTTCCGCGCCATCATTTTCGTAAATGGAAATATCGTCACGTGGTGGGGGAGGGACTGGTCGGTAGATCTTGTTTAGGTTTGCTAGAGCAATCAGGCCGGTGGCGTTTGGTGCTGGGCGAGTTCGTCGTGGCTGCCGTCGGAAGCGGCAGAAGTTCCGACAGCGGAGGCAGAAAGGGGCGAACGAGATCATCAGCGCTGCTGCAACGATGGTGATGAGGATGACCAGGAAGGATGTGATGCCGGAGTGGATTGACTGCCAGGCGTCGACCACCACGCCTGTGTTTGCCTTATCCTCGGTGTTCTTGAAGTACGACGTAAAACTGGAGGAGCCTTGCTGATCCAGCACGCCGGACAATTCAGCCAGGAGGTTGAAGAGGGAGCGTTCCTGGGAGTCGTGGGCCTGAGTGAGGAGGACGTCGGCGATGTCCGGGGTCATGTTGAAGAATGACTTCAGATGGAGGTCCAAGACAGTGGCTGACGGCTTGATTTCTGACCATTGTCCGTTCAGTAGTTGGTATACCTGTCCGGCAAAGTTCACCAGGTTTTGCTTCCAGTAGCAGTCCGAAGGGTCACGCACCAGTGTGTAGCCGTCCGTGCTGATGGTATAGGTCACGTTGTTTGGGTCAGTGTAGCGTGGCTGGGCGCCGCATTTGGTCACAGCGGCGGTAAAGGTCACGCTGACAGCCTGGCAGCGGGAGACGATGGCGTTCTGTCCGAAGCTTTTCACGGAGTGGCAGTGAGGATAGTTGAGGGCACGGGCTGCCAAGACCGGGGAGAAGACGCTGAGGAGATGAACGCGGTCAATGCGGTTATTGTCTGCTTGACAGTCGCGGAGGGTCATCTCCTCCTCCATCCGGTTTTCGTTGAAGATCAAGCTGTCCTTGACGTACGCGAAGTGCGCACTCAGGTACTGTTCGGCGGACAGGTGAAATGAAGAGCGGTACGACTGGTCTGGCGCCTGGATGGGGGGACGGTAGCCGGGAGGATTGGATGGGTAGCCTGGAGCCATCGCCGAGGGCACGTCGGGAGCCGGGGTGACTGGGGGGTATTCTTCACCGGCCGGATGGGTCACGAATCTGCGATCCCGGAAATCCCACTGCCAGGTCATGTTTGGCGGCGGATCCGCCAGGAGGCGTTTGTGCCATTCAATTTCTTGGGGAAGCCGTGGGCCAAAGCGTCGGGTAGTTTGCGTGGTAGGTGTCGTTGCCCTTGATCGCATCTCAATGGGACTTCGCCACTCGGTGGTTGGCTCGGCGGCCCGCTTGACGCGAACGGTTGTAGAAGTGGAGCCGTAGGGATCAAAGTTGAGGCGGATGCTCTCTGGT
>JBBRPS010000861.1:0-3879 GCA_038227745.1 Gemmatales bacterium | reverse complement strand
GATCCCTCGCTTGCGCTTCGGGCTTGTGTGACGATCTTTCGTGCCGCAGTAATACCCCTCTTTCCGGCCGGTTTGTAACAAGCCCGTAAATCGACCAATCGCGCGGCGCCGGCGTCTCGTCTAAACCAGTAGAATGACACGGTTCCCGGGGAACCCCTCATCGAGCGGTGCTTTTCGGATTTCCCCCGCACTTCGGGTCGGGGTGGCTGCGAAGAAAAGGAGGTACCAGGAGTGCGTCGTATTCTTCTGTACACAGCAGGGCTGCTCCCGGCCCTCGGCCTGCTCTGCGCCATGGCCGGGCCGGCGCGCGGCGACCGCAAGCCGGTCTCAAGTGTTCTCGCGCCGCCGGCGGCCGAGTGCGGCGGTGACTTCGGTACGGCCGTCCACTTCGTCAAGACCCCATCCGAGGCGGCCCGGCAGGCGGTGAAGGAGGAGAAGCTCGTCTTCGTCCTCCACGTCTCGGGCCTGTTCGAGAACCCCGACTTCACCTGAAACAACGCCGAAGCGCTCCGTGTGAACGCACTGGCCAGTAAGGAAGTCGGCAAGTACCTTGACGAGTTCTTCGTGTCGTCGTTCCAGAAAGTCGCGACGTTCCGCATCGTCGGCAAGCAGAAGCAGGGCGGGAACGTCGCCGCCTACTTCTGCGCTCCGGACGGTCGCGTCCTGCACTGCATTGCCGGCCCGGTCAACGCCCCTACCATGCTGCGCGAGGCGAAGTGGGTCGTCGAGACGACCCAGGTGGCCATGAAGGAGGCCAAGGGCGACGGCGCCGCCTTCAAGGCGATCTTCCGTAAGGCCCACGCCGACAGGCTGCGCACCGACAACGGCCTGGTCGTGCAGCCGGTCACCTTCGACCCGCCCGAGGAGCAGGACGGGAACGGCGCCCTGACCTACCGCGACCCGACCGGCCGGCCGCTGGCGCCCAAGCTGCCGCCGCCGCCGATCGACGGCCCGGACGTCAAGCTCGAGTTCCGCGCGCTGCAGGCGAACGCCAAGGGCGCCGCCGGCGCGACCCCCATGGCCGATCGCCTTGGCCGCCGCTGGGTCCTGGGCAACCAGGGCCGCGTCAACATGCTGCTGGCCGCCCACTGCATGCAGCCCATCGAGAAGCTCTACGGGGCCATCTTCGAGGGGATCCTCGGCGAGCGCATCTCGACCCGCCCGGTCGAGATCGTCAATCCGTTCCCCTGGCAGAAACGCCGCTGACTCGTGAATCAGGATTCCAATCCTGACAAGCCATGTCAGGATTGGAATCCTGACCCACACAACGCATCGGCCCCGGCTTCCATGCCGGGGCCTCTTTTTTCCTCCCGCGCCCGCGCAATAAGCTATAGTTACGGCGGAACCCCCTGCAAGTTGCCGCGCCCGGGCGTTCGAGGACTCGCGCCGTGGAACACGACACTCCCATTCAGGCCGACGACCGGCCCTGCCCGCTCGGCTTCATCGTGCTGCCCGCGTTCGTCGGCGGACTGGTCTGGATCTGTGCGATGCTCGCCCGGCTCAGCCCGTGAGACTCCCAGGGAGCGGGCGACCGTCCTTCACACACCGACCCCTGCCGCCCGCAGCAGCAGGTAAGACGAGGCGGCGAGGGCCGCCCCGAGGGGCAAGGTGGTCACCCAGGCGAGCAGGAGCGCGAGGACGGTCCTGGCCCGCGCCGTGCCGTTGACCGTGCCGATCCCGAACAGCGCCCCGACCGAGACGTGCGTGGTCGAGACGGGCAGGCCGAGGCGGCTCGCCCCCGTCACCAGCACCGCGGTGACCAAATTCGCCGTGAAGCCCTGTCCAGGGTTCATCCGGGTGATCTTCTTGCTCATCGTCTCGGCGACCCGCCGGGCATTCAGCACCCCGCCCACCGCCATCACCAGAGCCACCAGGGCCAGCCCCCACGTGGCGGGCAGGGCGTCCGCGGCCAGCATCAGTGCCACGATCTTCGGCGTGTCGTTGAGGCCGCGCGCGAACCCGACCACCCCGCCGCTCAGGTAGTGCGCCGCGTCCAGCACCCGCCCCGCCTCCAGGCCGACCACGCGCCCCCGGTAGCGCTCCACGCACGCGCCCGCCTCCCCCACCTCCACAACGACCCCCGTCCGCACCAGAAGCAGGCGCCCGTCCGGTTGCACCTGCGCCTCCTCATAGACGGTCCCGACGCAGACGCAGGTGCTGCTCGTCACGCCGCTGGCGTGGCGCGCCCGGCGGAACAGCGGGTAGACCACGACGGTCAGCAGGAGGGCCAGCAGCGGGCTGAACAGCAGAGGCAGGACGAACGCCGTGCCCAGGGAGGCGAAGTGGACGTCACCGGCCGCCGCCAACAGACCGGCCCCGACCAGGCTGCCCGTCAAGGCGTGCGTCGTGGACACAGGCAGTCCCGTCCAGGTCGCGAGCATCACGGTCAGGGCGGCACCCAGGCTGACGGCCAGCAGGAAGGCGGGCTGGCGGGTCACGGCGTCGGGCACGAGGCCCTTGCCCGAGAAGGACGCCACCAGGCCGCCGGCGAGGTACAGGGCCAGCAGCGAGCCGCCGAGCGTGGTGACCGTGGCCCAGGCGAGGGCCTGACGGTAGGTGCAGGTGCCGCTGCCAAACAGGGTCGCGACGCCCTTGAAGTTGTCGTTCGCGCCGTTGCTGTACGCCAAAAACAGGACCGCCAGAACGATCGAGACCAAGGCCGTAGTCACAAGCATTCCCCCTCGAGAAACGCCGGCGCCGCAGGGCGCCATCGAAGGAGAAGGTTACGGACGGAGAAACAGAAAGACAGTCGTTTATTCAAACGAGCGTCACACAAGCCCGACGCGCTGGAGGAATACCGAGTCGCGACCATGACAGAGCGGTCCCCTGGGCCGGATTTTGTTGACAGCCCCCCTCACCCTGGACAATGATTAACTGATCTCGTCGGCGTTACCGGCGGATCGCATCTTGCGGAGCTCCCCACACGGACCCTGCCCGGTACGCCTACCGGGGGCAGTGAACGGAGGATCGTCATGGCCCGTCGTTTCCCAGCACAGCACCGGCTCGCCGGTGTACTCTCGGCCGCAGCCGCACTTTGTCTCGCGCCGCACGCCGCGGCACAGATGCACCCCCAGGTGCAGCAAGCCCTCAAGGAGATTAGCTGGCAGCGTGGGCCTTGCACGGTGGACGTCGGCAGCATCGCCCAGGTCAAGGTTCCCCAGGGCTACAAGTTCACCGGCGCCGCCGGCGCCCGCCGCCTCCTGGAGGCCATGAAGAACCCGACCTCGCCGCGCGACCTCGGCCTCTTGTGCCCGGATAACCTGGGCTGGTTCGTCACCTTCGAGTTCGACAGCATCGGCTTCGTCAAGGACGACGAGAAGAACAACCTCGACGCCAACGCCATCCTCGAATCGCTCCGCAAGGGAAACGACGCGGGCAACGAGGAGCGGCGCCAGCGCGGCTGGCCGACCATCGACCTGGTCGGCTGGGAGCAGCCGCCGCGCTACGACCCGCAGACCAACAACCTCACCTGGGCTACCCGCCTGCGGTCGCCGAACGGCATCGAGGACGTGAACTACAACACACGTCTCCTCGGCCGCGGCGGCTCCATGAGCGTCAACCTGGTCACCGCCCCCGCGCAACTGCAGGCGACCCTGCCGACGTACCGGACCATCTTGACGGGCTACTCCTACAAGCCCGGCCACCGCTACGCCGAGTTCCGCCAGGGTGATCCCATCGCCCAGTACGGCCTGACGGCGCTGGTGGCCGGCGGGGCCGCGGCGCTGGCCGCCAAGTCCGGCTTCCTCGCCAAGTTCGGCAAGGTCATCATCGGCGGCATCGTCGCCCTCTTCGCCGGCATTGGCGCCCTGTTCAAGAAGATCTTCGGCGGCCGCACCACCGCGTAGCCCTAATGAGTGACCGCTCGTTTAGCCGCGAGCG
>JBBRPS010000860.1:0-3882 GCA_038227745.1 Gemmatales bacterium | reverse complement strand
TCCTTGAGCGCCATCCAGCGTTCCATGAGCCACGGCAGGCTCTCCTCGCCGTCGCCGATGACGAAGACGTCGATGAAGGGGGCCAGCACCTCGGGGTTCTGGGCGCCGGGGCCGCCGCAGATGACGAGGGGATGATCGAGCGTGCGGTCCTTACTGTGCAGCGGAATGCCGCCCAGGTCGAGCATGGTCAGCACGTTCGTGTAGCAAATCTCGTACTGGAGGCTGAAGCCGAGCAGGTCGAAGCGGTTCAGGGGCGTGAAGGTTTCGAGGCTGTAGAGCGGCAGGCCATGATGGCGCAGGAGGGCCTCGAAATCGACCCAGGGGGCGAAGGCGCGTTCGCAGGCCCACTGCGGATCGTTGTTCATGAGCGTGTAGAGAACCTGCAAGCCGTGGTGGCTCATGCCGAGCGTGTAGGCGTCGGGGAAGGCGAGGCAGAGCTTGCCGCGGACGGCGCGGTGGTCCTTGACGACGGCGTTCAGCTCGCCGCCGAGGTACTGGGCGGGCGACTGCACCCGCGGCAGCAGACGCGTAACGGTTTCTTTCAAGGCGGTGTTGAGCATCGGCCTCTCCGTAGTCGGAACCAGGCGGGCACGGGCCACCCGCGTCGAGCTTCACGCATGGGCTATCACGAGTCACAGTTGCTATTGTGAAGCGCCTGCGGAGCGCTGTCCACAGGAGTTCGGGACCGCGACCCGAAGGACAAGAGCGCCACTAACGCGGGAAGCTCGGAGCGCCCTCAAACGCCTCTCCAGCCGGAACTCGCCCCAATGATCCTCTCGCTGTAGGCCCCATCAGGAGGATGTGGCCGGTTCCACAGGAAGGGGCTTCTCTCACACCACTCCGCTAGCGTGAAAGAATGGTCCGGCGGCGCAAGGGGCATCGCCATAAGGATCTGGGGCGCGGCGCCGACCTTTCTTTGGGATCATCTCAGCAGGGGTGGGCAAGGGCGGACACCGTACAGTATGAACATCAGTCCATCATTCAGCCGGAAACCTTGGAGAGTTAAAAACTTACACGGCAGGCTGTCCCCCCGCCGCCTGTACAAACTGTCCGCGCCCGTCCACCCCCTTGTACACCGCGTTTGAGATGATCCCCTTTCTTTCACACCGCGCGCGAGATACCCCCCCGGCCGCGGCCAGGCGGGGCCGCGCCGGGTCAGCGCCGGCCAGGCCCAGTCCGTTCCGGCCAGGTCCGGCCAAGGCGGCTCCGCCGCCGCTCCCCCCTACCGCCCTCGCTTCTCCCATCAGCGGTCGGCGAGGTCGCCAGCCCAGCGGAATTCACCAGCGGAATTCACTTGACCGGCCGCCCGGGCGCGCGACAATGCGGTGTGTCGTGGGATGGGACAGGGGCGCGGCCGCGCTCCGGGATAGATTGATCGGTGCGGGCCGATTTCGGCCGACCGGCGGTGATAGGCTGACAGGCAGGGCCGAATTACGCTGACCGGCGTTGTGTTAGGCCGACCGGCGCTGTCTTCTGCCGACCGCCGCCGTATTAGACCGACCGGCCCGAAATAGGCTGACAGGCGGGTCGGCTGAATCACCGGTTCGGGCTTCGCGTGTCTTGACGTTCGCCCTAAAATCAAGCAGTTCGGCAGCAACCCTGGAGGTCCGGCGATGACGTTGCAGACTTGCCCGCACTGCCAAGCGAAGGTTCGTGTTGACCGGCTGCAAAAGCACCTCAGGCGCGTTCATGCCGACTCGCGCCTAATGAGGGACAGTTCACGCAGGAACGGTCACCAGGTCAAAGCCAGACCGTCAGAGCGGCGGCAGGCGAGCAAGGGGAAGTCAGGACTCTGCATGGTGAAATGTTCGTTTTGCGGCTTGGAGCAGAACTCACCGCGCAAGCGCCTTGAGTGTAACCGGTGTGGGCAAACGGACACCAATCCGGTCCCTGTGTGGGAGGCCCAGCGCCAAAGGAAATCGAGCCGCAAGCCACTTCTCACCTCGCGGCAACCGCAAGAGTCACGCGCTTCGCAAAGTATGGCCCCCCATGCTGCCAAATCCGTGCCGGTTCCTGGCTCAAAAGGGAAGCGTCGCAAGGGCGAAGCTGTGCAGAGTTATGGATATGGAACCATTACTGCCGCCGAACCGTGGGTTGACAACGTGGGTCCAGATGATTGGAGAGTGCATGGAGGATAGCCCACGGGAGAAACATTGCGGAGAGAATATGGTTCTTGAGGGCGCAACCAATGGTTAGCGAAGCAGCGAGTGCCCACTGTTCAGTCTGTGCGATACCTAGCATCGGAACTCTCGGTGGGGCTGGCGAGGCAGAGACGCTGTATGGGACTTTGTACCCAGTAAGGTCGTCTGGAAAGCCGACTGGCAGACTGCGAGGACACATTTGTGCCCGGTGTTTGGAGGAAGCCAATAAGGTTCGGCATTATCTCAAAAGCCGAAACCAAAATATCGAGGTTTCCAAACATGCGATTGAGCGGTATCTTGAACGGTTCGAGGGAGAGCGGCCCTCCGAAGAGTCAGCGAAAATCTCGATCTTGAAAATGTTTGGTTATGCACAACGGATCGAGTTCAAGAAAAGATTCATGGTGGAACGGGAACGGAATAACTGGAAACCTGCGGATTACCTGTTTCACCAGGGTTGGATTTTTGTTGTCACGCGGGAGCCTCCCCGAACAATCGTGACTATGGAACGGCAGTGGAGCAAGAGGCTTGGCCGGGATTTTTGGTATACGAAGGAAGAGGAGTAAAGCGAGGCGAGACGGCCGAACAAACTGCTTCAGCTGCCCGGCCACGCGATGACGGCTGTGCGCGCCATACGTCTGTTTCCGCGTGAGCCGGCAGCTGAGCTATGGCGTTCCCCTTTCAGGGGGACTCGAGGTTTGACCGACCCTCTGAACCTCGTGCTTCGGCGCGCCAATTCCGGACGGCAACTGAACACCTGGTCTCCGAGTCGGCCCGTGCGTATTACTCCGGCAGGGAAGATCCTCACACAAGCCCGAAGCACCAGCGAGGAGATCCCTCGCTGGTGCTTCGGGCTTGCGTGAGCAGGTTTCGCCCCGGAGTAATAGGATGGCCACGAAGGGGCCGCGGATACTGAATGCCGCTGGGGTCAGGTGCTACAGAGGAGGGCCAGCCATGCCGTTACGCGATCACTTTCGCCCACCGCTCGACGATGCCCACTCGTGGGAAGAACTGCACGGGCAGTGGCCTGCGGTCATCGTGCAACACTTGCGCAAGAAACTTCCGCCTGGCTACGAAGCTGCCCCCCGCGTTCACTCCGGCTCGCAAGTGGAAATCGACATCGCGGCGTTTGAGAAGGACGAGCCGTCTCCAACCACCGAGCCGGACCGTGAGCCTGAGGGGGTGGCGACAGCCGTCTGGGCTCCGCCCCAGCCCAGCGTCGCGGTCGAAACGACAGTGCCGGATTACGACGAGTACGAGATCCGTATTTACGACGCGAAACGGCATCGCCACCTGGTCGCGGCAATCGAAATTGTCAGCCCGGCGAACAAGGACCAACCCGAACACCGTAGTCTCTTCGTCGCGAAGTGCGCGGCCCTGGTTCAAAAGGGGGTCGCCGTCAGCATCGTCGATCTGGTGACCGTGCGCCGATTCAATCTTTACGCGGACTTGTTAGCCCTGATGGGCCACAGTGACCCGACGTTCGGCACCGACCCGCCACACCTTTACGCCGCATCGTGTCGCTGGGTCAAGAAGGGGAACCGGGCCTTGCTGGAAGCCTGGTCCAACGCTCTGGCCATCGGGCAAGCGTTGCCGATTCTGCCCCTGTGGCTGAGTGCGGATCTCGTCGTTCCGCTCAACTTGGAGCCCGGTTACGAACAGGCGTGCAGCGACCTCTGGATCGGGTAACCTGCCGGGATTCTCAGCCGGTTGGCGTCTCGGACAGATCAGCCCGGAAAAATCG
>JBBRPS010000859.1:0-3893 GCA_038227745.1 Gemmatales bacterium | reverse complement strand
GTCTTCGCGCCGGCCAGGGCCTCCACGAACGCGGCACAAGTGGGCCAGCGCTCCTGCGGGTTCTTCGCCAGGGCACGCGCCACCGCGGGCCGCTCCGCCGCCGGTACCATCTCCAGGTTCGGCGCTCTCATAAGGTGGCCGGCCAGCAGCGCCGCCAGGTTGCCCTCGAACGGCAACCGCCCGCCGCGCAGGTGGCAGTACGACACCGCCAGGCTGTACTGATCGGACCAGCGACTCGCCTGGCCGTTGATGAACTCCGGCGCCGCGAAGGCCGGCGTCATCGCCGAACTGGCCGTGGCGATGCTCTTCTCCAGGAACTTGGCCAGCCCGAAGTCGGCCACCTTGACGCTGCCACCGACCAGCAGCAGGTTCGCCGGCTTGACGTCGCGGTGCTGGATGCCGCCGCCCGTCCGGCCGTCCGACGCCTGCCGCGGCTCGTTGAGGTAATCGATGCCCTTGGCCGCCTCGCGCATGTACTCCAGCAGCTCGGTCGCCGGGATCCCCGGCAGTCCCTGGTCCAGGCACTGCACGAGGCGGTCCGCCAGGGTGCCGTCGGCCAACTCCGACGCGATGATGAGCCGGCCGCCCTGCTGCCAGACGCCGAACAGGGCCAGCAGGTGTGGGTGGCGCAGGCGCTTCATCAACTCCAGAGCGCGGCCTTCCGCGGCGGCGCTCTGCACGGGGATGAACTTCAGCGCCATCGGCACGTCGCCGGGACCCGTCGCCCTCCACACCTCGCCGAACGAGCCCTTGCCGAGGAAGGCCTCCAGGCGATAGCCCGCCACCGGCTCGGCCCCCGCCTCCAACCGCATGGGCGGGGCGGCGGCCGGGGTCGGGCGGGGGGAGGCGCCTGCCTGGGTCCCGGGGCCGTCGGCGACGACGCCCCAGGTCCCGCCGTGCTGAGAGCTATGGGTCTCCCAGACGGCGATCAGTTCCCGGACCTGGTCAGTCAGCTCCGGGCAGTTGCGACAGAGCTGTTCGGGGGAGAGTTCCACGCCGCGGCGGCGGGCTTCTTCCCAGTAGCGACGCAGTTGAGGAAGGCGGCCATCGGCCATGGGCGGAACTCCGTGGGTCAGGACGAGAAAGTGAGCGCCGGAATGTGGGGCAAGTTGCCAACTTGCCGGGGAAAGCGGCAAGTTGGCAACTTGCCCCACATTCATCATTATCGTAAGGGCGCGGACGGCCGCTACCAAGCGAAAATCAGAACTACTTCTGCCACGCCGCCACCTGCCCCTTCCGCAGCGCCTGGTTCCCCAGGTGCGCCGCCGCCGCCGCCCCGACGCCCGCCTCCGCGGGGCAGTTCGGCCGGTTTCGACTGCGGATACAATCGATCCAGTTCGTCAGATGCAGCAGCTCGCCGTCGGGGCGGTCGTAGAAATCGCGGCCGCGGCTGCCCTTGCCCAGCACCATCTCCTCCGGCTTCCGCTTGCTCCGCGGCTCGGGGTGCAGCTCGTAGCGGCCGCGGTCCAGGTACAGCGTCCCGTCGGTGCCCATGAACTCCAGCATCGCCCCGTTCCGCGCGTTGACGAACGTCCCCTCGAAATAGACCTGCATCTCGTTCGGATAGACGAGCAGCGTCTGGATCGTGTCGGGCGTCTGCCAGACGCCGCGGCTGATGTAGTTGTCGCCGATGGTCGTCGCCCGCAGTGGGTGGTCGAAGTCGAAGTACCAGTGGACCACGTCGATGAAGTGGACCATCAGGTCGGTCAGGATGCCGTTGCCGAAGTCCCAGAACCAGCGCCAGTTCCGGAAGCGGTAATCGTCGAACGCCTGCTTGGGGGCGTTGCCGAGGAAGGCGGCCCAGTCGAGGCGCTTCGGATCGACGTTCTGCGGCCCGCGCCGCACCCGGTCGCTGTTGCGGTTCCATGTCAGGTGGACCTTGTGGACGCGGCCCAGCGCGCCGGCGCGGACCAGTTCGCGGGCGCGCTGGAATTGCGGCATGCTGCGCTGCTGCGTGCCGACCTGCACGACGCGCTTGTGCCGGTTCTGCGCGTCGATGACGGCGCGGCCCTCCGTGAGGTCGTGGGTCAGCGGCTTCTCGACGTAGACGTCCTTGCCGGCGGCGCAGGCGGCGACGGTCATGGGCACGTGCCAGTGGTCGGGCGTGGCGATGAGGACGGCGTGAATGTCCTTGCGGGCGAGGAGCTGGCGGTAGTCGCCCGTGGTGAACGCCTTGGGGTCGGCGAGCTTGCGGGCCAGGTCGAGGTGCGGCTCGTAGACGTCGCACAGGGCGGTCATGCGGACATTGGGGACTTTCGCGAGGGCCTGCATCAGGTGACGGCAGCGGCCGCCGGTGCCGATCAGGCCGACGTTGAGGCGCTCGTTGGCGCCGAGGACGTTGACGGCGGGCGCGGCCAGCGCCGCGGCCGCCGCCGAGGTCTTGAGGAAGGAACGCCGTGACAGTGGCAGTCGCCCGGACATGAGCAGGCCTCCTGAGAGAGTTTGAGGACGGCACCCTTGACGCCGAAGCGCGACGCGCTCAGTATAGGGGCGCCGCTTCGCCCGCAGCAAGGAACTTCACCCCGAGTCCCCGCGGAGAACCTGCCATGAGACGATTGGCCCTGCTGGCCCTGCTGGCCGGCGCGTGTACGGTCCGGGCCGAGGAAAAGGCGTTCACGATCACCGTCAGCGCCGGCAAGCACGATTACAAGAACGAGCCGGTCGTCGTGCCGCTGTCCCTCCCCGCGACGTTCAAGCAGCCGATCCTGAAGAAGGTCGCGTGGCCGGGACAGCGCGGACTGGCTCAGTTGACCCGGCCCGGCATCACGACGGAGTCCGTTAAGGGCGAAGGATCAAACACTGTGCGGCGCGACCTGCACCTCCTCGTCCCCGAGCTGAAGGCCGGCGACTCGCTGACGTTGACGTGCGTCGTGGAGGACTCGAAGACCGTCGGCTCCATCCCGATCGAGGGCACGCCGCGCTTCAGCTGGCACGACCAGAAAGGCGAGCACGCCGAGCTGCGCTTCGGCCCGGCCGGCGTCGAGGCGAAGCAGCGGCCGATCCTGCGCTACATGTACCGGGCCTACGACAACTCCAAGGCCGCGCGCGACCTGACGTACAAGGTCTTCCACCACGTCTACGACCCCGAGGGCAAGCGCCTCGTGACGAACGGCGGGCAGACCGACCTCAAGGACGGCGAGACGACGAAGCTGGTGTTCCCACATCACCGCGGCCTGATGTACGCCTTCATGCGCTGCACCTACGGCGACGGCAAGCCCGTGACGGCCGACACGTGGCACGCCAAGCCCGGCGAGACGCACCAGTCGCACACGGGGTTCGCGGCGACCGAGGCGGGGCCGTTGCTGGGCCGGCACCGCGTCCTCGTGGACTGGCACGGGCCGAAGAACGAGGTGTTCGCGAAGGAGGAGCGCGAGCTGACGGTGTACAACGTGCCGGGCGGCACGCTGATCGAGTTCGCCTCGCGGCTGCGGCCGACGGTCGGCAAGGTCAAGGTGGACGGCGACCCGCAGCATGCCGGCTTCCAGTTCCGCGCCGCCAACGACGTGGCGATCGAGACGGCGAAGCAAACCTACTACCTGCGCCCCGACGGCAAGGGCAAGCCGGGCGCGACGCGCAACTGGGAGCCGAAGACGAAGAAAGGCCCGGTCAACCTGCCGTGGGACGCGCTGAGCTTTGTGCTCGACGGCAAGCGCTACACGGTCGCCTATCTCAACAACCCGCGCAACCCCGGCGAGTCGCGCTGGAGCGAGCGCGACTATGGCCGCTTCGGCTGCTACTTCACCCAGGAGTTGACGGAGGACCGGCCGCTGGTGGTCGATTACCGCGTCTGGCTACAGAACGGCGAGATGACCGTGCCGGAGGTGCAGGCGCTGAGCACGGGCTTCGTCAGTCCGCCGACGGCGACCGTAAAGTAGCGCGCTCGTTTAGCCGCG
>JBBRPS010000858.1:0-3903 GCA_038227745.1 Gemmatales bacterium | reverse complement strand
GTCGGTGACCCGCCCCGCCTCATCCGCCGGCAACGTACTTTGGAGCAAACGCATCTTCGTCACAGCCTCCCTGATACTTGAGTTCTCGACAAACGTAAGGTATCAGGTGGCTGTGACTTGGACACTCGCCAAACGGTATTGTGGCTAAGATCGCCCCCCGCGTAGTTGCAGGGCTCGCCGTGCATGCCGCGGAGGATGTCCTGGTTGCACTCTTTCGGAGTGTCGTGTGCCTTCCACGGCTTCGTGGGGGCCTTCCACGCCGTGCCGCCGACGTCGGTGTCGCCCCGGGTGTGCTCCAGGCTTTTCGTTCCCGCCATCAGCACCGGGCCGAGCAGCCCCCGGGAGGTCAGGTCCGACCCCTCCGGCGCCGGGGGGGGCGCGACCGGGCCGGCCCCGGCCAGGGCGAAGGGCGGAACCTGCGGCACCAGCCATCTCGCAACCCAGTCCAGGAAGCCGGAGAGACAGGTCTGCCGGCCCAGGAAGTCGCAGAAGCGTTTGGTTAGCCCGTCGGACGTGTCGCGGCTGCTCATGGGATACTCCCGGTTTGTGAGCCAAGTTCTGGTTCCACTTCGGCCGGCACGGCGCCGTCGAAGGCGGGCGACTGTCTCAGGCTGACGAGCTGCTCGTAGGTGTTGACGAGCCCCTTGGCCGTCACGGTGCCCTCGCGGTCCAGGTGCAGCGCGTAGGGAGTCCCTTCGACCTTCAGCTCATCCGACGCCTGCGGGGCGACAACGTAGGTCAACCGTTCCAAACGGAGGAAGCCGACGTAGGCCCGGTTCATGGCCAGATCCCCCAGGGTGCTCAGCAGCACCAGGGGGACGTCAGGGTGGGCGCGAACAAAGTCTTTCGCGTGTGGCATCAGCTCGTTGCAGGTCTGGCACTGCGGGGAGACGAAGAGGACGATCAGGTCGGCCTCGGCCGGGAAGGCGTGGACCCAGGCGCTGCCGTCGAGCCGGCGGCCGGCCAGGCGCTTGAGGCGGGCGCCGAGTTCAGGTCCGTCAGCCAGGGGCCTGGCCTGCCCGGGGCCGAACCGATGGTGCAGCAGCCCTAGCAGCCGTGAGTGTGCCAGGATGAGCACGGCCAGCAGCAGCGTCAAGGTCCAGAGCGCCAGGTACGAGATCAGCCAGAAACCTTCCATACGTGGATGGCCCTCCAAGCCCGGAGCGCTGCGGAGGCCAGCTTCAGCCCGGCCAGTAGGCCGATGGCCGACAGGTAAACCGGCAGCAAGGGCGCCAGCACCCCCGGCGTCTCCGACGCGCCGGCCAAGGCGACGGCGAGTAAGGCGATCAAGGCCCCGTTCCGCAGCAGAACCTCAATTGCACTCTGGTCCTCGGAGAGGTCTCCCCCACACCCGCAGCGGAACCGCTTCTCACCGCGGAGCCAGCGCATCGCCACGGCCGCAGTCGCCAGGCCCACCAGGGTCAGGGCACCCGCCAGGCCCACCGACGTCAGCCACCCGACCGGGAGCAGCAGCACCAGGCCCAGCACGCCCTCCAGCCAGGGGAGACTCCAGGCCAGGGTGGTCCGAGGCAACCAGTTGGGTAAGGGGTAAGTCCGCACGATTTCCAGAAAGGTCCCTGGATCCCGGACCTTTGCCCAGGCTGCCGACAGGAGCAGCGCACCGACGAAGCAACCGAGGAACTGGCAGACCATGGTGTGCCCTACTTTCCGGTCCAGGCTTGTCAGCACCTGAGGCGTGTTCTCAGTAATCGCGGTTAGCAGCGGCTCATCCGGATTGACCTTGCCAGCCGATCCTGGTTCCCGGCCACCTCAGTGCCGGCAGTTACGGCGTCCGCGCCACCCCTACACCAGAATCTTCGGCGCCGCTAGAGAGCAGTTGGGCGACGACCAACTTAGGTTCGTCCACATCGGTCGTTGGGACAGCTGCGACGGCCTAGTACACCGCGGCAGAAATGAGTGACCGTTCGTTTAGCCGCGAGCGGTGAGCCAGATCCCGCTGCGCGGGGGCGAGCGTGGCCCCCGCGAAAGCATGCCACCCGCAAACCCGCGACACGCCGCAGCAAACCGCTCTAAAGCCGGGACTCCAACCGCAACTCCCCGGCCGCGGCAGGCTCAGAAAACGTGCCCCGGCGGGTGTGCGGGTGAAAGTCGTCACTCCTTCTTCGCTTCCTTCTTGTACTCGCCCTGAAGGGCCGCCGCCAGGCCCACGACGCCCGTCCCCTTCCAGTCCGTGATGTTCAGCGTGTCGCCCGCGATCGTGAAGCCGAAGCTGAGCAGGTCGCCCTTGACCGGGCCGAGCCCTTCCTTGACGGTGCGGATCCGGCCGAAGAGGACCTTGCCGTCCTTGCTCACCCCGTAGTCCACCTCAAGGTCGAGCTTGCCCAGGGCGCTCTCGGAAAAGAAGTGGAGGCCGTCGGGCTGGAACTTGAAGTGGACCGTCGCGTCGTCCTTGGTCCGGGACCAGGTCCCGAGTAACTTCTTGGCGGAGGTCTCCCCCGCCGGCAGGGCCATTGCGGCCAACAGGACAACCGTCAGAGCCATCGTCGCGCCGCGCAGCATGAGTCGTTCTCCTCTCGAAGGGAGGCCGTGAGAGCAGCGGTCGTATCGGTACCTCGACCGATGATCCCCCCGTGGATTGTACCGACCCGGGGCGGGACGGCCATAGCCATAACGGGAAAGGCGCACGCGTATCTTTTCCCCAAATTTCCCCTTGACTTGAGTACCGCCGCCCGCCTGCCGACGAATCACCCTTTCACGATTCCTGAACGAAATTACGCGCTTGCAACGCGCCGCGCCCGCGGCGATAATCTCTTCTTAAGCACCGACCCGCCCCCGAACTTCTCGCCCTGTCCGAGAGGGTGACTCGCCCGCCACCGGGGACAATTCGCCGTCCCTCGCGGGGCCTGCGGTCCGTCGTCTGCTTTTCCGGCCCGCCCCGTGGCCCGCGCGGCTGCCGGCCTTGCGGGTCTCTTTGGCTCGTTGCTTCTTCTTTTTTCATCACCCTCGCTCAGGGTCGGAGACTTCCATGGAAAAGCGTCCCTCCAGCCCCAAACCAGGTGCGCCCCCGGCCGGCAAGGCCCCGGTGAAGCACCCCAAACCCGCCGCCGAGGCCGGCGACGCCACGCAGGTCGCGGCCGACAATTCCCTGTCCCCGGTCAACCAGGGGGACGAAGCGCCCGCGGCCACGGAGGCCTTCACCCTGGCGACCGAGGGCGCCGGGCAGCAGACCAGCGACTTCGAGCTGCGCGACCAGCCCGCCGCCGACGAGGCCGCCCCCGCAGAAGGCCCCGCCCGGACCGCCCCCAGCATGGGCGCCACCCAGCCCCACAACGAGGCCCCCGCCCCGAAGCGCGCCCCGGCGGCCACCCCCGCCGCGGCAAAGGAGCCGGCCAAAACGGTCACGCTGGGCGACTTCCGCCTGCTCAAGAAGCTGGGCCAGGGCGGCATGGGCGCCGTCTACAAGGCGCACCAGATCAGCCTCGACCGCGACGTCGCCATCAAGGTGCTCTCGAAGGAACTGGCCGCCAAGCCGGCGTTCGTGCAGCGCTTCCTGCGCGAGGCCCGCGTCATGGCCCGCCTCGACCACCCCAACATCCTCCGCTGCTTCGAGGTCAAGGAGGCGAGCGGCCTGCACTACATCGCCATGGAGTTCATCGATGGCGGCAGCGTGGACGGCTGGCTGAAGAAACTGGGCCGGTTCTCCCTCGGCGACGCCCTGCACGTCACCATCGCCGCCGCCGCCGCCCTGGAGCACGCCCACGAGCAGGGGCTGATCCACCGCATCGAGCGGCTGAACGCCTTCATCGGCTGTGCCAGCGCGGGGCACGCGCACACGCATCAGTTCCTGATCTGCAAGACCTGCGGCACGACGCAGGAGCTGCACGACCACGCGACGGAGGCGGCGCTGGCGGCGGCGGCCGGCAGGCGCGGCTTCGTGCCGGC
>JBBRPS010000857.1:0-3920 GCA_038227745.1 Gemmatales bacterium | reverse complement strand
CCGTGAAGTTGGAATCGCTAGTAATCGCGGGTCAGCAACACCGCGGTGAATGTGTTCCTGAGCCTTGTACACACCGCCCGTCAAGCCACGAAAGGGGGAGGGGGGCCAAGTCGTCTTTACCGACGCCTAACCCTTAGCCCCTGATTGGGACTAAGTCGTAACAAGGTAACCGTAGGGGAACCTGCGGTTGGATCACCTCCTTTCTAAGGAAAGCATCCCCAAGCCAGCAATGGCGCGGGGAAGCATGTCCACACCCCCCATTGGCGTGCTACCGAACCAAAGATAAACCCCGCCGGCTGCCAGGCCGGCGGGGTTTCTTTTTTCCCTCCTCCCTGTCGCCCTGGCCATCTGTCCGGACGGCCTCCCCTCACCTGTCGGCCCGAAAGGCGACGACAATGCCCACCGAGCCCTCCCGGCAGGATGCTGAAGCCGACCGTCTCCCCGGTGTCGCGGTGAAAGAGAAAACGTGAGGCGGGAAAGGGGAGGGCACAAAGAAAGAAGCCGCCCGGCTCCTTGCGGAACCGGGCGGCTCGGGGGAGGTCGCTGCTGCTTACCGGGATTAGTTGACCGGGTAGTAGCCGTTGCGGGCGCCGTGCCAGTAATAGTTCCGATTGAGGGACGAGTCCCAGTAGTGATAGCGGCCGTGGTTTGAATCCCAGACGCGCCGGCCCCAGTGGTTGTGGTGCTGGCCGCGGTAGTAGTAGCCGCCGTCGAACCGGACGCCGTGCTGATGGTGATAGTGGCCGTGGCCGCCGTGATACCCGTAGCCGCCGTGGTGACCACCGTAGCCGCCGTGGTGACCACCGTGGCCGCCGCCGTGGCGCCCCTGGGCCTCTGCCGCTCCGGTCATCCCCAGGGTGAGGATGCCCGCTCCAACCGCCATGACAATTTTCTGCAACATATCCAAGCCCTTTGCTGAGATGCGTTCGGTCGTGTTGTTTCGGGAAGCGGCTCTCGCTGCTCGCGTCCCCTTCTGGCAGGAGAACGCGCCGCGACGATAAACTTGCGCACGCCGGTCGGGACAGCGGTCGCGGCCACACCGGCTGCGGCTACCGTCTGGCGTGAGGAGAAGATTGAGGGAGAGGAAAAGGGTCAAGCTGGCGGGCCGAAGGGGCCCACAGGCCCGACGAGTGACGGGGAAATGCTACGCCGTATCCTCACGGCGGGCCTTGCGGGCCGCCTCGGCCTCCTCGAGGACGGCCTCGATCTCCGAGGCCTTGATGATGTGGCGCGTGGACGCCGCCCGGTCGAGGGTCAGGACGCCCTCCAGGTGATCGTACTCGTGCTGCACCACGCGGGCGGGGAAGCCCTCCAGCTCAAGGGCCTGGGGGCGGCCGTGGCGGTCGAGGTAATCGATACGCACGCGGCGGTAGCGCGGCACCAGCACCAGCAACTCGATGAAGCTCAGGCAGCCCTCCCACGAGAAGGCCTGTTCCGGCGCCAGCGCGGTGATCCGCGGGTTGATGAGCACCTCGACACCCGGCGGTCCGTCCTCCGTGGTGGGCGGGAGGATGGCCGCCAGGAAAACGCGGCGCTCGGCGAACACCTGCGGCCCGGCCAGTCCTGCCCCCTTCGCGGCGCGGAGCGTCTCCAGCATCTCGTCGAGGAAGCGCTGGAAGTCGGGCGTCTCGAGCTCCGCAAGCGGGACCTCGGCGGCCATCTTGCGGAGCACCGGCTGGCCGAGTTGTGCGATTGTCAGTGCCATCGGAACGCGATCCCTCAGGGTCAGGACGTGGGCGCGACACCGCCCCCGGTCAGTATAGCAACCGCCGCGACTTGGCGAACGGGGCCTGGCTTGCGCTTGAGCCGGGAGGGCGGAAATGCCGATAGCACTCACAGCATCCTGCGCATACCTCTTTGCTTCCTGCCCCCTGTTACGGCGCCCCGACCCCCGCGCGGTTTCGTCCAAACCTGCGCCTGCCCGGAGGACCGCCGCCACATGACCCTCACCTGGAAATGCCTGGGGCGCTGGCTCGGCATCGCCGCCCTGACCCTCGCCCTGCCGGCGTGCTCCCTGCCGGTACGCCCCGCGGCAGCCATCTCCGCGCGCGGACAGCTTCCCGACGCCCCCCTTCCCGAGGCAACTCCGACGCCTTCGCGCTCCCTCGTCCAGCAAGTCCGCGGTGAGGCCGTCGAAGGCCCGACGGACGCCATGACGCTGCCGGCGTGGCCTGGCCTCCAGGCCCCCGGGGCGGCTGCGGCGGCGGCGGGTGATCGCCCCCTGGACTTCTGGGATCGGTTGGACGCCGGCGTCGAAGTCTCGCTGCAAGACCACGGCAACTACTACTCCTGGCCGAACCTCGCCGCCTTCGGACTGGGCCTCGGCGCCGCCGCCCCGCTGGCGAACACCTCCGCGGACAGCCGTTTCCGCAGCTGGTATCTGAACCGGGCCCACGGCCGGAACACGGACGGCATCGCCAACGTCGTCAACTACGCCGGGCAGTTGTGGGTGGTGGCGCCGGTGCTGACGGAGCTGGCGGCCCTGCACGGCTGGGCACCCGCGGACTACGCCACGGACGGCGGCTGGTTCGAGTGGAGCAACCGCTCGCTCCGCGCCATCGCCGTCGGCTTCCCGCCCGTGTTGGCGGCGTACGGCATCCTCGGCGCCTCGCGGCCCGACCATCACGGCTCGGGGTGGCACCCGTTCCAGGACATCCACGGCATGAGCGGTCACACCTTCTTCGGGGCCGTCCCCTTCCTCACGGCGGCGTCGATGACGGACAACCCCCTGTACCAGGTCCCGCTGGTCATGGGCTCGTTCCTGACGGGCTGGTCGCGCATCCACCTCGACCGCCATTACCTGTCCCAGGTGGCGCTGGGCTGGTGGAGCGCCTACCTGGCGGTGCGCTCAGTGAACCGGACAGAGGCGGGGCGCGGGGCGGTGACGTTCTCGCCCGTCACGCCCGAGGGGCCTGGCGTCGGCGTCGAGGTAAGGTACTGAGCCGCCGCCGGGACAGGCGGCGGCCCTGTCGATAGATTTCCTGGGTCTGCCCACATTGGCCGGCGCCGTGCCTGGCCCCTGTCTGGAGTGACCCATGAAACGACTGCTGATGCTCCTCGCCCTCGCTGTTCTCCTGCCCCATTCCTTTGTGGATGGGCAGGGCAATTCCCCGCCAGTCGCCCCGGAGCGCTGGTCCCGAGAGAGGGCCAACGCCTGGTACGCGAAGCAGCCCTGGCTGGTCGGGTGCAACTTCATCCCCGCCACGGCGATCAATCAGCTGGAGATGTGGCAGGCGGACACCTTCGACCCCAAGACGATCGACCGCGAGCTGGGCTGGGCGGAAGACCTGGGCTTCAACACGATGCGGGTCTTCCTGCACGACCTGGCATGGGAGGCGGACCCGGCGGGGTTCAAGAAGCGCGTCGGCCAATTCCTGGAGATCGCCGACCGACACAAGATCCGCCCCCTGCTCGTCCTGTTCGACGACTGCTGGAACCAGCAGCCAAAACCCGGCAAGCAGCCGGCGCCCATCCCCGGCGTCCACAACTCCGGCTGGGTCCAGAGCCCCAGCACCGCCTCCGTCCTCAACCCGAAGACCTGGCGGCGCCTCGAGCGCTACGTCAAGGATGTCGTTGGCACGTTCGGCAACGACCCGCGCGTGCTGTTCTGGGACCTGTACAACGAGCCGGGCAACAACAGCCTCAACGAGAAGTCGCTGCCGCTGGTCGAGGCCGTCTTCCGCTGGGGGCGCGCCGCCAAGCCGAGCCAGCCTCTGAGCGTGGGCGTGTGGTACGAGAACGCGAAGCTCAACAAGTTCCAGCTCGACGCCTCGGATGTCATGGGCGCACGACACGGTTTGCACCTGCCGGGGGGAAGTCCTACACTGTCCTGAGCGAACGCGACCCCATTTTCCCCCCAAGTCCTGAAAGGGGCCAGGGATGGCACACGCCGAGAAGCGTACCTCCGCAGTAGAAGAAGT
>JBBRPS010000856.1:0-3922 GCA_038227745.1 Gemmatales bacterium | reverse complement strand
GAACCAGGTCAGTCCGAGGAGAATCATTCGCGTGGCCCTTGTCAAAATCAACCCCTCTGCCAACAATGTACTGGCGTTTAGATGCGATTACCCTGGGCGTCCTCCTTGAGGCACATAGCCAGGGGTTGAAGCAGTCGAGTAACCTTCTTCAGCATTCGCCAACCTTCGGACACACTCTTACACAGGCCGCAGAGGTTGTCGGCGTACCTGTAGAGGAGTGGCTTGTTGCCGACGTACGCTTTCAGGGGTACGTCGAGGGTGTAGTGGAGGAGCACGTTGAGAGCGGTCGGACTGTACGGGCCGCCCTGATCGATGCCCCGTGTTCTTGTTTCGTCGTGCCCCCGGAGCACCTGCTCGACGAGGGTGACCGTGCGGAGTTTGTCAGACGCGCCGAAGTTGCTCTGCCTGACCCGGTCCAGGGCCTGCGTGTGCAGCTCGACGACCTTGTTGACCGGCACGTTGTCGAACGCCTTGCGAACGTCGGCGATGGCGAGCACCCGGCGGCCGTATTTCTGCATGCGCACTTCAAGGTCCGCCAGGAGGGTCCAGGTACTGCGCCTCGGCCTGAAACCGTACGAGCACCGCAAGAACCGTTGCTCCCAGAACAGCGTCCAGGCGTTGTGCAGGGCCTTGCCGACAACACGATCCCCCAGCACACCGATCTTGAGCGTGCGGTACTCGTCCGTGCCCGGTTTGGGGATCGCGACGGCGCGAACCGGCTGCGGCCGGTAGGTGCCGTTGAGGATGCACCGGGAGAGCACGCCCATGTAGTCGCCGGCCTCGCTGGGACTCAAATCAGCGGCGTGGACGCCGTCGACGCCCGCCGCCGGTCCACCTTCGCGCAGCAGCTGAAGGTAGCAGTGGAACAGGTTGTCCCGTTCGGCAATCTGCTCCAGGCGCAGCGGGTAGCCTGCGTAGTCCAGGCGGCGGTCGCGGCGCAGGCGACGCTGCTCGTAGTACCACTGGGCCGACCGTTTCTGCGCGAGGCGGCGGAACGCGAAGCCGCTACTCATCGCAGCACCTCCGGCCTCGTCGCCAGGAACCTGTCCAGGGGGCTCGGCGGTGTCTCTCCGACGACGCCCCAGCCAGCGCCGCGGTACGCCTCCTGCCGCTGCCGGCTCCACTTGCGCAAGACTGGATGATGACGGTCAAGGAAGTCGATGACCAGCAGTCGACGGTCCTGGCCGTTGCGCACGCGCATCTTCGCTTCCGGGATGGGCGGCAGGCCGGTGCCGGCGTCGGCGCGAATGACCAAGTCGAACCGGCCGGCGTGCGCCATGCCTGTGGCGGTCACGACGACGGACTCCTTCGTGCGCTGCTTCTTCTCCCGTCCAGTCACCAAGATCGCTTGCTGCTCTGCCGACAGGCCCTGCTCGTTGACGGTCGGGCCGGCGACGAGCGGCCAGCCGAGCTTTGCGGCGAGCAGCAAGCCGTGCTCGACGTGATCCACCAGGACGCCGACCCGGCCGCTGACGCGCTTCTTGCCCAGTGCGGCGACGTCGGCGAACTGGGCCTTGAGCAGCGCGATGTCGCCGTCCGCGACGGCTTGAGCGAGCCTGACGACCCGGCGGTTGCGCAGGTGGTGCTCGTGGACCCCGAACTGCTTCACGATCTGGTCGTCCCGGTGGTCGGGCGGGCGGCTGCCGCCGTACATCGGGACGAACGCCGCCTCGACCGGCATGGCGTGGTAGCCGTGTTTCGGGACGTACGTCTCCTCCATGCTGAACAGGGCGGTGAGGTGGTCGCGGATCCGGGGGGCGACGCGCAGCTCGTCGGGCACGATGCCGTAGAGGCGGGCGCGGTCCAGCCGTCTGACGCACTCCACGCCGGCGTTCATGAACGAGTCGATCAGCTCCGTGGGGTTGAGGGCGAAGTAGACGTCTAGCCGCGGGAGGGCCTTTTTCTGCTCCAGCAGGTCGAGGTACGTGCCGGTCAGCACCCGTCCGGCGCGGGCGTCCTTCACGCCGTAGGCGGCCAGCTCGCGGGCCACCGCGCGGGCGTCGGCGTTGCGGGTGGCGGCGACGGCGATGCGCAGCTCGGAGTAGGCCAGGGCGATCTGAGCGATAAGGCGGGCCGGGCACACTTCACCGCCACCGGGAAAGCGGATCAGCCCGCGCTCACGACTGCGGACGAACTCCAGTAGCGCGGCGTCGTGCGGGGCCAGGCCGTCGAGGCGTTCCAGGTCCGGCGGCGGCAGCGGCTCGGGACGCTTCCCTTTCAGCACGACTTCGATGCCGGCTCGCTCGAACAATTCCCGAAGTAGCGGGTCCAGCCCGGCGAAGGCCGCCCAGTACGGCATGTCGTGGACGTCCTTGCACTCGAAGATGAGCGGGTCCACGATCCTGAACACGGCGGGAGGAGGCGTGACGAAATTCGCGGGCTTGTGGTAGGCGCTGTAGAAGATCAGGTCCAGCCTGGGGATGAACGGCTGGATGTGGACGTACTGCCCCACCCGCCCGAGAGTGACCTGGTCCACCACGAAGGGTGGGAGGTCTTTCATCAATCCTGCGGTCAAGAGAACCATCCTGATGCACCTACCCGTACTGGGCCATGCGTGTCCTAAATACCGAATAGGGGGTCAAGCTCGGCAGCCCTGCCGGACACGATGTCTGCGAACGCAACGCAGACATCGTGTCCGACTTATTCCTCTTCCTCGTGCCGACGGCGGCGGGACCGCCCCTGGCCGTCGCTCGCTGGGAGACCGGAACCGCCAATCAGGGCGGTGGTGCGCGTTATCTCACTCACCAGCTGCTCCCGGTTGGACTCAAGCTTGTTAATCAGTAAGTCGAGCAAGCTCCGCCCGTGGCGCAGGGTATCGAGGGAATTGCCGAACAGGCCGCCCTTGACCTCCGCGACGCGGTCGGCCAACTCGTCCCGGGCGCGTTCCAGGCTCCCGACCAGCCGGGCCAGGGACTTGCCCACCGTCTTGGTATCGTTCTTGCTTTTCGGCAGGTACGGCATGATGACGTCGTGAGGAGCCTCTCCCTGGCCCACTCTTTCGGCGATCTTCTTCTGCACCGCGGGGGCCAGGCCGGCGACCCTGACGGCCACCGTCAGGGGCAGCCTGTCCTCATCGACAGCCTGCTGAAGGACGAGAGGGAGATCCAGCACGTGCAACCAGCGGCTGAGTGTTTTCTCCGACACCCGGAAACGCTCGGCGATCAGCTTGCGCACGCTCTGCTCGGCCCGGGATTCTCCGAGCACTCGCCCCCTGTTGTCGCGCGCGAAGCGCATCAGGTGGCGGTAGGAGCGTGCCATGTCGAGTCGGATCAGCTGCCGCCGATAGAGGTTGGCCTCGATCAAGCGAGCCTCCACCGCCTCGGGGCCGGCGGCAGCAAGGTCGTGCCGGACCCAGCACTGGATGGTCTTCCAGCCGAGCCGCTTGGCGGCCTCGACGCGGCCGTGGCCGCTGATGATCTCGTAGCCCGGGGTGACCTCGACGGGCTCGTCCTGGCCGTTAGCCATACTCTGGGCCAGCTCTTCGACCTCCCAGGCCGCGCGCCCCCGGTACATCTGATCCTGGAGCGGGTGCGGCTTCAGCTTGTCGAGGGGCAGATCGACGATCTCTTTGTGGGCCTAGTGGGCCGGCTGCTCCTTCGCCGACTTCGGCTGCTTGTGGCCCTGCTTCGGGCCGGTCTGTTTCTGCATCGTTGTCCTCCGATTCGGTTAGGTGTTGTGGCGAAAAACTGTAAGACCCGTCTATGCACTGCGGCGTACAGCATCAGATGCCGAGATCGTCGAGTCGCCGCTCGACTTCCAAATCGCGAGGGCGTAACCGGTGCTCCGCTAACACATAACTCTGGATGCGATTGGCACTTGCGAAGAATTGCCGTAACATCTCAAAAACCCTGGGGAAGAGGCGCAGCTGATCGGGGGTCGCTTCCCTATTCTGGAAAGTATGCGGATCGAGATTCCCGTTATT
>JBBRPS010000855.1:0-3935 GCA_038227745.1 Gemmatales bacterium | reverse complement strand
TCCGGTCGCCCCGCCGATACAAGCCCGACGCGCCAGCGAGGGACCCCCTCGCTCGCGCGTCGGGCTTGTATCGATCGGTCAATCCACCTGCTGCAGCCAGCCGCGGCGTACCTGGCCGCCGCGGACGATGTGGAAACTCAGCGGGTTGAAGCTGACCAGGTCCGGGTGCGACAGCACATAGGTGATATTGTCCAGCGTCAGTGTCTCCCACTGGTGCAGGCCGACGAGGATGTCGCCGCGGCGGATGCCGGCGCGGGAGGCGATACTGTCGGCGTCCACCGCCGTGATTTCCAGCCCACCGTGGAGCTGGCGGTTGACGCGGACGACGGCCTCCGAGTCCACGGCACCCACGCGGATGCCGAGCTTCCGCCAGATCAGCTCCGCGGCGCCGGGCCGGCCGCGGGCCGCCGGCTGCAGCACCATCTCGACCTTCTGCTCGGCGGACTGGCGGCGCACCACGACCGGCACGTGCTCGCCCTGCTGCCGGTCGAGCAGGGCGCGTTCGACGTCGTAGCTGCAGCTCACGCGCACGTCCCCCACCTGCACCACCACATCGCCCTTCTTGAGGCCCGCAGCGGCCGCCGGGCTGCTCGCCTCGACGCGCTCCACCTGCACGGCGCGGGCCAGGCCGTCGGGCGTCGCGTCGAGGCGGTCGCGGCACAGCAGGCCATCGTAGGCCCCCTGCCGCCGCCGCGCCCGCAGCATATCCGACACCACGCGGATCATCTGGTCCACCGGGATGGCGAAGCCGATGTTCTGCGCCCCCGCGCGGATGGCGACGTTCACGCCGACCAGCTCGCCGTTGATGTTCAGCAGCGGGCCGCCGGAGTTGCCCGGGTTGATGCTGGCGTCCGTCTGGATAAGCGACTTGTAAGATAGTTCTTTATTCAGGCTGACGTCGCGCTTGGTGGCGCTGACGACGCCGACGCTGACGGTGTGCTCGTAGCCGTAGGGGTTGCCGATCGCCACCACCGTCTCGCCGACCATCAGGTCCTGGGCCGTGCCGAGGGGCATGACCGGCAGCGGCCGTTTCACGTCGATCTTGAGCAGGGCCAGGTCGGCCTCGTGGCTACGGGCCAGGACCAGAGCGTTCTGCGAGGTGCCGTCGCTGAGGCGGACGCGGATGATGTTCACGTCCTCGACGACGTGGTGGTTGGTGACGATGTAGCCGCGCGGATCGATGATGATGCCGGTGCCCATACCGTTGATGCGGCCCTGGGTCGGGGCGACGCTGTTGGGGTCCATGGCCGGGGGCGCCGCCTGGACGGTGCGTTCGCTGTGGATGTTGACGACGGCCCCCTTGACGCGCTCGACGACGCCGACGATGGGAGTGCGGCGGGCGTTGAGCCGGGCGTGCGCGTCCTTCGTCGCGGTCTCCGCGAGGGGGCCGGGCTCCTGCGCGGGGCCGGACGGCCGGCAGAGGAAGAACAAGGACAGGGTCGCAGGGAGAAGCAAGATGCAGGGGAGCGAGCGCATGAGATCCTCGGCGGGGTGGGTCCTGAGTCCTTGGTCGCGGTGCCCCCGTGCTCGGTCCTTCGTCCTCGGTTCCTCTCCGTGAAGGGGAGCGCGGCGGCGCGTGCCGAGGCCGGGGGACGGGGGACTAAGGGAATTTCGGATACGCCGTCGGGCCGGCTGAAGGGGCGGCAGCGGCCCGCCCCCGGTTCCCGGCGTGCGCGGCGACGGTGGTGACGCGCGTACCGGGCCGACGCAAACGGCCGGGGAGGGAAGAAGGGGGAAGTCTAGCGGTCGTGCCGCGGGTGACGGGCCTGGCGTGCGTTTCAGCCGCTCCCAGATGGGGTTGGAACCCGCTCACACGGTCAGGGACGGGGCGGCTGGCCCTGGTTCAGGAAAGTGCGGATCGCCACCCACATCTCGCGATGCCCCTCGCGCTCCTCGCGCAGGCCGAGGGCAGCCGCCCGGACGCGGGCCAGTTCGTCCGTGGCCCCTTCCGCGGTCCGGTAGTGCAGGTACCACAGCCCGCCCGCGAGCGACCCGTTGCGGTCGTAGACGAACAGCGGGTATCCCGCCGCATCGCCCACGACCCGGTTGAACTGGTCCACCACCTGCCGGGTCAGCGTCTGCGGCGACACTTCGATGCTGACGTACCTCAGGCCGCGCTTCTCGACCTGTTTGCGGTCGGCGGCGTCGTCCTCGCCGGGCCGGCGCACGTGCAGCACCGTGCGGTAACCCTTGGCCTGGAGCCAGTCGAGGCCGTCATCCAGGGCCGGCCGCAGGCCCGTCGCCACGCGCTCCTTCGCCATCTCGAACTGCGGGATGCCCACCGGCAGCTCGGGCGGCGGCGCCATGGGGTTGGCCGGCGGGCGCTCTTCCTTGACCTGGGGCGGCGGCTGCGGTCGGGGTTGAATGGCCGCGGGGGGTTGCTGCTGCACCCGGGGTGGGGTCGAAGGCTCGACCGTCTCGGTGACCTCCGGCGGGCGGAGCTGTGCGGTCTCGGCGGGTTTGGCGGCGGTGAACGGCTCGGGGGCGCGGAGCTGCACGCCCGACTCCGAGGGCTGCCACGCCGGGTTTTCCGCCGGCGCCGGCGGCAGCGGGCTGTAGCGCGTATCCGGGACGCCCGCGGGCGGCGGGGGCGTCTGCGGCATGGCGGGGGCCGGCGGGTTGAACGCCTCGGAGGGGGCCGCCGGGGGGGGCGCCAGGCCGGCGCCGGGCAAGGGCGCCAGGGAAGCAGGCGACGCCGTGCAGCCGGTGCAGGAGGGGCGCCGGCAGCAGTGACTGCACCCCGACACCAGGCCAAGGCCGACCGCCGCCACGAACAACGACTGGACGAGATACCTGCGCATGACTCTTCTCCGTTCCGCCTCTGATCGCCCCCGATTGTAACCGGGGCGGACAGCTGCGGCCCAGAGCAGGCCGGCGGCACGGCGGCGCATCTTGCCACGCGGCGCATCAAGGAAAGGAATGGAGGGGCTGTGAGGGGGACCTTCAGGCCTGGCGGGCCTGCTGCTCGGCGATGACGGCCAGTTCGGTGAGCTTGGCGGCCGTCACGCCGATGCGCTCGAAGCACTCGGCGACGATGCTGTTGGAGGCGGTGAGCAGGCTGATGAGGAGGTCCATCGGCGTGACGGCCTGGCGCTGGTTGTCGGTGGCGCGCTGGTAGGCGTCGCGGAGGATGCGCAGGACGTTGTCGGAGAGGAACTCGCGGTTGAGGGCGAGGATGGCCTCGGGGTCGCCCTCTTCCTGATGGAACAGTTCCTGGAACTGACTGAGCAGGGCGCCGGGCTGGGTGCCGAGGCGCTCGCCCCAGTTGCACACGCCCGTGTCGGGGACGGCGAGAAGGCCCATGAAGATGTGCGGGCTGCGGACGCTGTCCCAGCGCGTCTCGCGCGCCAGGCGCATGGCCTCGCGCATGGCCTTCGCCGCCGCGTCGGTCAACAGCTCGAGGCGCAGCCGGCCGCCTGGGAGGAAGACGTCGTCCGCGGGGGATTCAGGTGTCGCCATGGAGCGGGTCCTTGAGTACCGACCGTCAATCCCTCGATTATGGCGTACCTGGCGCCGCGACGCAAGCAGGCAATCGGGAACGGGAGGGGCGTCTGCAGCGGGCGGCGAGCGGACCACGGACGGTGGGCGCCGGCCCCCGGACGGGACGAGGAGCCGCGCGCCCGGGTCAGACCTTGTGCAGGACCTGGTGGCAGGTGCGGCAGCGCTTCTGGTGGATGCGAATCTGTTTCAGGCACTTGGGGCAGCGCCGGAAACGGTTACGGCGAACACGTTTCTTCCGGGGCCGAATGGGCATGACGAAAACCTCCGCAGGGGAATCGCGACTTCACGCAAAAAGGCCATGATAGGGGCCGGACCGCGCCGCGGCAACGCCAGACGGCCAGCCTGGCGCTGCCTGTTGCCGGGCGCGGCAAGCTTTCCGGGGCCGCTCGATGGCCTCCCGGCGGTGGAGAGTGGGCTTGCCGTTTCGCGCTCGC
>JBBRPS010000854.1:0-3941 GCA_038227745.1 Gemmatales bacterium | reverse complement strand
GAGGGTGGCGACGGGCTGGCCGGTGCGCGCGTCCCACAGCCGCACCGTCTTGTCATACGAGGCGCTGGCGAGGCGCTGGCCATCGGGGCTGTACGCCACGCCGCGGACATAGTCGGTGTGGTCGTTGAGGGTGGCGAGGGGGGCGCCGGTGCGCGCGTCCCACAGCCGCACCGTCCTATCCTCCGAGGCGCTGGCGAGGCGCTGGCCGTCGGGGCTGAACGCCACGCCCCTGACCCAGCCGGTGTGGCCGGTGAGGGTGGCGAGGTGCGTGCCGGTGCGCGCGTCCCACAGCCGCACCGTCCTGTCCCACGAGGCGCTGGCAAGGCGCTGGCCATCGGGGCTGTACGCCACGCCGGTGACATAGGAGGTGTGGCCTTTGAGGGTGGCGAGGTGCGTGCCGGTGCGCGCGTCCCACAGCCGCACCGTCCTATCCTCCGAGGCGCTGGCGAGGCGCTGGCCGTCGGGGCTGAACGCCACGCCGCGGACCCCTTTGGTGTGGCCGTAGAGGGTACAGTAGCTGCCCTGGAATCGCCGCTTGCGATACCGCCACTCCCAGCCGCGCAACTCGGCAGGGATCGTGAGCAGCAACTCGTTGGCCCGCTCCCCGCGCCCGGCATCCCAGGCGTCGTCCGCCGCCAGGCCGGTGACCACGGCGAGGCGGTACACCTCCTCACGCAACTTCCCCTCGGCCTCCTTCACCTTGCCCAGGGCTTCCTGGGTATCTTTGGATCGCTGCTCGGCGATGCCCGTCTGTTTCATCGCCACGCCGCGCGCGGTCTCAGCTTCCTGCTCCTTTCCCTGGGCGATCTCTTTGGCCTTCCGTTCCCCCGCGTTGGCGGCCAGCAAATCCTCATTGGCGGCCGTCAGCAGCACGGTGGCGACGCCGAGGCCGATCACCGCGACCAGCACCGCGGCCGCCGCCGCCGCCATCGCCGTCCGATGCCGCCTCATCCACCGCAGCGTCCGCACGGCCAACGGCTCCGGCCAGGCACTAACCGACTCGTCGGCCAGCCAGTGCTCCATGTCCTCGGCCAGCGCCCGCACCGAGTTGTAACGGTCCTCCAGCTTCAAAGCCATCGCCCTGAGGCACACCGCCTCCAGGGCCACGTGTACGTCGGCTTTCACGGATCGCGGCGGCGGGAAATCGCCGCGCTGCACCCGCTGCAAGATGACCCCCACATCCTCGTCCTCAAACGGGGCCTTGCCGGTCAAGAGGTGGTAGAGGGTGGCCCCCAGGCTATAAACGTCGCTCGCCGGCCCCAGCCGGTCGCGGTCACCAGTCGCCTGCTCCGGGCTCATGTAGCTCGGCGTCCCCAGCGCCCGACCCATCTCCGTCGGCGCCGACCCGCTCGCCGGGGAGGGCTGCAAGGGCTTCTCTCCGGTGGCGGTCGTCGGCTCGGCTGTGCCCAGCGCCTTGGCGAGTCCCCAATCGACGACGAGGGTCTCGCCGTACTGGCCGAGCATCACATTGCCCGGCTTCAGGTCGCGGTGCAGCACCCCACGGCTGTGCGCGTAGGCGATCGCGTTGCACACGTCGAGGAAGCGGCCGAGCAGCTTGCGCAGCGCCAGCGCCCGCTCGCCGGGGTCGCGGCCCGGCTTCTCGGCCTGGTGGAAGCGCTGGATGGCGGCCTGGAGGTTGTCGCCGCGGATGAAGCGCATCGCATAGAACGGCCGGCCGTCGTCGTATTGCCCCAACCCGTAGACCGGCACGATGCCAGGGTGCTCCAATCCGCCCGTCACCTCTGCCTCCAGCATGAAGCGCGCCCGGCTCTCGGGGTGGTCGGCGTGCTTGCCCTGGATCTCCTTCAGCGCCACCTCGCGGTGCAGCTCCTCGTCCACCGCGACGTAGACCTGGCCGAGGCCCCCCTTCGCATGGGGCCGCAGGATGCGGAAGCGCAGCCCCGAGGACGTCGGCGTGCCCACCGAGGAGGATGCCCGCGAGGCGTAGGGATCCTCCTCGCCGGCGCGGGCGGCGGAGACGTACACGAGGCTGGCCTGCACGTCGCCGTCCGCGATCCGCTGCAGGTCCTGGCGCACCGACGCGATCGAGCTGACGGCGGCGAGGCTCTTCTGCGGGTCGTCGCCGTGCTGCTTGAGGTGTTCCTGTACAAGGGCCTCCAGCAGCACCCGCCGCTCGGCCGCCAGGGCCTGCTGCTCAACGAGGATTTGCCCGAGCGGCTTGCCCTTGTCGGTCGCCCACGCGCTCATGGCGGCGATGAGGGCATCGCGGGTGATGAAGTCCAGCTGCAGGGCCAGGATGCCGAACAGCAGGTTGCGGTCGCTACCGGCGGGCGTGGGCATGGACATACTGCGTACCTCGGGAGCGGGTTGCAGGCACGTCCCCTCCCGCGGGAAGTGCCGGAGGGCGACCCCCCTACTTTACCGGAGGTCGCCGCGCGACGCGAAAGGAAAGGGACGCGAAAACGCTCAGCGACGCGACGCAGCTCTTTTCTCGATTCTGTTCTCGAGTCGGTTGCTCCCTGAGCGCTGCGCCTCCTGGTACACTGGGAAGATGAACCCCCGGGTGTTTCTCGACGTCAATCCGCGAACCCTGCGCCTGCCGGGCTCCCGGCGCTCGGGAGCTGATCCCCTGAAACTGCACCGACAGATCGCTCAGTTCGGGGCGTTGGGGCAAGGAATGCCGCCGCTGGAAGTAAGTCGTGGCACGGATGGAGAGCTGGTTATCAACAACGGCGTAACGCGGGCAACGCGCGTCGCGAAGCTGTTACCGGGAGTGGCTGTCCGCGTGGAAGTGATCGACGATCTACACGATCCCTGTGGGATCGTTCCCGTCCATAGGAGATGTGATCCCATGAACGTCTCGACAGCCGAAGAACTGCTCGGCGCCCTTGCCAACGTGCGGGCGTTATTCCCGGACTGGCGCCTGGGACAGCTGGTCGCGAATTTGGCGATGGCTGCGGGTGGTACGGATGTCGGTGCCATCTGGGACGTGGAAGACGACCAACTCCTCGTGGCGGCGCGCCGTCTGATCGACCGGAATCGCGGGCGCGGGGCGATCTGCGGCGACCCGGGCGCCGCACCGGACCGCGGTGGCAATTGAACGGTTAGCGCCGCTTCACGTCCTAGCACAGCAGCACGTCCTGGTCGCGCAGGTACAGCCGACCACTGGGTGCCGCCCAGGCGTCGTACGCGCTGCGGTCGGGCGGGTCGAAGCGGCCCTTCTCGGCGTAGGTCTTCGGGTCCGCCGCGACCAGCACCATCGGCCCGCGCCGATCGCGATAGGACAGCCGGCCGGTGAGGAAAGGTGCCTGGAACCTTGGAATGCGAGGGTTCCACACACCTTTTCCCCCGGCAGGAGCCTCTGTATCGGTGCTTGCGCCCCCCACGAGTTGCCGTGGGAGAAGACCAAATTGAGAACGGCGTTGCGCAGTCTCCGCCATGTCCCGCCGTGCCCCTCCTCACGCTACCAGGAAAGATCTTCACCATGAGGAAGGTTCGCCGGATGGTGGTGCGGGGAACCTTCCGCCCACCCTGCGCAGTCCGCCCGGGGGCCGGGCTCCGGCCTGCTCAACTCCCCGATTTCACCCCATCGTTCGCGGAAGCGTAACCAGCCTTTCCGTCGCAATTCGGCCGACCCGCACGTCTTGAACGCCAGCCGGTGATTCCCCTCCTGCGGCCCACGAATTCCACCGAGCGCGGGCATCGGCCGTGCATAGGATTTGGCTTCAGACATGGGCCGCTCGCCCCGGCACGCTTCGCCCTGACCCAGAGTAAGGAGAGATTCCCATGACCTTCCGCTATTCGCTCGTGGCCCTGTGCCTGATCGCCCTCGCCGGTTGCTGCTGCCGTCGCCACTGTGCGGCGCCCGCTCCCGAGCCTTGCGCCGCGGCCGTGATCGCCGGCCCGGGCGCTCCGCCTCCGGGCTCGGCGGTGCCGCTGCCGCCCGCCCCGGTGCCGGTGCCGCAGGGCCCCGCGCAGGG
>JBBRPS010000853.1:0-3955 GCA_038227745.1 Gemmatales bacterium | reverse complement strand
CGCTCCGCGAGTCGCGTCCCGCCTTAGAAGCGACTCGCGGAGCGAGTCGCCCACGAACCGGAGCAACCGTCCGCGAATCACCCTGGCCGGCTTTCTCGGAGGTGCCCCATGGCCCTGACCGCCGCACAGATCGACCAGCAGAAAAAACAGGCGGAAGAACTCCTCTTCTCCGGGCCGCAGGCCATCGGCTTCGCCAAGGGCCTGTTCTTCGGCCTCTTCCAGGCGCCCCTCGTCTTTCCCTACCCGCAACTCCGTCCCGAAGAGCGCCCCGAGGTCGAGCAGGCGGTCGCCGAGCTGCGCCGCTTCATGGACGAGAAGGTCGATGCCGCCGCCATCGACCGCGACGCCGACATCCCCCCCGCCGTGGTCGAGGGGCTTGCCCGCCTCGGCGTGCTGGGCATGACGGCCCCGCGCGCGTACGGCGGCCGTGGCTTCTCGCAGTTGGGCTACTGTCGCATCATGGAGACCATCGGCGCCCGCGACGCCTCCGTCGCCGTCTTCGTCAACGCCCACCACAGTATCGGCATCCGCGCCCTGATCCTGTCCGGCACCGAGGAGCAGAAGCGCCGCTGGCTGCCCGACCTGGTCAGCGGCAAAAAGCTCGGCGCCTTCGCCCTCACCGAGCCGGAGGCCGGCTCCGACGCCGCCAACGTCCAGACCACCGCCACGCCGACGCCCGACGGTAAGGCCTACCTCCTCAACGGCCAGAAGCGCTACATCACCAACGGCGGCATCGCCCAGGTGCTGACGGTCATGGCGCGCACGCCCGTGCCGGGCAGCAGCGAGACGAAGGTGACGGCGTTCCTGGTGACGCCCGACCTGCCCGGCTTCGAGGTGGTCGAGGCGCGCATGCCGAAGTGCGGCATCCGCGGCACCGCCACCGCCCGCCTCGCTTTCCACGACATGCCCGTGCCCGCGGCGAACGTCCTCGGCAAGGTCGGCAAGGGCCTGCGCGTTGCCTTGACCGTGCTCGACTTCGGCCGCACTACCTTCGGCGCGAGCTGCACCGGGGCGGCCAGGACCTGCGTCGCCGCCGCGGTGCGCCACGCCAAGCGGCGCGTGCAATTCCAGCAGCCACTCGCCGAGTTCGAGCTGGTCAAGAAGAAGCTGGCGTACATGGCGGCGCACGTCTTCGCCATGGAGGCGACGACGACCCAGTGCGCCGCGTTCATCGACCGCGGCGCCGACGACTACATGCTCGAGACGGCCATGCTCAAGGTTTTCTCGACCGAGGCGCTGTGGCAGATCGTCAACGACACGATCCAGATCTTCGGCGGCCAGGCGTACTTCACGGACGAGCCGTACGAGCGCATGATGCGCGACGCGCGCATCAACCAGATCGGCGAGGGGGCCAACGACGTGCTGCGGGCGTTCATCGCCCTGGTGGGGATGCGCGGCGTGGGTGAGCACCTGCAAGGAGTGCTGACGGCGCTGAAGCACCCGTTCACGCAGTTCGGCAAGCTCTGGAGCTTCGGCCGCGAGCTGGTGTCGGCGCGGTTCACGACGCCGGAGGTGCCGGTGACGAGCAAGGCCCTCAAGGGCGCGGCGCGCGATCTGGGCCGGCGCGTGCGCGATTTCGGCATCGCGGTGCAGACACTGCTGCGGCAGTACCGCGAGGCGGTGCTGGAGCGGCAGTACCTCCAGGAGCGCATCGCCGACGCGGCCTGTGACCTCTATGCGTCGAGCTGCACGCTGAGCCGGCTCGACCAGCTGCTGACGCACGGCAACCACAACCCCACGGAGGTGGAGCGCGACGTGACGACCGGCCGTTACTTCCTGCGCATCGCGGACCGGCGCGTGCGGCAGAACCTGGCGGCCCTGTGGGACAACGACGACGCCGAGACGACGAAGGCGGCGAACGCGGTCCTGGGGCGGTATTAGCGCAGGATTCGGGGGCCGGGTTCCCCTCGTCACCGCATCCCGCCGGCACGCTGCGGTAAGCGGCGCAGCACGGCCAGGGCGTCGTGCGTCAGGGGGTCCACAGCTGCGCCGGCGGCCAGGGCCTCCAGCAGGCCCCACCCCTCCGGCGTGCCGCTGTGGCCGAGCGCCTCCAGCGCCCGCATCTGCCGGAAGCGCTCGAGGGAGGGCGGCGGTAACTTCTCCACGAGCCGCTCCAGGCGCCGACGGGCTTCCAGCGGCGGCTGGCCTTCCAGCGCCTGCCGCAGGGCCGGCTCGGCCAGGCGGCCCAGCTTCTCCAGTGCCGTCACCGCGCGGTCGCGCACCTGGAAGCGCTCGCTGTTGAGGTCAGCGACCCAGCGGACGATCTTCACCACTTCCGCGGGGGCAAGCGGCCGCAACCGCTCGCGGAGGGCTGCGGCGGTCTGCGGGGCGGCTACCAGCGCCCACACGGCCCGGTATGCCTTCACCGCGTCGGCGTCCCTCAGGTCCTCCCAGGCAGTCTGCCATCGCTCGTCGGTCAATGGGCGCGCAGTGCGCTGGCCCCCTGTCAGGTCCCACACCAGGGCGGTCGTGTCTGTCGAGCCCGTCAGGAGAGCCCGGCCGTCCGGGGCCCACGCCAGGGCGCGTATCCATCCCGCGTGCCCCGCGAACCGGCCGCGCGGCCGGCCGGTGGCGACTTCCCACAGGTGAACCGCGCGGTCGCTCGCCGTGGCCGCGAGGGTCGTTCCGTCGGGCGAGTACGCCAGGCCGTACACGCTGTCGTATTTATCTCCCTTGAACGCGCCGCACTGCTGCCCCGTCGCCGGGTCCCATAGTTCGATGACGTTCGGCGGTTCATCGCCCTGGCTGCCGCCGATCGCCAGCGTCTTGCCGTCGGGTGCAAACGCCAGGGCTACCGTGCGGGTTTTGCGCGACCGGATCGCGCGCGCGATCTTCCCGGTCCTGGCGTCCCAGAGGCAAACAATCCCGCTGCTGCCGTAGTTCGCGGAGGCCAGCAGCTTGCCGTCTGGGGAGTAGGCGAGGGCGCTCACGAACTGCTTCCCTCCGGGGTACTCGTGCAGGACCTTTCCGGAGGCCACGTCCGCCAGGGCGACGTAACGGTGATCGTTCTTGGCGTCCGTCATCGACACCGCCAGGGTCCGGCCGTCGGGGCCGAAGCGCACGAAGCTGGCGAACATCCGCTTCGGGTCTGGCCGCCTGACGTGGCCCGGCCCGGGTTGGGGGCGGGGCTGTCGGCCGGGGCGTCGAGTACGCGGGCCATGGCCCACACGCCGAGGAGGCAGAGCGACACCACCAGGACGGCCGCGCACAGTCTGCTCAGGAGCACCGCCCGGGTCATCTCGCGGACCAGGGCGAGAACGGGTGGGGACACGGTGCCGGCCGCGGCGCCGCCGTTGAAGAGGACCGCTGCGCGCGTCGTCGCTGCGGCCAGTGCCTTCGGGACGGCGGCGCTTGCACTGCCGGCGAACGCAGCGGGGGACAGCGCCGCCGACAGCCCGCTCGCCAGGCACTTTCCCTGCGGCGTGGACTAATTTAGTAGAGACACGAGGGGGGCTCGCGCACAGGGTTTTCCCGCGAAACTATTTCAGACGGGACGGCCCGTGGCGGAGGCCCGCCGGATCCCGCACATCCCGTACGGTCGATTTTTCCGTTACCCTCTTGCGACTCGGACCGCGTATTGAAATAATAACTCCCTCTAATTCATGGAATAATCCCGGAACACTCGCTGAGAGCGGGGTGTTCCCTAGCCGCCGCGGCCGTCGCCCTGCCAGCGCCAGGCGTTCTGCTCGACGCCCGGGCCGAGCTGGATCGCGCCAGTTTTCAGGAGCAACCCACCGTCCTCCTTCGTCGGCGTCGGCGGCACGGGCGCTGTCTGGTCCTGCTGGCGCAGGCCCGCGCAGCCCGCCCCTGCGTGCAGGGTCCCGACCAGCAACAGCACGAACAGGCGGCGTAGCACGGACATGGCTTTCCCCTCGAGATCGTTTAGCCGCGAGCGGTGAGCCAGATCCCGCTGCGCGGGGGGCGAGCGCGGGGCTTCACGCCCGCGCAGCGGGAT
>JBBRPS010000852.1:0-3957 GCA_038227745.1 Gemmatales bacterium | reverse complement strand
GGTGTTGAACCAGGAACCGGAGGAGCCGAAACGGGCCATGAAGTCTGCCACGTCGTAGTCGGCACGCCCGCTGCCGTCGATGAAGTGCGTATGCGTCCCCACTACGATATACGGCCCTTGAAGGGAGATGCTCTCCGTTTTAACCGCGAAGCTGAAATGGTAGGTGGCGAGGGCACTGCTGCGGCTGCCAGTGGCCGTGGTCAGGCCCTGGTCGCACTCCGTCGGCTCGCAGACGCCGAAGGCGTGCAGGGTGAAGGCGGTGTCGGTGTCCCGCGTGATCGTGACTCGCGAGAGGCTGTTGCCGTGCTGACCGACGTTGTACCAGCTACCCGCGATGGTCGGCGGAGGCCTGGCGGAGGCCGCATGGGCGGTCGCGTATGCGCCGGGTATCGCCAACAGACAGCTTGCCGCCGCCGCCGTCAACAGGCGCCGCAGACGAGGGGTGCGGGGGTTTCGGGCGCGACTGCCGGCGTGCCCGATCCCGTCAGATGGCCGCCCAATGCTCCGATCCTGCGTCTCCATGCCTAAGTCGATGCGTTGCATGTCCTATTCTCCTCGTTGCCTGTGTTCAGGTCCTGCCCCGTGCGGCGAACCCGAGAGCGGGGGCGCTTGGTGCGCCCTGCCGGCTGCTGGTGTTCCCTCGGGGCTGACTTGACTCTACAGCTGCGGCGTTTGATGAGCGTTTGCTCGCCGCGCCATTGAGCTGCGGCAGCGCACAGGGGTTCGGCTCTGACGGAACGGTGGCCAAGCGGATGCCGCCACCCCATCGTTGCCATGCCGGTCCGTGCCCTGCACAAGGTGCAGAGGCGACGCGTGTACGCGCCGGTTGTCAAGTACGCCACGCTGCCGGAATAGAAGTGCGCCAGGGTTGGTCCCCGTGGGGCCGCCTGGGCCAAGCCGCCGGCCTGTGGATATATGGATAAATGGCGTGCCGGCTCGGCACGTACACGCTCGCCCATTTCTCCACATCTCCACAGGCCCTACGACGGCGACGACGGCGGGAGCCCGCAGGGTGCCCGAGACGGGACGTGGACTCAGCGTCCGTTCTGGTGCCACGGAGGCACCACGGCAGACCCCCGGCGCGGGTCTGGAGGTGCGGCGGCTCCTGCCCCTGCAGGCGTGGCCGACGCGCGTCGGCGCGTTAGAAGGGCGGCAGGGCCGCCAAATCGTCGAGGACCTGCGCCAGGGCCTCCAGTCGTTCGGCCAGCGCGGCGGCACGTTCGCCTTCCTGCCAGGCTTCGGACCGTTCCTCACCGTAGGCGTGCATCTCGTCGTGCGCCAGCTGGAGCGCCAGGCGCGCCCGTTCGAGGAGCGCCTGCCACCGGGCGCGGCTCGGCAGGGTGGCGATCGGCGCCGCAGGGGGCACACCCCGTGCCTGCTGGTCGTCACGGCGGGCTTGCTCGTGCCGCTCGCGGTAGGCGCGCTGCTTGGCGGCGGCATCGGCGTACTGGCGGTGCTGCGGCATGGTGCCTCTCCTGATGCGTCACGTTACGGTTGGGGCGGGGCGTCCTGGTGCCGTGCCACGAGGTCGGCGGGAGCGGTGGCCTCCCCCCGCCCTTTGGTCCGGTAGGATGGTCCCTTGAGATAGAAGACTTCCCCGTGGTGCATGAGCCGGTCAAGCAATGCCGCGGCGAGCGAGACGTCCTGCACAATCAGCGCCCAGTCGGTCAGGCTTTTGTTCGAGGTAATGATCGTCGGCCGGCGGCCATAGCGTCCGCCAATGATCTCGTAGAGCGCCGGGCCGAACGCGCTGTCCGTGGGGAGGTACCCGAGTTCATCGAGCACGAGCACATCGGTGGTCAGCAAGGGCTTGAGGACGCGTTGCCGGCCCACGGCTGTGACGGCACGACCCACCTGGGCGGCCAGACTCTGGGCGCTGACGAAGCGGGCGGTGGCCCCGAGCTGCACCTGCTTGGTGGCGATACACATGGCCAGCATGGTCTTGCCCAGACCCGGCGGGCCGATCAGCGTGAGGGAGGTCGCCTGGCTGACGAAGGTGGCATCCAGGTACCGCAGCACCACCTGGCGCTTGAGGTCCGGACGGAAGCGGAAATCGAACTGCTCGATGGTGGCGGCGAAGGGGAAGCCTGCCTCGACGAGCCGGCGCTGCGTGGCGGCGATGGTGCGCGCGCTGCACTCCTCCTCGAGGAGTCCCTGCAGGAACTCCGTGTAGCTGAGGTCATCCTGCGCGGCGCGTTCGAGCCAGGCGGGCAAGACGCTGGCGGCCTGCGTGAGGTGGAGGTGCGCCAGGAGCGGTGCCAACGGGTCGCTCACCCCGCCACCTCCGCCCGCTCCCGGTGTGCCCAGGCTTCATAGGCCGCCAGGGGGCGATCGACCGCCGCCTGGGGCGGCTGGTCGGCCAGGACCGCCTGCAGCGGCGGCCGGGCGGGCGCGGGGGCGGCCAGCAGCATCGCCAACGCCGCGGCGCTGTAGGCGCCCGCCTCGTCGGCGCGCGCCATCGCCGCCAGCAGGTCGGCCATGCCGTACCGCTGGCCCAGGGCGTAGACGGCGCGCACTTCCTCGGGCATCCGGTCCCGCTGGCGCGAGGAGAGGGCGGCCAGAAAGGCCGGCGCCACCCCGCCCAGGCGCAGCAGCACGTCCCGGTACAGCAGGGCGGCCCCGCGCGGCTTGTGCGCAAAGAGCGGCGTGAAATGCTCCGGGTCGACGATGCGTTGCCGGGCACCGTCGCGCTCACGGCGATGGTCGGCCAGCAAGAGTTGGTCACGCCAGATGCGCACCCGGTCCCGGTGCAAGCGCACGGTCACCGGCGCCCCCACCTGCGCCACCGGCACCGAGTAGCGATTGCCCCGCACCGCCACCAGCGCTTCCGGCGACACCTGGCCTGGGACCGGCAGGGCGTACTCGTGCGCGCTGGCCGGCAGCGCACCCCCAGCTGCTGCCTCGGCCGGCAGGCGCGTCAGGGGCGGCTCACCGGTCGCATCGCACCGCCGGCTGTTCGCCTGCAGGCACCAGGCACTCCCCTGTGCGGCCAGATCGGCATCGTCGGCAAAGGTCCGTCCCGGCAGGAAGTTCCCTTTGACCCATTTGACCAGGGCTTCGACGGATCCTTTCTGTTCGGGTGCTCCGGGGTCGCAGGCCTGAGGACAGAAGGCACACTCGCCGGCAAACGAGAGCAGCGTCGGCGTCCAGAGGGGTCGGCCACCGCTGTCGCGGCCACTGGTGACGGTCTTCATGTTGTCGAAGACCAACACCCAGGGCACCCACCCCAACTCCACCAGACAGTCCGTCAGCCCGCGGATCAGCGTCTCCTGGCGCATGTCCGTCGTCCAGCGTAGCCAGACCCACCGCGAGTACTTCAACCGACAGGCCAGAAAGTACCGCGTGCCGGCGGCGCGCTGGGTGAACGGGAACGCCCGGATCTCGCCCCAGTCGACTTGCAAATACTCCCCGGGGAGCCCCTCGAAGCGCAGCGGCACCGCCAGTACCGCCTGCCCGTGTGCTCGCGCCAGCTTGATGCGCCGCACCATCTCGCCAAACTGGCTGCGGCTGCCCACGTACGGCGCCGTCGCATCGCTCCGCACCAGTTCAAGCATCCGGACCACGGGCAGTGCTTCGGCCACCCACTGCTCGATCCGCTCCCGATAGATGTCCACTTGCGAGTGCCACTGGCGCTTCGCCGCGCGCTGCTCCACCGGCTCGCGCAAGGCCCGCGCGATCGTCCGCCGATTCCGTCCCAGTTCCTTCGCGATCTGCCGCTGACTCTTCCCACGGTTGACCAACACCTGCACCGTGCTGCGTTCCATCTGCCTCAGCATCCTTGCCCCCAATCTCTCGATTGGGTTGTACTGCGACAGCGTGCCCTGGCGCACTCTTACTCCGGCACCGAACCGCTCAGTGGCGCACTTCGCCTCCGGATTCTACAACACAGCCGACGACCCGTGGTAGGGTACTGAAAGTTATCGATGCGCAGGTACTTGCACGCGCACTCACCGAGTT
>JBBRPS010000851.1:0-3957 GCA_038227745.1 Gemmatales bacterium | reverse complement strand
TCCAGCAGGTCACCGTCGTGCCCGTGGATGATCCTGTAGCGCACCGCGCCGCCTCCATCGGCCTGACGGGGCGGGCGCAGCGCCCCCCGCTCACCCTGGTACACATGCTGGTGGCGGCGACCGCGGTCATTCACGGCTTCACGCTCGTCACCCGCGACACGCAGCTTTTCGCGAACGTTCCCGGGCTTACTGTGGTCGATTGGTTCATCCCATGAGACCGGGGAGGTCTCTCCCAAGCCTTCCCGCGGGAACCCGTTTCCCCCATCATAACAGTCAGGGTGCCGACGCCCTGCGGATGGGGGGATGGGGCGTGACCGTTCCGCAGACGCGCGGTTGGGGGAGCCGACATGGACACCGAAGCTCTGATCGCAGTCCGGTTCACCGACCGGGCGCGCCAGGTGATGCAGTTCGCCGAGCAGGAGGCGCGGCGCTTCAACCACGAGTACATCGGCACCGAGCACATCCTCCTCGGCCTGGTCAAGGAGGGCTCCGGCGTCGCGGGCCAGGCCCTGGCCAACCTCGGACTCGACCTACGGACGGTCCGCATCGAGGTCGAGAGGGAGGTGCAAGGAAGGCCGTCCGGGGGGCCACCAGGGCGGTGGTCACCGCTAACACCGTGGGGCCACAAGGTGCTCGAGCACGCGGCCGAGGAGGCGCGCCACCTCGACCACCACTACGTCGGGACGGAGCACCTGCTGCTCGGCCTCCTTCACGAGAAGGAGAGTGTCGCCGCCCGCGTACTCGTCCGCCTGGGGGGCAGCCTCGACACCGTTCGTGGCGAGATTTATTCCCTCCTCGGGCTTGTTCCCGCCGTTCCCGCGAGCGCCAACGAACCTGCCCTGGCTTTGGATGCCCCACCGAACATGCCCGCCGGATTGAAAGGGCTGGATGCGGAGATCGAGCGGCTCACCCAGGAAAAACAGGCCGCCCTCGCCGCGCAGGACTTTGAGAAGGCCGCTCAGTTGCACGCGCAGGTGAACGCGCTCGAGGGGCAGAAGCAGCGCCTCCCCCGCGAGGGGCGGAAGGAAGTCCCAGCGGCCCCGCACACACCGGACGAGGCGGAAACCGGGCTGTACGATCGCTTCACCGGTCAGGCGCGGCGGGTGCTGCTCCTGGCCCACCGCGAGGCGCAGCGCTTCAGCCACGACTACCTCGGCACCGAGCACATCCTCCTCGGCGTCCTGCGGGAAGGCTCCGGGGCCGTCGCCCGGCTGCTGGAAGCCTTCGGCGCCGACCCGAAGAAGATTGCCGCCACGGTCGAGAAGATGGTCGAGTACGGCGCGCCCGTGCTGCCCATCGGCCGGCTGCCGCTGACACCGCCCGCGCGGCGGGCGCTGCGCCACGCCCAGGAAGAGGCGGCCCGGTTGCACCACCCGCACGTCGGCCCCGAGCACCTGCTGCTCGGCCTGCTCCACGAACCGGAGGGCGAGGCATGCCAGGCGCTTGTCATCCTCGGCCTCGACCTGGAGCGCCTCCGCAAGGAGGTGCTCGAGCTGCCGCCGGCGGAGAACCGCGATGCCATGCTCCAGCCCGAGCCGCGCCCGGGCGCCCCGCTCGCCCCCATCGCCGCCGACCCCACGGCGCGGGACCTCGCGGGCCTGGTGTCGGAAAAGGTCGTCGATATGCCCAAGAGGCTCCCGGCGCCCCCGGCCGAGCGGACCGCCCTGTCCGACCTGCCGCTGTTGACCGAGCCGTCCGTGACCGGGCTGGCGCTGCAGCTGCGCGTCACGCAGTTCATCCTCGGCGCGCTGGCCGGCGCCGTGGCCGGGTCGCTGCTGGGCGGGCGGTCGGGCGGCTTCTATGGGCTGCTCATCGGCCTCGCCCTCGCGGCGGTCCGCAACACCGCGCTTAGTGTGTTGGTGGGGGTCTTCGTGGGGATACTCCTGGGGGCGGTGTGTGCGCCGCGCGTCCCGGCCCTGCAGTTCATCGGCGTGGTGGCCGGCTGCCTCATCGGCTCCTGCCTCGGTAATTTCATCCAGGGCTTCGCCCCCCTGGTCCCAACCCCGTCGCCCCAGGACAGAAACAAGACACGCAACCGGAGGATGATCCGTACCGATGACTCTTCTGAAGATCGCGAATGGGACCATTTACGACCCCGCTAACGGTATCGACGGCGCCGTGCAGGACCTGTGGATCCGCGACGGCAAGGTGATCGCCTCCCCGACCGAGCCGGACGTGCGGCCCGACAAGGTGCTCGACGCGACCGGCCTGGTGGTGATGCCCGGCGGCGTGGACATGCACGCGCACATCGCCGGCCCCAAGGTGAACGTTGCGCGCAAGATGCGCCCCGAGGACAAGCGCCGCGCCCCGATGGTGCGGCGCACGCCGCTGACGCGCTCCGGCACCACCGGCAGCGTGCCGAGCACGTTCGCCACCGGCTACCTCTACGCGGGCATGGGCTACACCACCGCCTTCGACGCCGCCATCCCGCCGCTCGGCGCCCGCCACGCCCACGAGGAGTTCCACGACACGCCCGTCATCGACAAGGGCTTCTTCGTCCTGTTCGGCAACAACCACTACGTCCTCAGCCAGGTCGCCGCCAACGAGCCGGAGAAGCTGCGCGCCTTCTGCGCCTGGCTGCTCGGGGCCGCCAAGGGCTACGCCATGAAGCTGGTGAACCCCGGCGGCGTCGAGGTGTGGAAGGAGGGCGGCGGCAACGTCCACAGCCTGGACAGCACCGTCGAGCACTTCCACGTCACGCCGCGGCAGATCATCACGGCCCTGGCGCAGACGGCGATGGACCTCGGTTTGCCGCACCCGGTCCACATCCACTGCAACAACCTCGGCCTGCCGGGCAACTGGAAGACGACGCTGGACACGATGGAGGCGCTGGAGGGCCGCCGTGCCCACCTGACGCACATCCAGTTCCACAGCTACGGCGGCGGCCCGGACGACCAGGGCAGTTTCCGCTCGCACGCGCCGCAGCTCGCCGACTACGTCAACGCCCACGCCAACCTGACGGTGGACGTCGGCCAGGTGCTGTTCGGCGAGACGACGTCGATGACCGGCGACGGGCCGCTGGGCTATTACCTGCACAAGGTGACGGGGCGGAAGTGGTTCAACGGCGACACCGAGATGGAGGCCGGCTGCGGCATCGTGCCGATCACGTACAAGGACAAGAGCTTCGTCCACGCGCTGCAGTGGGCGATCGGCCTGGAGTGGTATCTGCTCGTCAACGACCCGTGGCGCGTGGGCATGAGCACCGACCACCCCAACGGCGGCTCGTTCCTGGCGTACCCCCAGATCGTGCAGCTGCTGATGGACCGCACGTACCGGCAGGAGGTGCTGAAGCACGTCCACCCGCGCGTACTGGAGCGCTCGACGCTGAAGGACCTCGACCGCGAGTATTCGCTTTACGAGATCGCGATCATCACACGGGCGGGGCCGGCGCGGATGCTGGGGCTGAAGGACAAGGGCCACCTCGGCGTCGGCGCCGACGCGGACGTGACGATCTACACGCCGGGGGCGGACAAGCGGGCGATGTTCGAGCTGCCGCGCTTCGGGATCAAGGGCGGCGAGGTTGTGGTCGAGCAGGGGGAGATCCGGCGCGAGGTGGAGGGGCGGTCGCTGTACGTGGCGCCGGCGTACGACGAGGAGCGCGTGCCGGACATCAAGAAGTGGTTCGAGTCGTATTACACGATCCAGTTCGCGAACTACCCGGTGGACCCGCACTACCTGTCGGAAGGCGGGCGGCTGGTAGCATGCGCGGGCCGGTGACACCCCTGGAACTGCTTGGAGAGAGTGATGAATCAGAACCCGAGCGATCCGGTGATTGACGAAATCCGGGAGGTGCGGCATCGCATTTCGGAGCGCTTCGCTCACGACCCCGCACGGTTGGTGACCTACTACACGGAGTTGCAGGAGCAGTATCGGGATCGCCTTATCGATCCCGCGAAGACTCCTGAACGGCCCGATGAGTCGGCCGCTTCCTGAGGGCAGCACGGTCAAAGCTCGGTC
>JBBRPS010000850.1:0-3961 GCA_038227745.1 Gemmatales bacterium | reverse complement strand
TAGCCGCGCAGCGAGCGCACCACCTTGCCCGTGGCGACGTCCCAGAGGCGCACCGCCCCGCTCAGGCACGCTGAGGCCAGCGTCTTGCCGTCGGGGGAGAACGCCAGCGCCATGCCGCCGTGCGGCTCGCCGAACTGGCGCAGCACCTTGCCGGCCGCCACGTCCCACAGGCGGATCGGCTCGAACGGGTTGGCCGAGGCCAGCGTCTTGCCGTCCGGCGCGTAGGCCACCGACACGACGCCGCGCTGGTGCCCGCGCAGGCACCCGATTGCCTTGCCGGTCGCCGCGTCCCAGAGGTGGATCGACTTGTCCTCCGTCTCGCCACCCACGGTCGCCAGCGCCCTGCGGTCGGGTGCGACGGCCAGTGAGGCCGTGCTGCGCAGCTCCTTCCATTGGGACAGTTGCCGGCCGGAGGCGGTGTCCCAGCGGATCACCTGGTTGCAGCTCACCGAGACGAGCGTCGTGCCGTCGGGAGAGAAGGCGAGCGTGTAGGCGGGCTGCTGGTGGCCCTCCAGGCGGCGGACCTCCTTGCCGGTCGCCGTGTCCCAGAGGCGGATCGCCGTGTTGCCGCCCTGCAGCGGGTCGCCGCCCGCCGCCGCCAGCAGCCGCCCGTCCGGCGCGAAGGCGATCGAGTAATACTCGCAATCCGCCTCGCGGAACTGGCGGATCTCTCGCCCCGTCGCGGACTCCCAGAGGCGGACGGTGCGGTCGCGGCTGAGGGAGGCGAGCAGCCTGCCGTCGGCCGAGAAGGCGGTCGCGCAGATGCCGTCGCCGTGCCGGAAGCGAACGGTCCCCAGGCGGCGCACGGCGCCCCGGGGGAGTGGGTCGCCCTGGCTGTCGGTCCGGGCGGCCGGCTCGCCGGCGCCGACGGCCGGGGCCAGCAGAAGGACGGGGACGAGCCAGAGCGTGCGGCGGGGGAATGAGCGGGTCATGGGCCCCTCCTGGGCACCGATGGTGCGGGTAGCCGTGACGCGGCGACTGCCGGGGCGGGCCGTTCCATGGCCCGGTGGGATGAAGGGTTTGCCAACCTGCGATACCTGTTCCGTTCCGGCAGCGGCCCGCGGACGTGCGCCCTGCCCCGAACAGGGCAGGTTTCGCGGGAGGTATAAATAACGGACCTTGCCGGAACAAAACAAGTCGGACCGCCCGTGCCGCGCCGTCGGGGGGGCGCGGCTTGTGCAGCTTGCCGCGCCGGCGCCGTTCTGTAGACACTCGTACCGGGCCGCGGCGCCGACACGCGCTGCAATCAATCCGTGGCCCGGGCGCATATACTGGAGGAGGGGTGATTTGACACAAGCCCGACGCGCAAGCGAGGGGTCCCTCGCTTGCGCGTCGGGCTTGTGTCCACTTGCCCCGCGGCGAGTAGAACCAGCGAGCAGTACTCCTGTCAGCGTGTTGCGCGGATGGCGGGGCCTCCCTTACCGGCCTCCTGGGCCGTCCGCTCCCTCTTCACCTCGGAGGTGACTCATGCGGAAGTTGGTGCTTTTGGCGGTGGGCGTCGGCGTGTGGCTGGGCCTGGGCCTGTCCGGCAAGGCCCAGGAAGACGAGTCGCGGGCGGTGATCGAGAAGGCGATCGAGGCGCACGGCGGCGCGAAGGTGCTGGCGGGGATCAAGGCGATGCAGATGAAGGGCAAGGGGAAGGCCTACCAGCCGATGGAGTTCACCTTCACCATCGACGTCTCCGCCGTGCCGCCCTCGAAGTACAAGGTCGAGGTCGATGTCGAGATCAACAACATGAACATCAAGGTCATCAAGGTGTTCAACGGCGACAAGGGCTGGCTGAACGTCCTGGGCAAGACCACCGATCTGGGTGAGGTGGAACTCAAGGAGTTCAAGGAGATGGCCCACGTCGAGAAGGTGACCAGCCTGATCGCGCTGCGCGAGAAAGCCTACAAGCTCTCGCCGCTCGGCGAGTCGAAGGTCGAAGGCCGCGACGCGGTCGGCGTCCAGGTGACGACGAAGGACCGGCGCGACGTCAACCTCTTCTTCGACAAGAAGTCGCACTTGCTCGTCAAGGCCGAATACCGCGCCCTCGACGAGGCCACCAAGCAAGAGGTGACGCAGGAGAAAATTCTGCTGGACTACAAGAAGGGCGCCAGCGGCTTGCGGTCGCCGACCAAGATGATCATCAACAACGACGGCAAAAAGTTCCTGGAGGCCGAGATCACCGAGGTGACGACCCCGGACAGCATCGACGACAGCAACTTCGCCAAGCCCTGAAACGGACGAGCGGAAGTGACGGGCCAATCCCGGCGCCGTCACTTCCGCCGCCACACCGCCGCTTCGGGAATGCCCAGCCGCCCGCACACCGGGCGGATCGCCTCGAAGAAGCGCACGGCGTCGCCAGGGTAGCCCGCGGTCGGCTTCAGCCCCGGCACGTGCGTTCCCCAGAACTGGTTGAACTCCAGCATCAGCACTTCCCGCAGGTACTTGCTCACCATCGACGCCAGCGCGACGCAGAAGTGATTCCCGTCCGCCCGCGGCTCGAACGTCAGCTCGACCGGGCGCTCCAGGCCGATGACGTCGTAGACGCTCCGGTCGCGCCCCTCCTCACGGGCGAGGACCAGGCCGTCGGGGTAGGCGTGCTGGACCATCGCCGCGTAGGCGTTGCGGCCGCCGTGCTTGTCGATGAAAAAGCGGACCGGCTCGGCGCCTGCGGCGGTGGCGTGGTTGTGGCCCAGCAGCTCCGCCATCGCCACGGCGAGCACCACCCCCTTGCTGTCCCAGCGGTCGAGCAGTCCGTTGAACCGCGCCGGGCAGACCACGACGCTGCGGACCAGGCCGAGCGTCAGCCCGGACTGTTCGCACGCCTCGGCGAAGCGCTCGGCACAGGCGCCGAACGCCTCCGTCCCGCCCAGCGGCAGGGCCGTCGCGCCGGTGTACCAGCGCTCGCCGCGCAGCTCTTCCTGCGTGCCGGGGCTGACCCAGTCGAGGTACTCCGCGAGTGGCAGCGCCGCGCCGGGCCGGCAGGGGGACGCCGTCGCCAGCACGCCGCGCTCCAGCTCGAACAGGCCGCGCGCGGTCGCGTAGACGACTTTCGAGTCCTCGACCAGGAAGCGGTCGTCGGCGGGCTCGGTGGGGCGGCGCACGGCCGGCCGCAGGAGGCGCCAGAGGTCGGTGCCGGCGTCCTCGGGGACGCGGCAGGCGACCGAGGTCATCACGAACGGCCCGAGGTTGGGGCCGTAGCCGGCTTCGTCGATTCCCACGATCCACGGCACGGCCTTGCCCTCCCGGCCAGGCGATTGCTCCCGCACACGTTCGCCCCTATTCTAGCCGGAGCGGCACCGATGGCCCCGAGGAGGAACGAGCGTCATGATGAGCGACAACATCTTCTTGAAGATCATCGAGGGCAAGATCAAGGCGGACGTGGTGTACGAGGACGACCACTGCCTGGCCTTCCGCGACATCAACCCGCAGGCGCCGGTCCATGTGCTGATCATCCCGCGCAAGGTCATCCCGACGCACGACGCCCTCACCGAAGAGGACGGCGCGCTGATGGGGCACCTGCATCTGGTGGCCGCGAAGTTGGCGGGGCAGCTGGGGCTGGAGGATGGCTACCGGCTGGTCGTCAACTGCAAGGAGCGGGCGGGGCAGACGGTGCCGCATCTGCACATGCACTTGCTGGGCGGGCGTGAGCTGCGCTGGCCGCCGGGGTGAGGCCCGCGCCGGCCGGGGACTCAGGACGTGGCTTCGGAGGCGGTGCCCGCAACCGCAGCCGCGCGGCCGCTCTTGTCACGAACCCCGCCGGCGGCTATGATCCCGCACCTGCCATCGGCGGGACACTCCGTCCCGGCAACGGCCCCGGGGGGCCCGTCATGGATCTGGACGAGGTGAAAGCGCGGCTGCCGCGGTACAACTGGTATCACGTCATCCGGCTGACGGACGAGCTGACCACCCCCGGCTGGGACGCCACCCTGCCCGCACTGCACATGACCCTCGGCGCCCTCGACTCCCTCGACTT
>JBBRPS010000849.1:0-3978 GCA_038227745.1 Gemmatales bacterium | reverse complement strand
GTCGTGCAGCTCAAGACGGAGATCCACCGCGCCGGCAAGAAGACGGAGGAGGCGGACCTGCAAAGGCTGATCGAGCTGCTGCGCGGCGTGACCTACCGCGGCTAAACAATTCAGCGCGGCACCGGCATGAGGATGCCCTTGGGGAACAGCGCCAGGCTGGGGTCGCGGCTCACCAGGCGGGCGTTGAGCCGCCCCAGCTCCTGCTGGTCCTGAATGATCCGCGGGTCGTCCATGCTGTCGTAGGCGCCGACGGTGACGATGCTGTAGAAGCGCGTGTGCAGGGCGTAGGCCTCCCACTTGCCCTGGCGCAGCAACTCGGCGAGGTTGTGGGCGTTGTGTTTGGCCGCGTCGGTCCGGTCGTTCGACTTGCCGCCGAGCCCCAGGCTCTGCAACAGCCCGCCCGACTTCTCCTTCGACTCCACCACGGTCGGCAGGTTGAACTGCTTGACGGCCAGCGTGTACCCCTTGGGGCAGTGGAACAGGCTCAGTTCCTCATCCGCGTTCAGCTTCCGCAGGATCGCGACATTCTGGATGTCCTTCTCCGTCTTCTGCTTCTCCCACGTCGGGTTGCGCACGGGGAAGGCATGGGCGAAGGCGTTCACCGCGGCGCCCTCCCCGCCTTTCGGCCCGATGATGAGCACCCCCGGCAGGTGGAAGCGCTTGCCGTCCAGCGGCGGCAACTTCTTGATCCGGTCCACGTCGCGCCGGGCCGCGTCGAAGTCCTTGTAGCCGCCGAGCAGCACCCCGCACTGGACACGGATGAACATGTGCGGCACCCGGATCGGCACGTCCGTCGATAACCCCGCCTGCCGCAGCGCCTCCTTCTGCTTCTTCACTTCCCTGTAGACGCGCTCCAGTTCGGCCTTGCGCTCGTCGTCGCCGTAGTTCCACACGAACGCCGGTTGCTTGTAGTGCTGTCGCAGTTCGAGCGCCAGGGCGCGGGCCAGGGAGGGCGCCTTGGATTCGGAGTAAGCGTGGACGTAGATCAGCCACGGCCCGACCTCGGGCGTGAGGAGGAGGTCGTTGTTCATCGCCGGGTCTTCCGGCCGCTCTTGCCACTCGTCGGGGAGGTTGCTTTTCCGGGCGCCGCCGGCCTGGGGCAGCGGCGGGCTGGTCGGCAGCAGGGGCTGGAGACCGTTCGGGACACCGCCGACACCGGGCACGCCGCCGTAAGGGGGGCCCTGGGCCTGCCCCCGCTGCACGAGGGCCGCCACCGCCAGGCCGACCATTGCCAGCCCGGCCGACGCGATGAGGGACCTTTTCATTGGCTCCGCGCCTCCTTGTTCCGTTGGGCCAGCCGCAGCCGGGCCGTTCGCCGGAGGGGCGGGACATAGCACAACGCCGCCGCCTAGTCCAGAGGCCAATTCGCGCCGAGGGCGCGGCGCTGCGCCGCCGTGACCGCGTCGATGCCCACCTTGCCCAGCTCGAGCAAGCGGTCGAGCTGACTGCGGCTGAACGTGGCCTCCTCGCCGGCGCCTTGCACCTCGATGAACTCGCCGGACCCGGTCATTACCAGGTTCATGTCCACCTCGGCGTCCTTGTCCTCCGAGTAGTCCAGGTCGAGCAGCTCGGTGCCGTCGACCAGGCCAACGCTCACTGCCGCCACGCTGCCGCGGAGCACGCCGCGCGGCGGGCCGAGCGCCGCCTTCTGCGACAGCAGGGCGTCGATCAGGGCGACGTAGGCGCCGTTGATGGCGGCGGTGCGCGTGCCGCCGTCGGCGTCGAGGACGTCGCAGTCGAGCCACAGGGTGCGCTCGCCCAGTTTGTCCAGATCGACGACGGCCCGCAGGCTGCGGCCGATGAGGCGCTGGATCTCGACGCTGCGGCCGTCGATCTTGCCGCCGCGGTCGCGGGCCTTGCGCGTCGAGGTGCTGCCGGGCAGCATACTGTACTCGGCGCTGAGCCAGCCCTGGCCCTTGCCGGCGAGGAAAGGCGGGACGGCCAGGTCGATGCTGCAGGTGCAGAGGACCACGGTGCGGCCCATCTGCACCAGGACGCTGCCCGGCGCCTGGCGCGTGAAGTGGCGGCGGAACTCGAGGGGGCGGAGTTGGTCGGGCTGGCGGCCGTCAGTGCGCATGGGGGATCCTCTTGCAGAGGCATTCTTGGGGTTGAAGGGAAGCGGGGAAAGCACAACGGCCCCGGGCCGCCCCAGGTGAGGCGGCCCGGGGCCGTGGGGCATGCGGTTGCGGCGACTCAGGCGCGAACGACCGTGACGCGGTTGACCAGTTCGCGGCTGCCGAGGACCGGCATGACGGCCTCCTGGGCCATCTGCTTGAGGTAGTAGCTGGACACGCGGCCGCTGAGGACGATGCGGGACTCGGTCTCCTCGATGCGGAGCTGACGCAAGGCGGGGTGAGGACTCTGGTTCAGGGCTTGCGCGGCCCGTGAAACCACCGTGGCTGTGGGACTCATGACATCGTCTCCTTGCACCTGAAAGGGATCACCGCCCGGCCGTTGCAGGCCCTCCGCCCCAACGAACCATGCCGTGCGCAACGTCTCCTGCCATTGCCAAACCGAACCGACACGCCCGGTCCCCGGGCGCGCAAGACCACGCCATCCCGCCGGCACTTTTGCCACAACACCCGTCGTTGTGAGGTGGTCGTGCATCCATGCCCCTTCAAGAATTGGGACCCGTTCTGTCCTTCCACCCCCGTATAGTAGCGCCAGGATGCGCGGGACGCAACGATTTTTCCAAAAGATTTCACAGAAAATGGCGGGCATTGAGGGATCGCTCTCGGCGCCCTACCATGAAGAGGGTTCCCCTCCCCCGCTCGGGAGAGGGGCGAACGAAGAGGAGGGAAACACGCATGCGCCAGGCAGTCGTCATCGACGCGGTCCGCACGCCGGTCGGCCGCGCCCACTCCGAGAAGGGCATCTACCGCGACGTCCGTGCCGACGACCTCTCCGCCGACCTGATGAAGGCGCTGCTGGAGCGCGTCGGGATGCCGGCGTCGGCCGTCGAGGACGTCCAGTGGGGCTGTGTCAAGCAGGAGCGCGAGCAGGGTTACGACATCGCCCGGATGGCGGCGCTCATCGCCGGCCTGCCGATCGAGGTCGGCGGCGTGACGGTCAACCGCAACTGCGGCTCGAGCCTGCAGGCGATCAACCAGGCGGCGCAGAGCATCGCCGCCCACTGCGAGGACGTGCAGATCGCCGGCGGCGTCGAGCACATGCAGCACATTCCGATGGAGGCCGGCTTCGACCCCAGCCCGCGCTATTTCTACCGCCACAGCCAGGCCACCCTCAACATGGGCCTGACCGCGGAGAACCTCGCCTTGAAATACCGCATCGGCCGCCGCGAGCAGGACGAGTTCGCCCTGCGCAGCCATCGCCGCGCCGCCGAGGCCACCGACTCCGGGGCGTTCAGCAAGGAGGTCATCCCGACGTGGGGGCGCGACGAGGAGGGGCGGCGCAAGGTCCTGACGGAGGACCAGTGCATCCGCCGCGACACCACCCTGGAGGCGCTGGGGGCGCTGCGGCCGGCGTTCATGCCGGAGGGCGGCACGGTGACGGCGGGCAACTCCAGCCCGATCAACGTCGGCGCCGCGGCCCTGCTGGTCATGTCGGCGGAGCGAGCGCGTGAGCTGGGGCTGAGGCCGAAGGTGAAGATTCGGGCGATGGCGATCGCGGGCGTGGACCCGTCGGTGATGGGCCTCGGCCCGGTGCCGGCGACGCACAAGGCGCTGGAGCGGGCTGGCCTGAAGCTGGAGGACATCGACCTGATCGAGCTCAACGAGGCGTTCGCCGCTCAGGCGCTGGCGGTCATCAAGCTGCTGAAGCTCGATCCGGAGAAGGTGAACGTGCGCGGTGGGGCGCTGGCGATCGGCCACCCGCTCGGGGCCAGCGGCGCCCGCATCGCGACGACGCTGATCCACGCGCTGGAGTCCCGCAAGGCATGCCTGGGCCTGGCGACCATGTGCATCGGCGCCGGTCAGGGCATCGCGACCATTTTCGAGGCGGTCTAACGGAGCCGCTTGC
>JBBRPS010000848.1:0-3990 GCA_038227745.1 Gemmatales bacterium | reverse complement strand
TTCGTCGCACAACTCCTCGACCTCGGCGAGGACGTGCGACACGAACACGACGGTCTTCTCGGCCGCGCGGCTCTCGGCGACCACGTCGCGCAAGAGTTGCCGGCCGGTCAGGTCGAGGCCTTCGGTCGGCTCGTCGAGGACGAGTAAGTCGGGGTCGTTCATCAGGGCTTGCGCCAGGCCGAGCCGCTGGACCATGCCCTTGCTGAACCGCTGGATCGGCTCGCGGTCGCGGTCGCTCAGGCCGACCCGGTCGAGGAGTTTGGCGGCGCGGGCGCCGACGTCCTTCCCCGCGAGGTGGTGGGCGCAGGCGCAGATTTCCTGGAAGACCTTGCCCTCCTTGTCGTCGAGGGGCTTGACGGCGTCCGGCAGTTTTTCCAACCGCCGGACCTCCGGCATCCGGGAGACGCTGTCCCAATGGACGACCGCGGGGCCGGGGGGCGCCCGCAGGCCGAAGCCCTGCTCGCCCAGGTCCAGGAACGCCGAGCCTCTCTCGACGAGGAGCACGAAGTCGGCGACCGGCGGATCGAGCTTGCCCCCGGTCAGCTTTGGGATGCCGGCCGGGTGGCGGCCGTAGACCTCCATCGACACCTTCGTCCCGGGCTCGCGCAGGGTCAGCTCCCAGGAGGCGCCCGCGACGCGGAGCCGTACCTTGGCCGGCCCGTCCTTCCTGCGGTTCTCCAGGCCGATCAGGCCGCGGTCAAGGGTCGCGTCGAGGCCGACCTGCGGGTTCTTGTGCAGGATGACGCCCGACTCCAGCACGGGATAGGGGCCGCGCTGGCCGACATCGGCGAGCAGGACCAGGCGAACGGCGCCGTCCGCGGAGTCAATCTCCGCCCTGGGCAGGGCGACGAGCAGAGTGTCCGGGGGGAGCGTTTCCTTGGGGGAAACGGCGCGCCACCGGCCCTCGCCCGCGCGCTCCAGCAGCACGCCGGCGACGGAAACGCATTTCCCGGCCCCGACCGCAGGCCGGCCCTTCGGCTCTCCCGCGCGGGCGGACGCCGTCCCCGCGGCGAGGGCTGATAGGGCGATCAGGCCCGCCGTCAAGGCCCCTGTCAAGGCGGCCCGAGGGCACCGTGCGACGTTTGAGGTGTGCTGCATGGGATGCTCACGAAAGTGGATTCTTGGAGTCTGCAAGCCGTATATTACTCGGCGTCCGTGGGGAGTCAACTGCTGCCCCCGCGGACCCAGGGGAATAATCCGCGCCAGCGTCGGGGGACTACGGAGGCCTTCACGAAGCCCCGCCCGCTTCCGGCGCTTCGGGGGGCAGCACCTCGGGGATGCCGTTGCGGGCGAGGACGACCGTCACGTTGTCCTTCCCGCCCGCTTCCAGCACCGCATCGACCAGGGCCCGGCTGGCCTCTTCCGACGTCTCGATGCGGCGGAGCACGTCGGCGACCCCGTCGTCGGGGACCACCTCGGTCAGGCCGTCGGTACACAGCCGGCACTGGAACGCTTTGGCCTCCTGGCCCCAGACCTCTTTTCTCGATTCTCAGGAAGCAAAGCCTCGTCGGTGAAATACACCGGTCAGCCCTGTTATTGCGGTTGGCAAATCGCCGTAGCGACAAGCGGTTTCGCTTGTCGCTGCCCGTAGCGACAAGCGAAACCGCTTGTCGCTACGGGCAGCCGCAACCCGCTAACGTGGGCAGTGCTCAGAGGGCTACGGGGCGGCGATCTTCACGGCCGGCGGCTGCCAGGTGCCGTTGAGGATCGAAGGATCTGCCTCTCTCGGCCAGTACATCCGCATCATCAGCACGAACCTCTCCGGAGGCGCGGGCAGCCAGTTGGATTCCCTCTCCTTGCCCGGCGAGTCCTTCTGGATGTAGAGATCCAGCGACCCGTCGGCGTTGTACTTGAGGGCGTTCCGCGGGCTGAGCGTATAACGGTTCAGCGGGTTCTCCACGAAGAAATACTCAGGGTTGTACATGGTCAGCGACCAGAATGCCTTGGCCGGTGGCGTCTGCCCCTTGGGGAAGTGCAGCACGTATTTGTTGGCGCCGCTATAGGGCTTGCCCTCGGCGTCAGTTTCGGAAGTCGGATAGACTGCATCCTTGGAGCGGTTACAGCCCAGGCCGAAATAGGCGATGGTCGCACGCTGCAGGTAGTTGGTCCCGTAGACGCCGCCAGGGGTCGGGTAGACCCACCCGTTGACGTCCTTACCCGCGTGCTTGAAATGGGCTGTGATCTTTTTCAGGCCCGCCTTCGGGGCTTTCTCCAGCCCCTTCGCGACGGCCGGGTCCAGCTTTTTGAGGTCGAAGTCCTTGCCCGGGACGACCCCAATCCTGGCAAGCTTCGCCACCACCGGCGCGTCCGCCACGGCAGGCGGATTGTCCTTCATTAGCCTCGCCAGGAGCTTGAAGTAGGCGCCCGCACTCATCCGGTTCACCTGCGTCCGCACCGGGGTCTTCATGTCGAGCTTCGGGTTGAACTTGCCCGGGGGCGGGGTGTAATCCTTACCGTAGGCGCTGAGCGGCACCAGTTTGTACTGGTCCTGGAGGGCGTGGACCGCCTTGTAATCCTCCGGTGTGCCGGTGCAATAGGTGCGGCCGAGGATCCAGACGATGTCCGTGGGGGACTTGAGTTGCTTGACGCCCTCCGGCAGTTCGCCGCCCTTCCACCGCGGGCCGGTGATGGCGTACTTCTGGGCCTTGTCGCCGGTGGTCCGCTTGCCCGGGACGGCGAAGACGTCGGTCCAGCCGCTCAGCATCGGCATGAGATAGTAGCGGTCTTTCTGGTCCGGCAGGCTGAACACGTACGGCTCCCTGGCGAGGTTGAGGAACGCCACGGAGTACAGCGTGTCCGCGTTGGGGGCGGTGACGTCCCGGAAGGAGGCGTTCGGGTATTGCCTCATCAAGACGAACTGCCCCATCGGGGCCTGCTCGCCTTTGGGCTCCGCCGCGTTGGTTATGACCCGGCGGGTCATTTCCATCGTGACCAGCGGGTAGCCGTAGACGTAGGCCTCCGTCCCGATCTCGGAGGCTTCATTCTCTGAGAGTGGGGCCTGGGCGCGGGCCACCTGCGTGAAGGCGGTAAGCGCCGCGCCGGCGATCATACCTGCGAGAGCCCATCGATGCGTCCTCATGAAATCCTCTCTTCGGTTTGTCTGAAGCCTTGACTCAGAGAATCACTTGGCGGACCGAACGCAACGGAAGCCGATGTGGTTGCCGGTGCTCTCCGGCTCCCTCTTCTCGCGCCCGCCCATCATGTGGTTCTCCGCTCTGTGGAGCTCCTCGATCGATGCGAGCGGCCGGCCGGACCCGTTCACGGTCCAGCTGCGGGCGCGGCGTTCGCCCTGCTATTCGGTGGCCCGGCTCAGCCGGAACACCTTCCCTTGCCCGTCTTCGAGCGCCAGTTCTTTGTCCGTCAGCAGGGTGATCCTCTGCGTCCTGGTCTCATCGACCTTCGTCTGAGGGTTCTGCGTCGTGATAATGAGCTTGTTGCCATCGACAGAAACCCGGCCGTTGACAATGGCCAGGCTCCCCCGAACATTCATGCGGCCGAGCATGGTGCCGTTGCGGAAGAAGTCGAGGGTCGCGCCGTCCTGCTCGCCGCCTTCGATGACCCACTTGCCGACGAGCCGGCTCGGGATCTTGCTCCAGACTACAAACTCGAAGCCGGCCCAGGTGGCGGCGGTGGCCAGGATCAGAGAGAGGAAGAGGACCACCCCGTAGGGCACACGGAAGAAACCGGCCTGGGCGGGCGGCGCCTCCTCCGCGGGACGGCTCTCCGGACGTCGGCTTTTTCGTCGGAGGCTGCGCTTCATGGGAATCGGTTGTTGTTAAGTCTCATGGAAGAGCCCGGAGAACTCTCTCCGGCGCCCCCGATCGATTATGAGCGAAACACACGGCGAAGCGAGTCCGGACAAACTCCGTTCGGCGGGCGGGTCGGCGTCCCGCCGAGGCGGACACCTCGGCGGGACTTCGAGAACCGTCCCGAAACTAAGGATCTGTGCAAGTATTACTTGGCATTCTTGTTGGACCGGACAAACCCGTA
>JBBRPS010000847.1:0-4012 GCA_038227745.1 Gemmatales bacterium | reverse complement strand
GACAAGCAAGGCTGCTTGTCACTACGAAAAATGACAAGCAAGGCTGCTTGTCACTACGAAAAGTGAATCAATGCGCGTGGGCGGGGGCGATGCGGCCTTCCATCGGACTGGATGCCTGGGCGTAGAGCTTGCGCGGGATACGCCCCGCCAGGAACGCCTGCCGACCTGCAAGGCAGGCGTGGCGCATCGCATGGGCCATCCGCAGCGGGTCGCCGGCGTGGGCGATGCCGGTGTTCAGCAGTACGCCGTCGCAGCCCAACTCCATCGCCACCGTCACGTCGCTCGTCGTCCCGACCCCCGCGTCCACGATCACCGGATAGTCCGGGTCGCCGTCCTTGAGGTATTCCAGGATGATGCGCATGTTGTTCGGGTTCAGCACGCCCTGGCCGCTGCCGATCGGACTGCCGGCCGGCATCACGCTCGCCGCTCCCGCCGCCTTCAGTCGCCGGGCCATGATCGGGTCGTCGCTGGTGTAGACCAGGACCTGGAAGCCCTCTTTCACGAGCTGTTCGGTCGCCTGCAAGGTGGCGAGCGGGTCCGGCAGCAGCGTCCGCGGATCGCCCAGGCACTCCAGCTTCACCCACTCCGCACCGGGGTTCTCCAGGTTCGAGAGCAACTCGCGAGCGAGGCGGGCGTGGCGGACCGCGTCCTCGGCGCTGAAGCAGCCCGCCGTGTTGGGCAGGATCGTGTAGCGCTTCAGGTCGAGGGAATCGAGGATGTTACGGCCCTGTTTGTCCACGAGGCGCTCGCGCCGCACCGCCACGGTCGTGACCTCGCAGCCGCTCGCCGCCAGGCAGTCGCGCATCGCGTCGTAACTGGGGTACTTGCCTGTCCCGGTGATCAGCCGGCTGCGGAAGGTGAACTTGCCAATCACCAGCGGCCGGTCCTCGGCCTCCTTCTCGTCGGGCTCACCGCCGCCGACGAGGGTGGCGATCTCGACCGCTTCGCCGCCTTGCAGGAAGTGGTCGGTGTGATGGGCACGGGGAACGAGTTCGCGGTTGACCTCGACGGCGACGTGCCGCGGGTTGACGCCGAGGTGTTGCAGAAATTCGGCGAGCGACAGGGGTTGCGGCAGGGTTTGCGGTTCGCCGTTGACGGTGAGTTGGAGCATGAGCTTCGTCCGTTGTGCGGGGTCCGTGGTCCGTGGCCAGACGCTCACCGTCATTGTACAGTTGACGGTGGGGAGTTTCCTCTCTCTGCGCCACCAACTACGACCACGGACCCACCTGCCATGTCCTCCCATTACGTCCCTCACACCAAGATCCCGACCCTGGTCTGCCCCACCAGCGGCCAGGCCTCCCGCCACGTCGCTCTGATGATCGAGAGCCTCATCCGCCAGAACAACTCCGCCAACCGCCCCACCGTCCTGGGCCTGGCCACCGGCTCGACGCCCGTCGGCCTTTACCGCGAGCTGATCCGCCTGCACAAGGAGGCTGGCCTGGACTTCGCGCGCGTCGTGACGTTCAACCTCGACGAATACTACCCGATGGATCCCGACGACCCGCACAGTTACCACCGCTGGATGCGCGAGACGTTCTTCGACCACGTGAACATCCTGCCGCAGAACCTCCACATCCCCGACGGCACCATCCCGCCGCAGGAGGCGGAGGATTACTGCGCCCGCTACGAGCAGCTGATCCGCCGCGCCGGCGGCATCGACCTGCAGATCCTCGGCATCGGCCGCACCGGGCACGTCGGCTTCAACGAGCCCGGCTCGACGCGGCACAGCCGCACGCGCCTGGTGACGCTCGACCCGGTGACGCGCCGCGATGCGTCGGCGGACTTCTTCGGCGAGGAGAACGTGCCGCACCAGGCCCTGACCATGGGCGTCGGCACCATTCTCGAGGCGCGCAAGATCGTCATCATGGCGTTCGGCGAGCACAAGGCGGCCATCGTGCAGCGGGCGGTCGAGGGCGACATGACCGACGTCATCGCCGCCAGCTTCCTGCAGAAGCACAATGACACCACCTTCCTCCTCGACCACTCGGCGGCCGGCCACCTCACCCCGGTGCGCCGGCCGTGGGTCGTCGGCGCCGTCAACTGGACGCCCGCCCTGATCCGCCGGGCCGTCATCTGGCTGAGTCTGAAGGTCGGCAAGGCGCTGCTGAAGCTGTCCGACGACGACTTCCGCGAGCACGAGCTGTACGAGCTGCTGCGCGAGCACGGCCCGGCCGAGCGGCTGGGGCGGCGCGTCTTCGACGAGATGATGGGCACGCTCTGCACGCAGCCGTGCGGGCCGCCGGTACCGAGGGCGGGGACGGGGGCGGCCGCGGCGGAGGCGAAGACGGCCCTGGTGTTCAGCCCGCATCCGGACGATGACGTCATCAGCATGGGCGGGACGGTCATCCGCATGGTCGAGCAGGGGCACAAGGTCCACGTCGCCTACATGACGAGCGGCAACATCGCGGTCTTCGACCACGACGCCTGGCGCTTCACGGACTTTGTCGTGGAGTTCAACCGCCTGTTGGCGATCGACAAGGAGCACACCGAGGCGGTCAAGGAGCGGGTGCAGGACTTCCTGCGGACGAAGAAGCCGGCCCAGTCGGACTCGGAGGATTTGCTCAAGATCAAGAAGCTGATCCGCGAGACGGAGGCGCGGGCGGCGGCGCGGGCGTGCGGCATCCCGCCGGAGCAGCTCGAGTTCATGGACCTGCGTTTTTACCGGACCGGCACCATCGCGAAGGCTCCCATCCACCCGCAGGACATCCGCGACATAGTGGCGTTGCTGCAGCGGTTGCAGCCGGCTCAAATATATGTGGCGGGCGAGATGTCGGACCCGCACGGCACCCACCGGACGTGCGCCAACGCGATTTTCCAGGCGGTCCACGAGGTGTGGGCGCAGGGGCAGGGGTTCGAGGTGTGGCTGTACCGCGGCGCCTGGGAAGAGTGGGAGCCGCACGAGATCGAGCGGGTGGTGCCGCTGTCGCCGGACGAGCTGGAGCGGAAAAAGCTCGCCATCTTCCGGCATCAATCGCAGAAGGATCGGGCGATGTTCCCGGGCGGCACCGACCGCCGCGAGTTCTGGCAGCGGGCCGAGGACCGCAACCGCGACACCGCCAAGCTGTACGACTCCCTGGGTCTGCCGGAGTTTTACGCCCTGGAAGGCCTGGTGCAGTGGCGCGGCGACTGAAAAGCAGGGCGGGGGGTCGAGAATCGCGCAGCGGGGATCGACACTAGAGGGTAGAAGACTGCGGGCGGCGGACGTCCGCTTCGGAACGTCGAACCTCGAACCGCGTTGCTCGGCACTCCAGGAGAGGTTTCGTGAACGGGGCAGAGGGGCTGGGGCGATTTGGGGGCTTGTCGCCGTCGTTTCGCTTCAGGCGCCCTCTCTTGATTTCCGACGTATGATTAGGGCAGAGGGGACTCAGGCCACGAGACCCAGAGGGGGACAAGAGCAATGAGCGGCTTCACGGAAAATACGGCGAACGCATCCGAACGACCCGATCGGCGCGAGTCGGCGATGAACCTGGTGACCGCGCGCCGCATGCTGCCGCTGGTGCAGCACATCGTCGGCGATATTCTTCACGACCGTCACGAGCTGGCGAAACTCCAGCCCGAGCAGGACCGGCTCGACCGCCAGCGGCGCGAACTGCTCTGGCCGGAGCGGCAGCGGCGGTATCAGATCCGCGAGGAGGTCGCGGTGCTGGAGCGGCGCATGCAGGACGCGGCGGCCGAACTGCAGAACCTGTCGCTGTCGCTGCTGGACCCACTGTTTGGCCGCATCGGCTTCCCGACGATCGTCAACGACCGCCGGGCGTTCTTTTCCTGGCGGCCGGGCGAGGAGACGATCCGCTGCTGGCACTTCGCTGAGGACGCGGTTTGCCGGCCCATTCCGTCGTCCTGGCTGAAGGTCGGCGACATCAGTCTGAGCGGCAAGAGCTGACGGCACGCCTGGCCTTTGTCCCTGTGATCGATCCCGGCCCGAGATGACCTCATCTCGGGCCGGTTTGTTTCCCGGGCGAGCGGCGGCCTTTCCGCCCGCTGTCTTTCCCCACGGCGGGCGGAAAGGCCG
>JBBRPS010000846.1:0-4020 GCA_038227745.1 Gemmatales bacterium | reverse complement strand
TAAACAGGTTCGTTTTTTCCTTCTCAGCCGGCGCCCGGGCGGGTATCCTGAACGGTATGAGCACCACGTACAAATCCTGTCTTGTCGCCGGCCTGTTGACCCTCGGCCTGGGCGTGCTGGGCTGCGACGAGGACCGGCCGCCCCCGAAGAAGAGCGAGAAGGCGGCCGGCACCGCCCCCGCGGCCAAGAAAGTCGAGGTGGGCAAGAACGTCTTCCTGGAGGTCCAGGGCGGCAAGCGGCGCGTGCTGGTCGAGAGCCAGGTGTGCCGTCGCACCGACCAGCTGGAACAGCTGCTGTGCCGCAAGCGCACCAAGGAGCACGAGGCGATCCTGTCCGCCGACATCGACGCCCGCGACATTCACAAGGCCCTGGTGCTGTGCGGCGCCGACCCTGGCAAGCCCGTGAGCTTCGCCGGGAAGCGGATCCCGCCGACCGGTCCGGTCGTCAAGGTGACGCTGCAGTACCAGGACAAGGGCCGGACGGTGACGGTGCCGGCCCAGGAGTGGATTCGCGACGTCAAGACGAAAAAGCACCTCGACGCCGACTGGGTCTTCGCCGGCAGCGTCTTCCACCCCGACCCGCTCAACCCCAAGGCGCAGCCGTTCTACGGGGCGAATGACGGCGACGTGATCTGTATTGCCAACTTTGAGACGGCCATGCTCGATCTGGCGATCGACAGCTCGAAGGAGAACAGCGACCTGGCATTCGAGGCGTTCACGGAGCGCATTCCGCCGCTGGAGACCCGGGTCGTGGTGATTCTGGAGCCGGTCCCGCCCGCGAAGAAGCGCTGAGCCTCGTTTAGCCGCGGTTCGCAGAACCGCGTGCGTGGAGCCGGGCCACGTACGCGGTTCTGCGAACCGCGGCTAAACTCACTTCTCCCGTCGGTAATCGATCCACAGCGGCGATGCCCACGCGATCTCGCCGTCCTCCTGCAGCACGCGGACGTAGTAATAGTGCATCCCCACCACCGGGTTCGGATCCGTCCAGGCACCGCGGTACTCGCGCCCCTGCGGCTTGATCGTCTGGACCACCGTGCTGTCCCTGAGCACGTCGATCTTCGCCAACTTGCCCGTGCCGATCACCGCCACCTCCAGCTTCGGCGCGTCGCGCGTCTGCAACTCGTCGCCCATGACGTGAGGGCCGCTGCGCACGTCGAGGATGATGTTGTCCGTCGCGCCGTAGCAGTGGCGCTTCTTGACCGCCTCCAGCAGGCTCGCGCGGTCGCGCTTCTCCGACAGGATGACGAAGAACGAGATGTGCGTGGACCAGTGGTCGCTCGACGCCTGGAAGCCGAGCTTGTAGCCCTTGCCGAGCGCATGGTTGATGAACCCCTTGGGGAACCAGCCGGCGACGTTGATCGGCTGCTTGCCCGACTTGGCCTCGTAACCCGCCCGCGGCGCGTCCTCCATCTCGTAGGACATGCGGTCGCCCTGGTAGATCTCGACGATCGGCTCGACCAGCGGGTCGTTGTCGCGCCAGTCGGTGCCCATGCCGGTGGCGCTGGTGTGCGAGGCGCAGATGCCGTCCAGCTCGCGCAGGTAGCGGTAGAGCATCTTGGTGTCGTCGGCGTGGACTCCGCCCGGCGACTTCTGCATCGGGACCGCGGCGAGGCGCGGCAGGGTGCGCACGCCGCGCTTGGCGAACATGCAGTTGCGGTGGCCGTGCGGGTAGGCCACGCTGCGCTCGTAGGTGAACATCGGCGTGAAGGCGCCGGGGACGTGGTAGGCGTCGGTGAACTTCTGCGTCAGCCACCACGGATACTCGCGGCCGGCGCCGTTGTCGTGGTCGCCGTTGCCGATCCAGTCCAGCGCCGCCGCGTCGATGGCGTAGCGGAACATGTCCTCCAGCGAGCCGTCGGGCGAGCCATCCCAGGACATTTCCGTGTGGCGGTGGAACTCGCCGCGCAGCAGCAGGTACTCCTTGCCGCCTGCCTTGGCGCGGTAGGAGCGGACGCGCTTGACCGCCTCGGCCTCGTCCTTCGCCTTCTGCACCAGCTTCGGGTCTTTCTTGCCCGGGTCGTGCGGCACGAGCTTCGGCTCGATCGGCTCGCCGGGTAGGTTGACGTAACTCATATAGACGTCATTGTTGATGACCTCCGGCGTGGTATAACGGCCATCGGTGTTGTGGACGATGAGCAGGCCGCCGTTCTGGTGCGGCAGCAGCGCGGGGCGGCTGTCGAGGAGGCCATCGGAGTGGTGGACCTCGATCTCGTCGCTCCAGCGATCGCCGTCGAGGCGGCGGGCGAAGGTGATCCAGTAGGCGCCCGGGTGGCTGCTGTAGCGCGAGCCGAAGTTGCGGCGGTAGGTCAGCCAGACGCGGCCCTTGCCGTCGATGCCGATCTTCGGGTAAGCCCAGCGGCTGGCCTTCTCGAACTGGTTCGTCTTGAGCGCGTCGCCGGCCATGGCGGGCGGCTCGACCGTGGACGTGGGCAGCTCGGCGGTTGGGCGCTTGAGTTTCCCATCGGCGTCGATGCAGACCACGCGGACCGAACGGGCGCTGTAGAGCGGGCTGCCGCGGTTGGGCGCGAGGCTGCCGTAGTCCTTGCCCCACAGCTCGGGGCCTTCCTCGTAGGCGATCCAGAGGCGGCCTTTGGCGTCGTAGGCGACTGAAGGCCGGGCCTCGAAGCGGTCGGAGGCGGCGACCTCTCGGGTCTTCAAGAATTTGAGCCCGGTGGCCACTGATACCCCGCCTGGCCCATACATGCTCACGGAGACGTCGGAGTCGCTCCGGTACAGATCTTCTGCGATGGCCAAGCGGCCGTCCGGGCCGGCCGTGATAGCCGCGCACCAGTAGTTGGTGCCCTCCACCGCCGCTCCCACCTGCGACCCCATCCGGCCATCCCGGAAGACGGTTTGGTGGGTGCCGAAGGACTGCCCGAGCCAGCTCTGGAAGGTGAGGACAACCTCCCCCTTGGGACCGGTGCATATCACCGGGGCCAGGTGTGGGCCGCCGCCGGAGCTGACGGACAGTTCCTGGCCCCGCTGGGGCGCCCCCCCGGCATTCCGGCGGAGTGAGCGAGCGTAGATGTCGTGCTTCCCCTTACGGAACGCACTGTAGGCGACCCAGACATCCCCGTTCTCCTCGACCGCGACGGCACAGCGGGCGATGCTCTCGTTCGCTCCGGTCACCGCGATCGGTTCGCCCCACTTGCCACCGCGGTACGATTTGACGAATACCTGGTCCGCAAACTCCGGCGTGTACAGTGCCTTGAAATCCTCCGGCTGTTTCTTGAGCTGCGGCGCCTCGATGCGGCGGCTGTCGTCGCGGACGGTGTAGCTGACGTAAGCGACCCAGAGTGTGCCATCCGGTCCGTAGGCGGCGGCGGGGAAATCGTCCTCGGTCTTGCCCGTGGTGACCGGCGTCGCGGTGGTGACGAGCCGGACGGTCCCCGCCCCGCCCCACAGCGGCTGCGCCTTGCCCGCCAGCACACCCTTGAGCGGCACGACCTGCTTCGGCTGCTCGCCCTTCGGCTCGATGGTCAGCGCCGCGTCGTCCTTGACGCCGATCAGGTGCAGCAGCACGCCGACGGTGGCGATCGGCTCCATCTTCGAGACGGCCGGGTTCTTCGCCGGCGCGCGCAGGCCGCGGTGCGACGACGCTTGCCAGCCGTCCGGCTCATTGAGGCTGTCGCCCGCCTTGGTGCGGAAACGGTAGCCCTCGCGCTTGACAACCGTGGCGCCGGCGACCGTGGCCCGGCCCGACCAGTCCGTGGCCTTGAGGTCCATCAAGCCCATCTCGACGAGCACCGCGACGGGCGGCGTCTCGGCGGGCGCCTTGTGCGCCCACTCCAGAAGCAGGAGGCCCTGCCTTTTCTGCGTGGCCAGGGCGGCGATGGCCGCCATGGCGCTCACGGCCGCGAACACGAGAACGATGCGCCGCTTCATGACTCCCTCCTGTCGAACGGGTCCACCGTGCGCCGCCTCTCCTTCCGCCGCACATGGTAGCCCGCGCCACGGGGGGTCAGCAAAGACAATTCCGGTGATTCTTCTCCCCCCTTCCGGCCGGGGCGCTTTGGAGTGC
>JBBRPS010000845.1:0-4037 GCA_038227745.1 Gemmatales bacterium | reverse complement strand
GGCGATCCTGCAGGTGCGGGCGGACCACCTGAGCGAGGACCAGCCGCTGGAGGCGTTCTGGCAGCGCCGGCAGGCGGCGGCCACGGGCCAGCGCCCTTACCGCCGTGCCGGCTGATTACGAACCATGTCGTGCGCCCCGTTTGACAGGGCGCTCTACAATGCGGAAAGCATCGCCCGGAACGGTCCTTCCTTCGCATCGGCTTGACAGGAGGTTTGACATGAAGCGCGTCGCCGTGGTCCGCCGTGCCTTCCTGGCGGGGTTGTTGCTGTGCGGCCTCGCCCTCTCCCCCTGGACCGCCTGGGCCGGCGGCAAGGCCGCCGAACCCGGCAAGTGGCAGAAGGTCGCCGCCGTCGAGGGCGTCACCGAGTACCGCCTCCCCAACGGCGTACGCTTCCTCCTCTTCCCCGACCCCGCCTCTTCCAAGATCACCGTCAACATGACCGTCCTGGTCGGCTCGCGCCACGAGGGCTACGGCGAGACCGGCATGGCCCACCTCCTGGAGCACATGCTCTTCAAGGGCTCGCGCGGCTTTCCCAACATGGACAAGGCCCTGCAAGAGCACGGGGCCAACAAGACGGCCAACGCCACCACCTGGCTCGACCGCACCAACTACTTCGAGACGATGTCGGCCACCGACAAGAACCTGGAGTTCGGTATCCGCTTCGAGGCCGACCGCCTTGTCAATGCGTTCATCAAGCGCGAGGACCTGGTCAAGGAGATGACCGTCGTCCGCAACGAGTTCGAGCAGGGTGAGAACAGCCCCGACTACGTCCTCAGCCAGCGCATGATGGCCGTCGCCTACGAGTGGCACAACTACGGCAAGGCGACCATCGGCAACCGCAGCGACATCGAGCGCGTGCCGATCGATCGGCTGCAGGCGTTCTACCGCAAGTATTACCGGCCCGATAACATCGTGCTCATCGTCGCCGGCAAGTTCGACGAGGGCAAGGCGCTCGACTACATCGGCAAGTACTTCGGCGCCGTCCAGCGGCCCGAGCGGCCCCTGGACCGGACCTACACCGACGAGCCGCCGCAGGACGGCGAGCGCAGCGCGATCCTGCGCCGCGTCGGCAAGGTGCCGCTCGTCGGGGCGATCTACCACATCCCGGCAGGGTCGGACCCGGAGTACGGCGCGGTGGCCGTGCTGAACACGGCGCTGGTCTCCGAGCCGGCCGGCCTGCTCTACAAGGCCCTCGTGGAGACCAAGAAGGCCAGCAGTGTCAGTGGCAGCAGCTACGCGCTGCACGACCCCGGCGTGACCGAGCTGACCGCCACCGTCGGCAGCGGCATCGCCCCCGAAGAAGTGCGCGACATCATGCTCGACACCCTGGAGAAGCAGGCGAAGGCGAAGATCTCGGCCGAGGAGGTGGAGAAGGCGAAGCGCAAGATCCTGGCGGGCTACGACCGCGTGCTGACGAGGAGCACCGCGGTCGCGAGCCAGCTCAGCGAGTGGTCGGCGGCCGGCGACTGGCGGCTGTTCTTCCTCCACCGCGACCGCGTGGCGAAGGTGACCCTCGAGGACGTGCGCGCGGCCGCCGGCAAGTACCTGCGCCGCACCAACCGCACGCTCGGCGTGTACTACCCGACGGCCGAGGCGACGAAGACGACTATCCCGCAGCCGCCGCCGATCGAGCAGATCGTCAAGGACTACAAGGGCGGCAAGTCGGTCGCCGCCGGCGAGGCGTTCGACCCGACGTCGGCGAGCATCGAGGCGCGCGTCAAGCGGCTGACGCTGCCGGGCGGGCTGAAGGTGGCCCTGCTCTCCAAGAAGACCCGCGGCGAGGCCGTCGTCGGCCAGCTCTCGCTGCGCTTCGGCAACCCGGAGAGCCTCAAGGGGCAGGCGATGGCGGCGGGCTTCATTGGCCCGCTCATGATGCGGGGCACGCAGAAGCGCAGCTACCAGGAGATCCAGGACCAGCTCGACCTGCTCAAGGCGCACCTGGGCGCCAGCAGCGGCGCCGGCCGGCTGGCGTTCGGCCTGCAGGCCAAGCGCGACACGCTGCCGAAGTTGCTCGAGTTGCTCGGCGACGTCCTGCGCAATCCGACGTTCCCCGACCCGGAATTCGGCATCATGCGGCGCGAGGACCGGCAGGAGCTGGAGAAGTCGCTGGTCGAGCCGAGGTCGCTGGCCGTCAACGCCCTGCGCCGCCACCTCAACCCCTACCCGCCGGACAGCCTCTTCTACGTCCCGACCATCCCCGAGTCGATCAAGCGTCTCGACGCGGTGACGCGCGACCAGGTTGTGAAGATCTACCGCGAGCAGATCGGCGCCCAGGCGGGCGAGCTGGTGTTGGTCGGCGATTTCGACGCGGACGCGACGGTCAAGCAGGTGCAGGCGCTGGTCGGCGACTGGAAGGCGCAGGTGCCGTACCAGCGCGCCGCCAAGAAGGCGGCGACGAAGACGCCGGGCGGCTTCGAGGAAATCCTGACCCCGGAAAAGGAGAACTCGGTCTACCTGGGCGGCTACCTGTTCGACCTGTCGGATACGTCGCCGGACTACCCGGCGATGCGGATCGGCAACTACATCACCGGCGCCAGCGGCCTGAACTCGCGCATCTTCGGACGGCTGCGCAACGAGGAGGGCCTGGTCTACGGCGCGGGCTCGAGCTTCGGCGTGGACCCGCGCGACCACTACGCCAGCTTCACGGTCAACGCCATCACCAAGCCGGAGAACATCGGCAAGGTCGCGAAGCTGGTCCGCGAGGAACTGGACCGGCTGCTCAAGGACGGGGTGACGCAGAAGGAGCTGGACGCCGCGCAGGCAGGCTTCCTGCAGGAGCAGAAGGTGGCGCGCGGCAGCGACGGCGCGCTGGCCGGACAGCTGCTGGAGATGCTCGACCTGAACCGGACGTACCAGTTCGTCGCGGAGCAGGAGGACCGCGTCCGGGCGCTGACGGTCGCGGACGTCAATCGGGCGCTGCGGGCGTACCTGACGCCGAACCGCCTCTTCATCGTCCACGCCGGCGATTTCAAGAAGGCGAAGCGCAAGTGAGAACCACGACGCCGGTCGCGGTGTCGGATAGTTAGCCCCCGGTGAACACACCGGGGGCGGCCAGCACGCACGGCCCGCGGCCTCGCGCGGGTGTACCCACGCGCCCCCGGTGTGTTCACCGGGGGCTAATTATGATACCCCCATGGTCGAAAACGCTCCGTTCCTGACGCACCAGCACGCCGGCCTGACGATCGAGGGCTACTCGCGCGCCGCCGTGCAGAGCTACTGGCGCATCCCGGAGCTGAAGATCGGCTTCGACCTCGGCGCCCAGCCGTGGGACTTCATGGGCACGCCGACCTGGCTGGTCACGCACACGCACCTCGACCACGTCGCCGCCCTGCCGGTCTACGTCGCCCGCCGCCGCATGATGAAGATGGAGCCGCCGACGATCTACCTGCCCGAGGAGGCCATCGAGGATGTCAAGAAGCTGCTGCTCATCATGCAGCGCCTCGACCGTGGCCGGATGGTCTGTAACCTCAACGGCGTCAAGCCGGGCGACGAGATCGAGCTGTCGCGCGAGAACGTCGTGACCGTGTTCCGCACCACGCACACCATCCCGTCGGTCGGCTACGTGGTCTGGGACCGCCGTAACAAGTTGAAGGAGGAGTACCACGGCCTGGCGGGGGACAAGATCCGCGACCTGCGTCTGTCGGGCGTTGAGGTGACGCGCGAGGTGCGCACTCCCCTCGTGGCCTACACCGGCGACACCAGCCCGGCGGGCCTCGACAGCTGCCAGGCGGCGTACGAGGCGAAGATCCTGATCACCGAGTTGAGCTTCATCCGCCCCAACCACCGGCGCGAGAAGATCCACAAGTTCGGCCACATGCACCTCGACGACGTCCTGGAGCGGGCCGACCGTTTCAAGAACGAGCTGATCATCTGCGCTCACTTCAGCACGCGCTACCACCCGCAGGAGGTGCGGCGGCTGCTGGATGCAAAGCTCCCCGCGAAGCTGCGCGAGCGCGTCAAGGTGTGGATCTGAACCGCCCCCTCATTCTCCCCTCGCCCCCGCTTCGGGAAGGAGGGGGCGAGGGTGAGGAGGCC
>JBBRPS010000844.1:0-4044 GCA_038227745.1 Gemmatales bacterium | reverse complement strand
TGCCGCCCGACTTCATCTCCCACGCGGCGACGGTGGACATGGCTCCCGCGGTCCCGATTCAGCCCGCCGAGGACTCAACCCAGGCCGCGGAAACCGCCATCCCATCTCCGACCCCCCCGCGCCGCCCCGAAAGCACGGGCGTGCTGGGGACGCTGTTGCTGATTTTCCTCATCCCCTACGCCCTGGCGGCGACCGGGGCCATCGCCTGGATGCTGTACCTGCAGCGCACGGCGGCCGCCCCGTTCAACCCGCTGGAACAGCTGCCGGACTCCAAGCCGGGCGCCGGCGCCCCCAAGCGGGTCAAGTTCGACGCCCCGCTGCCGGAAAAGCTCAAGACCACCCTCGACCCGAAGAGCCCCAAGCCGCTGCGGATCGGCGACATCGAGGTCACGCCGCTGAGGGTCGAGCGCGCCGAGGAGGGCGGCCGGCAACTCCTGACGCTGTCCCTGAAGCTCGTCAACGCCTCTCAGGATCTGGCCTTCGACCCGCTGCCGCAGGGGTTTCTGGACTACCAACCGATCAGCCAGGCCGACCTGAAGCCTTACACCTTCCTGCGCTTCGGCGACGAGACCGCCTACGGGGGCTACGTGGAGCCGGTGAAGTCGCCGAAGCGCGACGCCAAACACCCTTTCACGGGGGTCCTTCTCCCCGGTGAGGAGGCAACAGTGCGGCTGCGGACCCACCCCCGCAACACCGGCGCGATCGAGCGGCTCGACCGCTTCAAAGGGCCGGTGGTGTGGCGCGTGCAGGTGCGCCGCGGCTTCGTCAAGGTCAAGGACCGGGACGTGTCGGCGACGGCGGTGATCGGCGTCCGCATCGACCCGGCGAACATCCCGCGACCCCCCGCCGTGGACGCCCGCCTGTCCCCCCACCCCCGGCCGGGGCCGCACGGACGGCGCGCCTGGCCTCTTCCGCCCCTTCAAACCGCCACGAACGGGCAAATCTCTGAGATTTTTGTAAAGCGAGCGGAAAAGTAGCATTGCCTGACCAGAGGCGCCTTTTATAATGGAGCTATGGATCAATAGTCCATAGAACCTCGCTCAAGGTGGAAACGGCCGCCGGGTCGCCCCCTGACCCCACCCCGCGTTTCGTGCCGTGCTGCATAACCTTTACGCCCCATCGCCGCACCGCGGGACCGGGGCCGGTGCCTGTCCGTTATGGCAGCGGGCGGCGGACCATCCCCACCCCAACCGCGTTCGTGCCCGTCCGCTGCGACGGCTGGCGCCCGGAGTTCGTCCCGGCGCCCGCCCGCGCAGGGGCCGGGCGGTGTACCAACCTGTTTTGTCGAGAGGAGCGCACGCCGTCCGGTTCGTCCGGCGGCAGCGGACGATTGATGAAGTTGACTCGCGCCTCCAGCTACGCCCTCCACGCGGTCGCTTACATGGCGGCCCACAAGCAAGGCGACCCGGTCGCCTCCCACGTCATTGCCCAGAAGCGCGGCATCCCCGAGCGGTTCCTCCTGAAGGTCCTCAAGCCCCTGGTGTCGGCCCAGATCCTGCTCTCGGTCAAGGGTCCCAACGGCGGTTACCGCCTCGCCAAGGCCCCCCACGAGATCACCATGCTCGAGATCGTCGAGGCGGTGGACGGCCCAATCCGCGGCAACGCCCCGATGGGCCACGACAACCCCGACAGCTACCTCAACAAGCGGCTCGACACGATCTGCAACACTGCCGCCGACACGCTGCGCAAGCAGCTCGGCAAGGTGAAGATGTCCGAGTTGGCCGGGAAGGACTGAAAAACCGTGCGGCGCCCGCGCACGGCCGCATAAAATAACGGTTGAGCCGCCACGAGTCCTCCGGCGTGCGCCCCGCGCACCCCGGACGCCCCTGGCGGCTCAACCGTTTGTCGTTTCCAGGGTCCGGGCAAGCCCCGCCGCTCGCCGTGGGAGTCCTTCCCCACCATGCTTCGCGTCTCCAACGTCCGCCTGAGTGTCGATGAGCCGGAAGCCGCCCTGCCGGCGCACATCGCCCGCGCCCTCGGCGTCGCGCCGCAGGCCGTCCGCCACTGGCGCATCCTCCGCAAGAGCCTCGACGCCCGTTCCCGGGACGCGCTGCAGTTCGTCTACACCGCCGAGGTCGCCACTCCCGAGGACGAGGTTCGCCTGCTTCAACTGGGCCGCGCCGGCCGCCGCGGCGAGGTCCGCGTCGAGCGCCACGAGGAGACGCCGTTCACGATGCCCCCGCCCGGGGGGCGGCCGCTGGAGCAACGCCCGGTCGTGGTCGGCTCCGGACCGGCGGGCCTGGCAGCGGCATACTTCCTCGCCGAGCGCGGCTACCGCCCCCTGGTGCTGGAGCGCGGCCGGGCCGTCCGCGAGCGCATCCGCGACGTCCACGCCTTCGACGGCGGCGGCCCGTTCGACCCGGAGAGCAACTACCTTTTCGGCGAGGGCGGCGCCGGCACCTTCAGCGACGGCAAGCTGACCTGCCGCGGCTCCGGCCCCGACGTGCGCCGCGTCCTGGAACTCTTCGCGGAGTGCAAGGGCAAGCCGTCGATCCTGTACGACTACCGCCCGCACCTGGGCAGCAACCGCCTGCCCGCCGTGGTCAAGGCCCTGCGCCGGCGCATCGAGGCGCTGGGCGGCGAGCTGCGCTTTTCCTGCCGCGTGGAGGATCTCGACGTCGCGGACGGGGCCGTGCGCGGCGTGGTGACGTCGTCGGGCCACATCCCGGCGCGCGTGGTGCTGCTGGCGATCGGCCACAGCGCCCGCGACACCTACGCGATGCTGCTGCGCCGCGGCGTGCCGATGGTGCCCAAGCCGTTCCAGATGGGAGTGCGTATCGAGCAGCGGCAGGAGACGGTCAACCGGGTGCAGTACGGCCGCGCCCACCTGGAGGAGAAGCTTGGCTCGGCGGACTATTCGCTGGTGGCGCACGGCAAGTACGACCTGTTCACGTTCTGCATGTGCGCCGGCGGCCACGTCATTCCGAGCGTATCGGAGGCGGGCTACTTCTGCACGAACGGCATGAGCCTGTCGGGGCGCGACTCCCCGTTCGCCAACAGCGGCCTGGTGGTGACGGTGCCGATCGAGAAGTTCGGCGGCGACGACGTGTTCGCGGGCATGCGCCTGCAGCAGCGCTACGAGCAGGCGGCCTACGCGCTGAGCGGCGCCGAGTACCGCTGCCCCATCCAGCTCGCGGCGGACTTCGTGGCGCGCCGCAAGACGGCCAGGGTGCCGCCGAGCAGCTACCCGCGCGGGCTGGTGCCGGCGGACATGCACGACCTCGTACCGCCGTTGATCGTGGAGGCGCTGCACCACGGCCTGCCGCAGCTGGACCGGCGCTGGCGCGGGCGGTTCCTGGCGGCGGCGACTCTGGTGGGGCCGGAGTCGCGCGGCAGTTCGCCGGTGCGCCTGCCGCGCGACGAGGTGACGCGCGCGAGCCCCGGCGTCGAGGGGCTGTACCCAGTGGGCGAGGGGGCTGGGTACGCGGGCGGCATCGTGAGTGCCGCGGTGGACGGGTTGCGCTCGGTGAAGGCGATCGTGGCCAGGTACGCGCCGCTGGAGAATGGGTAGAGCGGCGCCGCCGGGAAAACCGCTCATGTGCGCGAGCGCCCGCGGCCGATGGGAGGATCAGGCTGTATTCCCGGCGCGGGTTCAGACGCGGCGCCGCGGAGTGCGTAAAATAGGAAAGAGTTGAACACGTCCTGAGAACGGACGAGCGTCTTCAGAAAGGAGCCTCCCGCATGAGCACCCCGCACGCGCACCACGCCGACCACGAGCACCAGCATGGCCCCAGCTGCGGCCACACGGGCGTGCGCCACGAGGGCCACGTCGATTACCTGCACGACGGCCATCTGCATCACCACGGGACCGGCGGCGTCGAGGAGCACCGGGTCGCGGTCGGCGCCCACAACCCCGCGGATTGCACGCCGGCGCACGACTGCGGCAAGCATGCCAGGGGCCACCGGCACGGCCCCGGCTGCGGCCACGAGGCGGTTCCCCACGGCGACCACGTCGATGACCTCGTCGATGGCCACCTGCACCACGTTCACGGCGACCACGGCGACGATCACGGCCCCGTCCAGGTCGTGTGACCGGCATCCGGA
>JBBRPS010000843.1:0-4046 GCA_038227745.1 Gemmatales bacterium | reverse complement strand
TCTCGCGCACGGCCCCGCCGCCGCCGGCGGCGCGGGTGACGTGGTGGGCCGTCTGGCGCACCTCCGCGCAGGCGTCGGCCACGCCGACAGCCAGGCCGCAGTGGGCGAGGACGCCGAGGTCGGGCACGTCGTCGCCGACGCAGCAGACCTGTTCCGACCCCAGTCCCGCGGCGGCCAGCAGCTCACGGTAGGCCGCCAGCTTGTCGGCAGCCCCCTGCACGACCGGAGCGACGCCCAGCTCGGCGCAGCGGACCTCGACCGACTGCGAACGGCGCCCCGAGATCACCGCCGCACGCTTGCCCTCCAGCTGCCACAGCTTCAGCCCGGAGCCGTCGCGCACGTGGAACTTCTTGATCTCCACGCCATCGTCGCCGTAGACGATGCCGCCGTCGGTCAGCACGCCGTCCACGTCGAGGACCAGCATCTCAATGCGGGCGCACCGCTCGCGCAGCTCCGGCACCGGCACAGGGGTCAGGACGTTGTCCGCGGTCACCCGGTTACCCTCTGCTCGTTCACGCCACGCGCGGCACCGCCGGCGCTTCCTCGGCGGGCAGCAGCCCGATCAGGTCCGTGATGTCGAGCAGGCCGGCGGGGCGGCCGGCGGCGTCCACGACGGGCAACTCGCTGATCTTGTGCCGGCTGAGGATCTCGACGGCGTCGCTGACGCGCGTGCCGACCTGCACCGTCAGCGGGCCGTGCGTCATCACCGCGCGGATCGGGGAGTCGAGCGCGCCGTCGCGGTGCTGCTCGAACAGCCGCGCCAGGTCGCTGTCGGTGAACAGGCCGCATAGCTGGCCGCCATCGTCGGTCAGGATCACGGCGCCGGTGCGGCGGCCGCGGCGGCGCACGCGCGCGAACACGTCGCGCACCGTGTCGTTCTCCGAGGCCAGGCGCAGCTCGTCGCCGCGGCGCATGACCGCCTCGACCTTGAGCAGCTTGCGGCCGAGGCTGCCGGCCGGGTGGTAGCGGGCGAAGTCCTCGTGCGTGAAGGCGCGCATCTGCGCCAGCACGAACGCCAGAGCGTCGCCGACGGCGCTCATGACGGTGGTGCTGGTGCTGGGCGCCAGGCCGAGCGGACAGACCTCGTCGAGCGGGCCGTAGACGAGGGCGACGTCGGCGTGGCGGGCGAGGGTGCTGCGGCCGTTGCCGGTCAGGGCGACGAGGGCGGTGGCGAGCTGGCGCACCGGGGCGAGGAGGCGGACAACCTCCTCGCTTTCGCCGCTGTGCGACAGGGCGAGGATGACGTCGTTGGGGTGGACCATGCCGAGGTCGCCGTGGACGGCGCGGGTGGCGTCGAGGGCGTAGGCGCGGGTGCCGGTGGAGTTCAGGGTGCCGGCGATCTTCTGGCCGATGTCGGCGGACTTGCCGGTGCCGGTGATGCCGACGCGGCCGGCGCAGCGGTAGAGGAGATCGACGGCCTGGAGGAAGGAGTCGTCGAGGCGGTCGGCGACCTGTTCGAGCGCGGCCGCCTCGGCGCGCACGATACGGCGGGCGTAGGCGAGGCGCTCGGTGTCGGGCCGCGTGGGTTGGGGGGCAAGTACCTGCAGGGTCATCCAGACTCCCTTCCGCCGTGTACTGCTGGGTGCGGTCCGTCGCCCGGGTGCTCTGCCGGTAGTATGGGCCGACTATAGCGGCAGTGCCGGGAAATGCAACCGCAGCGCGGCGCGGTCCCCCTCTATCATCGGCAGCCTGCGCGTTCCGCCCCAGTTTTCCACGGCGGCGGGGAGGCGCGGGCGCTTCAAGACGGGAGGAGAGGAGGGGGAAGGCAGGAGGGGGAAGGCAACTCCGGCGGCACCCACTCACTGCGTCAACAGCAGCGGCAGGACGTACGCCCGGAGGAAGGCGACGCGGTTGTTGCCGTAGTGGCCGCCGCGGTGCCCGGTCCAGCGAACGCCGGAGTCCCAGCGGTGCTGGCGCAGGCGCGTGTAGAGCGCCGCGTCGGCGCCGCTGCACACGACGGTGCGGAAGCCGACGCGGCCGGCGGCCGGCCCGCGGCGCGTGCTGTCGGCGGTGCCCGCCACGCGCATGCAGAAGTCGAGCACGAAGCGGTCGCGGTCGCTGCTGAAGGCGTCGATGCCCTCGCGACTGGACGCGAGGGCGCGGCGCAGGTCGTAATCGGGGCTGACCGACGGCGCCAGCAGGACGATGCGATCGACGGTGTCCGGCGGCAGCTGCTCTGCGGCGGCAAGCACGACGGCGTTGCCGGCGCTGTGGCCGGCGAGGTAGAGGCGCAGCCCCGGGTATGACTGCCGGTAGGCCAGGACGCGCGCCGCGAGTTGCCGGCCCTTCTCCAGGTGGTTGCAGTGATCGACGTGATCCCACGCATAGTGGCCGTAGCCGTGCGACCAGACGACCGTCTCGACGGCGAGCGGCAGCTGGGACTCGGCCACGGCCTGGGCCATGTTCCCCGAGAGCGTCCGGAAATCGCCGGACCCGTCCGCGGCGAAGACGATGCCGCGCGCGGGGCACGGTCCATTGCCCCAGGCGGATCCGGCCTCGGTTGCGGCAACACAGCAGCAAGCGAGCGCGGAGAGGGTGAGAGAGATGAACAGGTTCCGCACGGCAGGTCCTCGGTGTCCGTGAGCGAGTGTGGGCATCCTGGCACGGCGGAACATTCTATCGCGGACACTGGTCGCCTGGCCACCGGAGGGCGGGGTGGAATGCGGGAAAACTGCGGCAATGTCCGCGGCGCCGACGGCGCATCGGGCAAGGTTTGTGGTACTCCTCCCGCCCCCGGCTCCTGCGCCAACCGTCTACTCCGCACCCGCCATGACCTCCAGTTGAAGCAGGCTGCGCGACTGCTCCTTCTCCAGGAACGTGCGCCCGGGCTTCTTCACGTTGATGAGGTCCCACGGCAGCATCTCGGTCATCGGCCGCGCCCGCTGCGAGTACCACGCCGGATCGATGCCGAGGTCCGCGAACGTCTGCCACCACACCGCCGGCTTGAAGCACTCGCGCCAGCCGTCCAGCCGGCAGCCGCGCCGCCACGCCTCCTCCAGCGCCGGCGCCACCCGCCGGTCGCCGCGCGTCAGCACGCCCTCCAGCAGACTGCACTCGACGTCGTGCTGCTTGATCCGCACCGCCCGCAGCCGGCAGCGGCTGCGCAGGTGCTGCCCCGCCCAGCGGAAATACTCGCGCGTCTGCATGCCGTTCCACTGGTACGGCGTGTGCGGCTTCGGCACGAAGTTCGACACCGACGCCGTCACGTCCACGTAGCGGCCGCGCACCTCCTTGCCGATCCGGGCGATGTGCTCGGCCATGTCCACGATGCCGTCGAGGTCCACCTGGCGCTCGCCGGGCAGGCCGCACAGGAAGTACAGCTTCACCTTCTGCCAGCCGTTCTTGAACGCCTCGCGGCAGCCCTCGTACAGGTCGTCGTTCTTGATCTTCTTGCGGATCTGCTCGCGCATGTCGTCGCGCGCCACCTCGGGCGCCAGCGTCAGGCCCGCCTTGCGCGCCCCGGTCATCAGCGCCGGCAGCGACCGCAGCTGCTGGTTGACGCGCAGGCTCGGCAGCGAGATGCTCACCCCCAGCGGCGTGAACACCTCGTGCATGCGCTTTACCAGCTCCTCGAAGTGGGGATAATCGCTCGTGCTCAGGCTGAGGAGGCTGATCTCGCTGTGGCCGGTGTTGCGGTAGCTCTCCAGCGCCGCCTGGACGATCGTCTCGACGGAGCGCACGCGCACCGGCCGCTTGATGACGGTGGACTGGCAGAAGCGGCACTGCCACGGGCAGCCGCGCATGATCTCGATGGCGATGCGGTCGTGCGGTGTATCGACGAACGGCACGACAGGGCGCGTCGGCAGCTTGATGTCGTCGAAGTCCTGGCTGATGGTGGTGGCGACGACCTCGCACGGCACGTCGGAGCGGGTGCGGTGCATGGCGGCGAGGGTGCCGTCGGCGTGATACTCCGGCTCGTAGAACATCGGCGCGTAGGCCCAGGTCGTCGAGCCAACCAGCTCCGCGATCAGGTCGGCGCGCGACTTGCCGCCGCGCTCCTTGAGCGCCATCCAGCGTTCCATGAGCCACGGCAGGCTCTCCTCGCC
>JBBRPS010000842.1:0-4048 GCA_038227745.1 Gemmatales bacterium | reverse complement strand
CGTGGCCGACTCGCTCCGCGAGTCGGGGGCTTGGCGCCCCCCCGACTCGCGGAGCGAGTCGGCCACGAACAAACCCCCGACTCGCGGAGCGAGTCGGCCACGAACCGCTACACCCAACCGAAAACGGCGCTAAACGTGGGGCTCGCGCAGGTAGTCCTCTCGGGCAGGCCCACGGGGCGCGGCCCGTGGGCTTGCGGACTCTGGCTTTTTCCCAGCCGGTCGGCCACAATGAGACTGTTCGCCCCCCGCGTACGCCTTCCCGCCCCGGAGTCCTCCCCCATGCGACCGACCCGCCTGCTGACCGCCCTCTGCCTCGCGGCCCTGACCGCACAGGCCGCCCGTACACAGGACAAGGACCAGGCCCCGAAGGCCCCGCCGGCGAAGACGGTCGAGGAGCTGGCGAAGACCGCCCGCGACTCGGTTGTGGTGGTGCGCGTCATGGGCCGCGACGGCAAGCAGCACGGTCTCGGCAGCGGCTTCGTCGTCTCCGCGGACGGCCTGATCGCCACCAACCTGCACGTGATCGGCGAGGGCCGCCCCGTCACCGTGCAGACGGCCGACGGCAAGCGCCACGCCGTCACCGCCGTCCACGCCTCCGACCGTGCCCTCGACCTCGCCGTCCTCCGCATCGCCGGCACGGGCCTCAAGGCGCTGGAGCTGGGCGACTCCGACAAGCTCCCCGATGGCCACCCCGTCGTCGCCCTGGGTCATCCGCGCGGCCTGGAGTACAGCGTCGTCAGCGGTGTTGTGTCCGGCCGGCCAAAGATCGACGGCAAGGCGATGATCCAGCTCGCCATGCCGATCGAGCAGGGCAACAGCGGCTGCCCGTTGCTCGACCTGCAAGGCCGCGTCCGCGGTGTCGTCACCCTCAAGGCGCAGGTCACGCCCAACCTCGGCTTCGCCGTCCCCGTCAATTCTCTCAAGCGCCTCCTGAGCAAACCGAACCCCGTCCCGATCGCCCGCTGGATTACCATCGGCACACTCAGCCCCGACGACTGGACGGTCGTCTTCGACGGTCGCTGGCGCCAGCGCAACGGCCAGATTGTCGCCGACGGCGCGGGCAAGGGCTTCAGTGGCCGCTCGCTCTGCCTCTCGAAGCGTCCCCTGCCGCCGCTGCCGTACGAGGTGACGGTGACGGTGCGCCTCGATGACGAGGCGGGCGCCGGCGGCCTGGTCTTCCACGCCGACGGCGCCGACAAGCATTTCGGCTTCTACCCCAGCGCCGGCAAGCTGCGCCTGACCCGCTTCAAGGGTCCCGACGTCTACTCCTGGCAGGTGCTGTTCAACCAGGGCAGCTCGCACTACCGCCCCGGCGACTGGAACGTCCTCAAGGTGCGCGTCGAGAAGGACCGCGTGCGCTGCTACGTCAACGACCAGCTCGTCATCGAGTCGGACGACCTGGAACTGCCGGCCGGCAAGGTCGGGCTGGCGAAGTTCCGCAGCACGCACGCCGAGTTCAAGAACTTCCAGGTGGCCGCAAAACTGCCGCCGTCGCGGCCCTCCCCCGCGGTGGTGACGCGGGTGACCAAGGCGGTCACGGGCATCCCGACCGAGGGCCGGCCTGACGCCGCGCTGGTCGAACAGGTGCTGAACGACGCGCCGGCGAGCCTGGCGGTGCTGCGCGACCGCGCCCGCCAGCTCGAACGCCAGGCGGCCCGGCTGCGCGAGCTGGCGACCGCGACCCACCTCAAGCGCGTGCTCGGCGAGCTGGCCCGCGTCACCGGCGTCAAGGAAGCCGACATCGACCTGGTCCACGCGGCGCTGCTTGTCGCCCGCATGGACAACGAGGAGCTGGACGTCGATGCGTACCGCCGCCAGGTGGACCGCATCGCCCAGGAGGTCGCCGCCGCCCTGCCGAAGGGAGCCGGCGAGAAGGAGAAGCTGGCGGCGCTGAACAAGGAGCTGTTCGCAGGGCGCGGCTTCCACGGCAGCCGCAGCGACTACTACAATCGGTCGAACAGTTACCTCAACGAGGTGCTGGAGGACCGTGAGGGGCTGCCGATCACGCTGTCGCTGCTGTACATGGAACTGGCGCGGCGGCTCGGCGTGCGCGTGGAGGGCGTGGGGTTACCGGGGCACTTCGTGGTGCGGCACGTCCCCGCGAAGGGCAAGCCGCAGTTGATCGACGTGTTCGAGGGCGCCAAACCGATGAGCCGCGCCGACGCCGACGCCAAGGTGCGTGGCATAACCGGCCAGGGGCTGAGGCAGAGTGATCTGGCGCCGGTCGGCAAGCGCGCCCTGCTGGTGCGGGTGCTGCACAACCTGCGCAACCTGGCGGACAAGGAGGGCGACGCGGCGGCGCTGCTGCGTTACCAAGACGCGGTCGTGACGGTGGTGCCGGACGACGCCACGGAGCGGCTGACGCGGGCCGGCTTCCGCTACCAGGGCGGCGACAAGAAGGGATCGATTGCCGACCTCGATTGGCTGCTGGAGCACAACCCGCCGGGGCTGGACCGCGAGCGCGTGATCGAGTTGCGGCGGATTCTCAGCAAGAAGGAGTGAACGGTCATCGGTCCCGGCCGACCGCGATCACCCGGGCGTTGATGCCACGGACCCGGACGAGGAGGGGGATCCTTCCCACATTGTCTCCCTCCTTATTGCTGAGTTCCAGGATCGCGACGAAAACCGTCGGCCCGCGCAGCCCGCGCAGGAACGCACGCCCCTGGTCGTCCTTGGCGGGCCGCGTCTTCTCGTACTCGTCCAGACGCATGAGTTGCGTGATCGGCATCTTCATGAACATTGCCGCCCCCGGCGGCGCGCCCTCCAGCAGCTTCCGGAACAGCTCATCCAACTCCGCCCGCGTCTTGAGGGTCTTCTCGCCCTGGACGGTGAACGGGACGTCGGTGGTCTTCGTGAACTCCGCGAGGTTCGGGGCGACGAGGACCGCGCGCACGAAGCGCTCCGCGACCTGGCGGGCGACTCGGGCCGGGTTGACGCGCAGCTGGGCCAGGTCGGTCCGGGAGAGGTCCAGTTTGCCGCCGGTGGCCTGCCACCACGCGAGCCAGGCTTCGTGGCCCTTGCGCCGCGACTCCGGATCGCCGCCCGGCGGCAGTGCGGGCGCCTTGTCCCCCGCCGTGCTGCGGAGCAGGTCGTAGGCCCGGTGCGACAGATCGTCGTTACCGTCAGCGAGGATGGCGATCAGCACCGGAATGGGGGCGGGGTCGCCGGCTTCGAGCAACCCCTCGACGGCCCGCAGGCGCACGCTCAAATACAGGTCGCTGCGCAGCACGGCGCGCACCGCCTCCCGCTGCTTCGCGTCGCCTTTCTGCGCCAGCACCAGGGCCGCGGCGGCGCGGCGGGTCGGCTCCGCGTCGCGCAGGGCGGCGTCCAGGACCGGGTCGGGCTTGCCGCCCGGCGCCCCGAGCGCGAGGAGTGCCGCCAGCGTCTCCTCCTCGGCGTCTTCGCCGCCGAACGGGACGTAGGCCAGCAGGGCGGCGCAGGCTTCCGGCGGCCGAAGCGCCTGCAGCCGCCGCGCCGCCGCGGTGCCCACCTTGTTCCAGGGGATCTTCTCCAGTGTCTCGATGCACCGCTGCAGGCGCCGCTGTGCCTCCAGCTGGTCGCCCTTGGGCGCCTGCCGCAGCAGCGGCAGCACGGCCGGGCCGCTCCTGGTCAGCTCGGCGGCGGCGCGGTCGCGGACTTTGAACGTCGGGCTGGCGAGCCGGCGCACCCGTTCGGCGACGGCCTGCCTGTCGGCCTCGGTCAGGATCTGCCGGCGGAGAAACGCGACCAGCCCCGGGCCGTCGGTGGGCACACCGGCGCGGTGGAGCAGCGTGGCGTCCTCTGTGGCCTGGCGGGCCGCTTCAAAAGCAGTGCGAGCGGGGCCGTCCGCCGCTGCGAACAGGGTGGCCAGAAACGAGAGGTGCGCAAGGAGGTTCATCGGGGCACTCCGTTGCAGAATGTTGTGCGGACAGGGAACGCGAAAATCAGGGGCTATTGTCCGCGAAGCCAACTGTAGTGCCAAGGGGAGTATTACCCCGGCGCGAAAGATCCTCACACAAGCCCGACGCGCCAGCGAGGAAATGCCTCGCTGGCGCGTCGGGCTTGTGTG
>JBBRPS010000841.1:0-4077 GCA_038227745.1 Gemmatales bacterium | reverse complement strand
TGGGGTTGCCGTACAGGGCCGTGAGGTAGTTGACCGGGGCGATTTCGTCGTTAATGCCGCTGGCGGTGACGAGCGCGGTGACGACCTGGTCCCAGGGCCGGTTGCGGCGCAGTTGCGTCGCCCACCAGTCGTCGAACAGTTTCCAACGCAAGTAATTGGCGCTGGCCGGCGTGTGATAGGTAACGGTGTCGCGCCAGTAGCGGCCCCAGTTGACCGCGTAGGCGTCGCTCTTGAGCAGTTCTTCGACGATCTTGGCCCGCTTGTCCGCCCCGGCGTCGGCGACGAAGCGGCGCACGGCGTCGGGGTCGGGCCGTTTGCCCGTAAGATCAAGAGACACACGCCGCAGAAAGGTTTCGTCGTCCACCACGGCGGGCAGCGGCGTGTCGGGTCTCAACCCGCGGAGAAGGGCGGCATCGACCTTCGCGGCCGTTTCCACCGCGGAGGGTCGGGCCGCGGGCTTATCCGCCGCGCGCACGCCCTCCGGCACAAGCAGTAATATCAGCACGGCGAGCGGCACAAAGCGCCGGGGGAGACGCGGCAGGATATCCATCAGCGAAGACCTTGGAAGAAGGCGGCTTGGCAAAACCGCGCAGGCGGCATGGTTGAAGTGTAAAGGCGCGTTAACACAAGTGTCAACTAAAAAGCCGGCACCTCAACCCGAATTGCCCGAACAACGGCAGGCGTTTACGCCGGCGGTTGCCAGAGTTCGATCCGGTTGCCTTCCGGATCGGTCGCCCAGGCGAAGCGGCCGTACTCGGAATCCTCCCGTTTCGGGTCCACGTCCGCACCGGCTTCCCGCAACGCCACCAGCATGCCGTCCAGGTCGTCCACCATGTAATTCACCATGACCGTCTGCGGGCCGGTGCCGAAATACTTGGTGTCACGGGGGAAAAGCGACCACACGGTCATGCCCTTTTTGGCCGGGTCGTCGTCGTGCCGCCAGTGAAGGAGGCTCATCGGGGCGCAGCCTCCGGGCAACCCCAGGCGTTCGTACCACGCGAACAGTCCCTTGGTGTCGTCCGCCTTGATGAAGACGCCGCCGATGCCCAGGACCTTTGCCATGACCGCTCCTTTCGGTTGCATTGAATCCGCTGTACGTGCGAGCGGGCAGTATACCCGAGCACGGTGCGCTTTCGCAATTGCAGACCCGCCAGGGCCGTTTGAAAGTTGATGTTGGCCTAAACGACGTGAGGAGGTAATTGGGGGAGGGTTCAATAGTGTTCGGCTCGAAATTTGTGGTCGGTGTGCCGCGGTCGGGTGATCGCGCGCGCGTTCGCCGAATCGACGTCGGTCGGCCGCGCAGTGCAACCACGGCGGCGTTCGGACCCCACTGGCATTCCGCACCGCGCAGCGTCGAACGCCACCCCGATCCAAGCCGAGAATCTCCCGGCGGGTGGTCTCACGATTTTTTCGACTTCGCCGACGCGCGCTTCGCGTCCAACTTCCGGATGTGGGCCAACAACTCCTTCTCCGTCGCCCAGCCCGAGAAGTAATGACAAATCATCTCGAACGTCCGCTTCGTCGGCTTGTGGCCCGTCCACAGCACGATCACCAAACTCGCGATCAACGCCAGATACACCTGAATCGCCACGCCATTGCGGCAGTTCGACAGCAGATGCTGGCAGCCGAGAATGCACTTGAACCAGCGGAAAAACAGTTCCACCGTCCAACGGAACTGGTACCCCAACGCGATCCACGCCGCGTCCAGATCGAGGCAATTGCTGGCTAACAGCAGCACTTCGGGTTGCCCGTTGGCGTCCGTCTTGCCGGTCGCCACTTCGACCAGACGCAGCGGTTGCCGGAAGACCGCGCCGCTCGTTTCGCACCCCAGGTGGACGACCCAATCGCGGACGACGCCCGCCGTCGTCGCCTCGGCCGAGAGCGGGCGGTCGTCCACCACGGTGGAGACCGCGTTGGCGCGGATGCGGCCGATGAAACTCGAGTTCGCGTCGATAATGTCCTGGAAAAGCTGGTATTCCGCGTAGCCGCGATCGATGACGTAGAGCCGATCCGCTTGAAGGGTCTGGCGGAGTTGCTGCTTTTCGTTGCCGTTGCCGTGGGTGAGGGTCGCCTGGCACGGCACGCCTTTGAAGACGTCGAAGTGCAGGTGCAGTTTGGCGGCGCGATGGGTGTCATCGACCCACAACGCCCAGGCCATCTTCGGCAACGCCGGCAGCAGCGAGCCATCGACGGCGGTCAGGCCGCGCAGAACCTCGGCCTCCCGACCCTTTTCGAGGGGCAACGCTTGGCCCGCGAGTTCGGCGACGATGGCCTGGAGGGGCGCGGGGTCGAAGACGTGGGCGGCTTCGCTGAGCGATCCGAGCGCGGTGCGGGGGATGCCAAGTTTCTTCTGGACTTTGGCGAGTCCGCTGGCTTCTTGGAGGCTGCGGAGGCTGGTGAGGCTGGGGTTGAAGAAGTACAACAACAGCAGGGTGGCGTAGTGGTCGAAGTGGAATTGTCGATTGCCGGCGCGGTCGCGTTCGGTGCCGACCTCGTGAAGTCGTTCCAAGAGCGGCAGGAGTTTGTGGAAGTATTTGAGTCCGCCGACGGACTTGGCGGTCCGGGGCGGTTTTCGTGGTCGTGGCATGGCGGCCCGGTGGATCGGGTGTCAATTTGGCGGGCCGGAACCCTGCCGGATCGCCACCCGATCATGGCGCAAATCTCGTGCCGAACACTATTGGGCTTGGCCCCCCAAAAATCGTCTTTCCTGGACAATTCGACGATCGGAAGGTCTCCGGTTGAGCGCAGCAGATCGCCGAAGGTAGACCAGTTTTGGGCGAGCTTGCAGCGAAGGCACCAACGCATAATGCGAACTCGCACTGAGTCCCAATCAGCCCGCGACTGATTGCGATACGGCTTACTCTTCATCTTGGCCGTCATCGGGCTTCTCTGCTCAATGATCAGTTTCTGGACCTGGGGTAGGTGGGGGAAGCGGCATGCCTGGTAGAGCGATTCTGAGGTCAGGATGTTGATCCCGTTGATGCGAAGGGGGAAGCCGCCCGCCATATTGGACAAGCCACCGAACCGCTCGGCCGTCTTGCAAAACACCGCGGCTTCTGCCGGATCGTAGGTGCGAACCTCAACTGTCTTGCTCATATTCGGTCCGTCCCGTTTAGAAGGGAAGCTCTTCGTCATCCTTGTTCACCGCACTTGCGCCATCCTGTTTGCGACTCGATTCCAGTCCCGAGTGTTCTTCTAGCCCAAGGACTTCGGCGTGCAGTGCATCGACCGCCGACTGCGTGTTCGTCTTCCTGGGGAAAAGCGGAAACCAGGGATCACCGGCCCAAAGAACGAGTGGGCAGTTGTTGGGGCAGTTACGATAGGTAACAAGGAGCGAGCCGAACCCCGCACCCTTGAATACGTCGTAGCCCAGTGGCCATTGGTTCTTTTGCAAGTACGGACAAAGCTCATACTTGATCCTTGCCCCGGCCTTGAGGAATTCCTGTTCGAGTACCCTCCGGCCCGCCTCTGACGCGAAGACCTTGTTCGCGGCCGTCGTTGAAGTGGTCCTGGCCCTCGCAGGACGACCGTGCTGAGCGAGCGCGGTCAGAAGGAGCTGCACATGCGGATCGTTCTCTGGGAAGCTGGCGGGATGGAGACAATCCGTCTCACCATCGCAAGAAGAATCCGCCAGTGCTAGTCCCGGGGCATGCCACCACTTCTCGGCGGTGACATCCTTATGGATGGCCCGTGCGGCCTTTTGGATCTCCTTCTCTGCGTACGGGATGCGGCCGCGATATTTCGCCAGGGTGAGGATGTGGACCTTCGCCACTTTGGGAGCACGATCCGTTTTCACCCAGTCGATGACATTCCAGCGGACGTGCGTTCCTGTGAAAATACAGTCGTCCAGGTAAAAGTACGGTCCATCAGGGCTTCCACACTGCTTCAGTGTCAGGCCGGCCTCCTTCTGCAATGCTTCCTCGAAGAGGGACAGCATAACCCGCTGACTTTCTCCTTTGTTCTGGATTCGCAGGAAGTTCACCTTCCGCCAGAACTCCGTGGTGAAGGCAGGGCCAACGTGGGGGAGGTGACGACACGGGTAAGGTACTTCTCACAGGCCTGCCTTGAGATGTACAC
>JBBRPS010000840.1:0-4081 GCA_038227745.1 Gemmatales bacterium | reverse complement strand
CCTGGACTGCGTGCAGACCGAGGTTCCTGGCTGTCTGGGCCGGGGCGTGGTCGATACGGCCCCGCTACTGGAACGCGATTTCGCCCGCCGCGCCGGCCTCGGCTGGTTCGGCAAGAACACGATGCTGCTCGACAAACGGTTCGGCAGTTACTTCTTCCTGGGCGCGCTGCTGCTGAGCGTCGAACTGCGACCTGACCCGCCCCACGAGGCGAGCCACTGCGGCACCTGCACCGCCTGCCTTGACGCCTGCCCGACGCAGGCCTTCACCGGCCCCGGCAGCCTGAACGCGCGCCGCTGCATCAGTTACCTGACGATCGAGTTGAAGGGCAGCATTCCCGCCGTGTACCGCGCCGGCGTCGGCGACTGGCTGTTCGGCTGCGACGTGTGCCAGGAGGTGTGCCCCTGGAACCGCAAGGCCCCCGCCGCCGCCGAACCCGCGCTGCGGCCGCGCCCCGACCTGGAGGCGGTGGACCTGGTCGAGTTGCTGGGCCTGGGCGAGGAGGAGTTCCGCCGCCGTTTCCGCGGCACGGCCCTGCTGCGGAGCAAGCGACGCGGGCTGCTGCGCAACGCGGCGATTGTCCTGGGCAACCGCGGCGACCCCGCGGCCCTGCCGGCCCTGCGGCGGGCGCTCGCGGACCCGGAGGTGATCGTGCGCGAGGCGGCCCAGTGGGCGATCGAGCGGATCGAGCAGACCGCCCCCTTGCCATGAGCGGCACGGCGTTTTAGGATCGCACCGGGAAGATCCTGTGGCCGTGGGTCAGGACTCCGATCCTGACAAGTCATGTCAGGATCGGAGTCCTGACCCACGAAGCGAGGAGCCGTATGCGCATCGCGTCCCTGTCCCTTATCGTGCTGGCCCTGGGCGGCGCGCGCGCCCCGGCCGGCGAAGCGGCCGTCATGGCCGACGTCGTCATCCGCGGCGCCCTCATCTTCGACGGCAGCGGCGGCCCCGGCCAGATCGGCGACCTCGCCATCCGCGGCGACCGCGTCGTCGGCGTCGGCAAGTTCAAGGTCGCCGGCAGCCCGCGCGTCATCGACGGCGAGGGCCTGGTCCTCTCGCCGGGCTTCATCGACCTGCACACGCACAGTGACACTCCCCTGACACTGCCCGCCACGCGCGCCAACCTGAACTACCTGGCGCAGGGCGTGACGACGGTCGTCACGGGCAACTGCGGCTTCGGCCCCTCCGACGTGGCCGGCTACTTCGCGAAGCTGGAGAAGGGGGGCGTCGGCACCAACGTCATCCACCAGGTGCCGCACAACGCCGTCCGCGAGCGCGTCATGGGCAACGCCAACCGCGACCCGACCGCCGAGGAACTGCGGAAGATGGAGGGGCTGGTGGACGAGGGGATGAAGGCGGGGGCGTGGGGCCTGGCGACGGGACTGATCTACAACCCGGGCACCTACGCCAGGACCGATGAGCTGGTGGCGCTGGCGCAGGTGGCGGCACGGCACGGCGGCCTGTACGCCAGCCACATCCGCGACGAGGGGACGGGGGTGCTCGTCGCCCTGGCGGAGATCCTGGAGATCGCGCGGCGGGCCGGCATCCGCATCCACATCTCGCACATCAAGGTCTCGGGAAAGCGCGCCTGGGGCAAGGCCGGCGACATGATCGCCCTGATCCGCCGCGAGCGCCGCAAGGGCGTGCGCGTGACGGCCGACCAGTACCCCTACACCGCCAGCAGCACGTCGCTCGCCGCCATGGTGATCCCGGCGCGCTACCGTGAGGGGTCGGCGAAGGACCTGGTGCGCCGCCTGGACGACCCGGAGATTGGCCCGCGGCTGCGCAAGGCGATCGAGGAAAAGATCGACGCCCGGCAGGGCGGCAAGAGCCTCCGCATCGCCTCCTACGCCTCGAAGCCGCAGTGGCAGGGCAAGGCCCTGGCGGCCATCGCCGGGCTGGAGAAGAAGAGCGTGCTGGAAATCGTGCTGGAGATCCAGCGGCAGGGCGGGGCCGGCGTGGTGAGCTTCGGCATGAACGAGGAGGAGGTGCGGCTGTTCATGCGCGAGCCTTTCGTCGCGACGGCCAGCGACGGCAGTGCGCAGGTGCCGTCGGCGACGGTGCCGCACCCGCGCAGCTACGGCTGCTTCCCGCGCAAGATCGGTTACTACGCCCTGGAGGAGAAGGTGATCCCGCTGGGACAGGCGCTGCGCAGCGCGAGCGGTCTGCCGGCGGACATCCTGGAGTTACCGCAGCGCGGTTATCTGAAGGTGGGGTACTACGCGGACGTGGTGGTGTTCGACCCGAAGACGTTCCGCGACACCGCGACCTACGACCAGCCGCACCAGTACGCGAGCGGCGTGCGCTACCTGTTCGTCAACGGCCGCCTGGCTATCGACGGCGGCCGTTTCACCGGCGCGCTGGCGGGGAAGGTGCTGCGATACGGGAAGTGAGGACGCAGGTCGGCGAGGGCGAACCGTTCAATCGTGCCGCAGCGCCGCGATGGGGTTGACGCGCGCCGCCCGCCGTGCCGGGTACAGCGCCGCCAGCGTCGTCACCAGGCACGCGAACACCGGCACGCCCGCCACCAACCACCACGGGAACGCGAAAATCGAGTGCTCCAGCTTGAGCGACAGCCCGCTCTCCACGGTCGCGCGCACCCACGTGTCGCCGGGGAAGTGGGCGACCCAGCCGAGCAGCAGGCCGAGCAGCCCGCCGACCAGGCCGACCAGCGCGCCCTCCACCAGGAAGATCAGCTGGATGTGGCCGTCGCGCGCCCCCACCGCCTTCATCACGCCGATCTCGCGCACGCGCTCCAGCACGCTCATCAGCATCGTGTTGGTGATCCCCAGCGACGCCACCAGCAGGCTCACCACTGCCCCCACTGTCATCGCCGTGAAGATCAGCCGGTAAGTGAACTGGTCCCGCTCGACCATCTCCATCAGCGCGCTCGTGCGCAGCCCCATGCCCTCGATCTGTTGCTTCACCTCCTTGACGTGCTCGACGGCGTCCACCTCGACGCGCAGGTGTTGGAAGCCGATCGTGCGGTTGCGCGGCACGCGCAGGTAGAGGTCCTCGGCGGCCTTCATCGGCAGCAGCACGTCGGCACTCCCCTGCAGCCACCCCCACGGCGTGCGCGTCTCGGCCTCCTCGGCCACCCGGAGCACGCCGCGGATCGTGAATTCCTCGCCGACCACGACGGCGCCGCCGCCGGGGAGGGACGGCTCCGGCAGGAGCAGTTTCCGCGCCGCCGCCTTCTCCACGTCGGACAGGCCCATCTTGTCCAGGGCCTCCGGCAGGCGTGCCAACACGCGGTCGAGGAGCTGTTCGTCGCGCGCCGTCACCTGCGCCGCCGGTCCTTGCAGGAGGTTGAGCAGCACGCGCGGCGACTCGAACCCGGTGCGGAACTCCAGCCGCAGTTTCCGACTGGGTGCCTTCGCTAAGTCCGCCTCGTCGGTCACGCCAAGGAGGTAGAGCAGGTATTCCGTCACCACCACACCGCGCTCGTCGCCGGGCCGGAGGTACGTGCCGGCGATGAGGCGCTTGCGGAACGGCTCGTCGTCGAGCGGTGCCGCCACGGTGAGGGCCTGTTCGACCTTGCCGCCGAGCGCGACGCGGCCCTCCTGGATGAATTCCGGCCGGGCCGAGCGGACGTGGGGGAGGGCCGCGATGGCCCGGACCAGTTCCGGCGTCAGGGGCACCTTCGCGAAGGGCTGGCCCGAGCGATTCCCTTCCCGCTGCTTGCGCTCGGCGAACTGCCGCGCGAGCCGCTGCCGCCGCGCCTCGCTCATGGCGCCGCGCACCTCGGGCGTGTCCTTTGGGGGTTTGGGGTCGGCGGCCTTGACGACCGTCATCTGCGGATGGACGTCGATCCGGCGCAACTCGCCGAAACGGCTGTACTCGCGCACGACGGTTTCGCTGACGCCCTCGCGCACCGACAGGCTGGCGAGGAGGGCGAAGCTGCCGAACACCACGCCGAGCGTGGTAAGGATGGTGCGCAGCTTCTGCTGCCACAGGGCCGACAGGGCCAGGCCGAACAGGTCGGCGGAACGCACGGGCGGTCCTCCCAGGGAACGCGCTCCTTGGTCGAGCGCTTCACCCGTTTAGCCGCGAGCGGTGAGCCAGATCCCGCTGCGCGGG
>JBBRPS010000839.1:0-4099 GCA_038227745.1 Gemmatales bacterium | reverse complement strand
GGCCGACGGCGGCGGGGACCTGGGTTTGCGGGTCCTTGGCGAGGGCGGCGAACTGGTCGCGGGCCTCGGCGTAGTTGCCGCGGAGGAGGCGCAGGCGAGCCTCCTTGAGGACGGGGCCGTCGGCACGGGCCAGGGAGACGGCGGTCAGAGCGAGCAGGCAGGGGCAGAGGTATCGCATCGCGGCGGTCTCGCAAGGGTGCTGCGGGTTTGCTGTTACCTTAGCGGGGCGGGGGGGGAAACGCAAGCAGGTCAGCAGCCCTCCGCGGTTGGGGTCGCTATAATGACGGAGGCGATTTTCCCTTTCCCGAGCGCGAGGCGGCACATGGAGATGGCGACGATGGGCAAGGTCCTTGTAGCGGCCAAGATCGAGAACCTGAACGACCTGTTCAACGCCGCGCAGGGGATTCTGCCGCAGGAGCAGGTGCGTTCCATCGAGGTGCCGGATGCGCTGGTTGACACGGGGGCAACGACCCTCTCCTTGCCGACGCGATTGGTCACCCAACTCGGACTCCAGCCCGTGCGTCAGCGGCAGGCGCGGACCAGCGCCGGGGTCGTCACTCTCCAGATGTATGGGGTCGTGCGATTGACGATTCAGGGGCGTGACTGGAACGGGGATGTAGTCGGGATCCCCGACGATACGCCGGTGCTGATCGGCCAGTTGCCGTTGGAGGGACTGGATTTCGTCGTTGATCCGGTGGGGCAGAGGCTCATAGGGAACCCGGCGCACGGCGGCGAGCATATCATTGAGCTTTATTGAGTGTAACGACCGACGAAGCCAGCGTCGCCGCCCGGCCGATAGGGTAATTCTACTGCGCGAGATCTGCTCAGAGATGCTGAAATCCCCAGTGTTTTTCACGCCCCGCGCGGACAATCGCCCACCTGGATTCCTGGAAAAACGAGCATCTCGCGCAGTAGAATACGCTGGCCTATGGTACGCATCGGTTCTCCACCGGCGATGGGATACCCCCTCCCTTGCCCGCTTTCGCCCGGTCCTCCGCGAGTGCCTCGTCCTTGCAGCCGCCGTCCGCCTCGCAGCGGTGCGACGCCGGCCCAATCGCGCGCGCCAGGTTGCACGCCGTGTTCACCAGGCCGACGTGCGTGAACGCCTGCGGGAAGTTGCCGACCAGCCGCTTCGCCTCGGAGTCATACTCCTCCGCGAGCAGCCCCAGGTCGTTGCACAGCGACAGCAGCTGCGCGAAGATCCCCCGCGCCTCTTCCTTCCGGTTCATCAGCGTCAGGCAGTCGGCCAGCCAGAACGTGCAGGGCAGGAACGCCCCCTCGCCCGGCGGCAGGCCGTCCACCTGCTCACTGCTGGAGTAGCGCTTCACCAGGCCATCGTCCGCCATCAGCTCGCGCCGGACCGCCTCGACCGTGCCGACGACACGCGCGTCGGCGGCCGGCAGGAAGCCGACCAGTGGGATCATCAAGAGGGCCGCGTCGAGGCCCGACGCGCCGTAATACTGCACGAAGGTGTTGCGCGAGCGGTCGAAGCCCTTGTCGCAGACCTGGGCGTGGATCTCGTCGCGGACGGCGCGCCAGCGGTCGGCGAGGCCGTCACGGCCGAACTGCTCGACCGCCTTGACCATGCGGTCGAAGGCGACCCAGGCCATCACCTTCGAGTGGACGAAGTGGCGACGCGGGCCGCGCACCTCCCAGATGCCCTCGTCCGGCTCCTTCCACGCCTTCTCCAGGAACTCGGTCATGACGCGGGCCACGCGCCAGCCCTCTTCGCTCGGCGGCACCCCGTGGCGGCGCCCCAGGTGCAGCGTATCGGCCAGCTCGCCGAAGACGTCGAGCTGAAACTGCTCGTGGGCGGCGTTGCCGACCCGCACGGGTTTCGAGCCCTCGTAGCCCGGCAGCCACTTCAGCTCCACCTCGGTCAGCCGCCGTTCCCCCGCCAGGCCGTACATGATGTTGATCTGCGCCGGGTTGCCCGCCACGGCGCGCAGCAGCCACTCGCGCCAGGCCAGGGCCTCTTCGGTGTAGCCGTTCGTGAGCAGGGCGTAGAGGGTGAAGGTGGCGTCGCGCAGCCAGCAGTAGCGGTAGTCCCAGTTGCGCACGCCGCCGAGTTTCTCGGGCAGCGATGTGGTCGGGGCCGCGACGATGCCCCCGGTCGGGGCGTAGATCAGCGCCTTGAGCGTGATGAGAGAGCGCATCACGGCCGCACGCCACGGCCCCTCGTAAGTGCAACGACCGGCCCACTCGCGCCACCACGCTTCGGTCTTTTCGATGACCCCGGCCGCGTCGATCTCCCTGGGGCGGGGCTGGTTCGATGGGTGCCACATCAGGGTGAAGGGGAGCTGCTGGCCCTCGGTGACGGTGAACTCCGCCACCGTGCTGAGGTTCTCGCCGTGCAGCTCCACGGGCGTGTCGAGGACGATGCCGTCCGGGCCGCCGACGGCGCGGATGCCGGTGTCGGTGCGCCGCACCCAGGGGATGATCGAGCCGTAGTCGAAGCGCAGAACGAAGTGCAAGCGCATGCGCACCTGGCCGCGCTTGCCCACGACCATGCGGACGAGGGTCGGCTCTCGGATGCGCGGCGGCATGCAGTCGATCACCGTGACGGCCCCGCCGTCGGTGTGGAATTCGGTCTCGAGGATGAGGGTGTTGTCGCGGTAGCGGCGGCTCGTGGTGCGGACGTCCTCGGCGGGCGCCAGCAGCCAGCGGCCGTGCTCCGGCGTGCCGAGCAGCGCGGCGAAGCACGCCCCCGAGTCGAAGCGCGGGACGCACAACCAGTCGATGGAGCCATCGCGGCCGACGAGGGCGGCGGTCTCCAGGTCGCCGATCAGGCCGTAGTCTTCAATGCGGAGGGCCATGGTGCGGATCCCCATGGATCGGTGCGGAAATGGAGGTGGAGGCGAGACAGCCACCGGGCGGTCCTGTTGTGGCCGCCCGGTGCGCCGGGCTCGACGTCACGGACCGCCGGTGACCGACCGGCCGACGAAGGCGGCCAGGATCAGCAGCAAGACGAGGCCGACCACGAACACGAAGAACAGGAACTTGGCGATCTCCGCACTCCCCTCCGCGATGCCCGTAAAGCCGAACAGCGCGGCGATCAGCGAGATCACAAACAGGGCCAGTGCCCAGCGAAGCAGAGTCATCGTGTACCCCTTTCAGCGGAACGGCATCCAGGTGTTCGCTCGGTCCTCCCCCACGCGGGGGAGACGAATAAGAGCGAGTTCGTGCAAACAACGTGCCGCCCGGGCGCCACCGCCGGGCGGAAAAGGGGAAGGCGGGGAGGCGTCGGCGGAACTTTTTGCTTGCAGAGCGCGCCCCGCGGCGGCGAGAATGACGGCGTCCTTATCCACCTTTACCTCACGAGGCTTGCGCCATGAGCCAGTTCAGCTGCTCCCGCTGCGGCACACGGATGGAGGCCCCGGCGCCCGGGGCAACGGCGGCCTGTCCGGGCTGTGGGCAACTGTTCGAGACGCCCGCAACCTCCGCCGCCCCGCCCCCGCGCTCGTCCCGCGACGACCCTTACGGCGACGAGAGGGGCGACGCGCGGTATCCGGACGTCGGCCGCCGGACGCACTCCGGTGTGGGGATTGCGTCGTTCCTCATCGGTCTGATCGTCATCGTGATCGACTTGCTGCTTGTCCTGCTGCTCGTCGTCCTGGCCACGGGCGGGGCCGGTTACCGCGAAGGTCGGACGGTCGGCACGCTGGCCGGTGTCTTCAACTGCATCGGCGTGCTGGCCTGCCTGGCAGGCCTCGGCCTGGGCGTCGCCGGCCTGTTCCAGGAGGACCGCAACCGCACCTTTGCCGTGCTCGGGGTCATCCTCAACGGCCTGGTGATTCTGATCGTGGCCGGCCTGTTCATCGTGGGCATGGCCATGGGGGGGATGTTCGGCTGAGGGCACGGCCGTGAAGGGGCTGGCACTGGGTGCGGCGGTCGGGGGATGTCTCGCCTGCCTCGACGGGGCGGTCCTTGGGGCGCTATTTGCGGCCCCCGGCGGCGTTGCTTTCTGGGCGGGCGGTTTTGCGGCCGGCGGGGCGGTCGTCGGCGGACTCACGGGGTTGCTGGCGTCCTTGCTCGGGCCGCGCATGGTCCTGCGGCCGCCCGGGGACGACGAGGACGACAATGTTTAGAGCCGTATGCG
>JBBRPS010000838.1:0-4116 GCA_038227745.1 Gemmatales bacterium | reverse complement strand
GAACCGCGGCTAAACGAGGTGCCTTTCTCCGCGCTGGACTCAGTAGGCCGGGGTCGTCATCTCGCGTCCCAGTCGTTGCCGAGCACCTCGCCGCCGCTGCGCGTGAACGCGGCTCCGAGCGTCTGGGCCGTTACCGTCGCGGGCACGAAATGCACCGAGCCGTCCACCAGCGCCACCAGGAAGCCGTCGCGGCCCTTCACCACCAGCCCCTCCTGCGGCCGCTTGAAGTCCACGTTCAGGTCGTCCGGCTTCGTCCAGATCACGGCGCGCTCCGGCGCCGCCTCGACGAACAGGATCGTGTTGCTGGTCCCGTCGGTGACGTCCTTGACCAGCAACGTCTGCCGGCCGGGGAACATCGTGTCCTTGCCCCGCGGCGCCAGGTACACCGTCTTGCCCTGGGTGGCCTGCTTCTTCGCGAACGGGCTGGCGTAGATCTTCGGCAGCCGCGCGATCAGCTTCTTGTTGCGCTCACTGTCCCACGGCTCGTTCAGGCGGAACTGGTTGTAGAGAGGCGTTTCCTCCAGGTACGGGAGGAGATGGACGCGCCAGCTCAACAGCGGCTTGCCTTGCTTGTCGTAGTTCGCCGGCGTGACGAACCCCTTGTGCGTGTCGTAATAGACCCACGAAGCGAGGGCCAACTGTTTGAGGTTGTTCGCGGACTGGTCTCGCGCCGACCGCGCCCGCGCCGCGCCGACCAGGGGTTGCAGGATCGACGCCACCTGTTTTTCGTCCAGCGCTAGCCTCACGCGATCCCCGACCACTTCCGGCTTGACGGAGGCGGCGAACTGGTCGAACTCGGGGAACAGCCGCCGCACGTCCTTCAGCTTGCCCATCGCTTCGAGGGCCTTGCCCATCCAGTCGCGCAGCTTGCCGGCGGCCTCGGCGTCCCGCGACTGGACCACGACGCGCAGCGACGACTTCGGCGGCCCGTTCAGGCCCACCGCGGCCCACAGCACGCCATGCGTCAGGACGGTGCTCGGCCCGCCGCCGACCTCCTTCGGCAGCGTCGGCAGGACCTCCTCGATGACGCGGCATGCGTCGGCAGTGAGCAGCACGAGGAGCTGCGCGCTGGTGTCCCCCGCCGCCGCGAACGCCTTCGCCAGGTCCGGGCGCGTGTCCGGCTCGAGGCGGCGCAGCCGCTCGGCCGCCCCCTTCGCGCCGCCGACGACCGCCTGGCCGACCTTCACGTACTCGCCCGCGGGGAGCAGCGTCCCCGAACCGAGCAGGCGGGCGAGGGCCTTTGCGTCCGCCCGCTCCCCGAGCGGCGCGACCACGACCGGACCGTCCCGGTCGGCGAAACTGAAGATAAAGAAAAGCTCTTTTCCGCCCGCCGCGGTGAAGTCGGCCACCCAGCGGCGCAGCGGCCGTTTGGCGTCGTCGCCCTCGTCCAGGGCGCCGGCCAGCTCGGCGATCTTCGTCGCGATGGCCTCGCCGTCGGGCCGCGACAGATCGACGCGGGCGACGGCGAAGGTGAGTTCATCGAGGTAGGGCGCGACGGCCCGGGCGCGGGCCTCGGCGTCGAACTTCTCGCCGCCCGCGCCCGCGGTCAGCGCGAGGGCCGGCAGCAGCAGAACGAATGCGAATCGGCGCATGGTGTGGTCCTCCCGGCAAAACCCACCGATTTGCACTCGGTGGGCTCGTTCGCGGTCAGCGTTTGAAGGTGATCTCGTAGTGCATCGGCAGGTGCAGCGCCGAGCGGCCGTCCGCGGCCGGCGAGTCGCGCAGCGTGACGCGGTCGCCGTCCACCTGGTACACGAAACTCTTCCCCGTCGCCGGATCGTCCGGCACGGGCACCTCGGTAACGTCGCTCAACCTGGCCGGCAGCTTGCCGCCGTGGGCCGCCGCGTGCAGCCGCACCGCCTCGATGCAGCGCAGGGCGGCGATGGAGCGGTCCAGGCGCGCCGTCGCCTGGAACACCTTCTGCAGCGCCGGCAGGAAACCGAGGAACAGCGCCATCCCCGCGCGCTCCTTCTCGGCGGCCCGGACGTCCCGCTCGACCTTGGCGAGGTGCGGGGCCGCCTGCCAGTAGGGCACGTTCGACCACTTGTACAGGTCGTCGCGGTGCCGCCGGTACTCGTGCAGGTCGTCGAGCAGGATCACCTGCAGCACGGGCAGCGCCTTGACGTCCTCGGCCTTGCGGCCGCGGGCGATCAGGTTGCGCCGGGCCTGCAGATAAGCGCGGAGGGCGGAGGCCACTTGGCCGAACTTCTCTTCCCACGGCGAGCGGCGCTGCACGCCGAACAGCGCCCGGAACACCGGGTCCCGCAGCGTCTTGAGCAGCTTCTGCTGCTCCCGCGGCGAGAGCGTCTCCGTCTCGATGTTCTTCAGCCCTGGGAACATCGCCTGGACCATCAGTGCCTCCCCTTGCAGGCCCTTGCGCAGGCCGATCAGGGGCCGCGGCAGGTCCGTCAACGCCCAGTACAGGTTGGGCGCGTCGGGCGCCTGGATCAACTCCTCGACGCGGCCGAGCATGATGCGGGCGAGGGCCACCCCGACCAGGCCGTTGATGAGCGTCGGGGCGTCGCCGACGTGCCGGCTCATGCTCAATCCGGTTTGCAGGGTGTAGAGGGCCTTGTCGTATTGTTTGTCGGCGATCTCCAGACGACAGCGGAGGGCCAGTAGCCCCGCGTATTCGCGGAAGCCCTGGACATCGGGGATGAGCATCCAGGGGCCCTCTTCCCTGATCCGCTCGGTCATCTCCCAGTCGCAGTGCTCGCGGCGGGCCGCCCGGTCCACCTCGCGCAGGGCGGCGAAGTGGCGCAGGAACTCGATCTTCTCCCGGGGCACGTCCTTGAACGGGAGGTCGTTCCAGTCGAACATCTCGTGGTACTTCGGCTGGTTGCGGATGCTGGTCCACCACTCGAAGCTGTGGGCGCGCTGGTAGAGCAGCGCGGCGTTGCCGGGCTTCATGTCGGCCAGCACGGGGAGCAGCCGATACTTCAGGGCGGGCGTGGGGGCGGCGGCCGGCCGCAGTGTCAGTTTTTTCGGCTCGTCGGGCGCTTGCGGCCGCGCGGTCAGCGCGACGGCCAGCAGCAGCGCCAGGGCGGCGCACGCACGTTTCATAGTTCACCTCCGGTCTTGTAGGCAAGCCTCAGCTGGTAGTAACTCGGGGGGGGCGGAAGGGTCGTCGGCCCGCCGTGCCCGGCCGGCTGCCTGCCGACGCCCACCGACGGCAGCGCGTCCACGCCCCAGCGCAGGACCTCTTGCTGCAGCCGGCCGTAGCCGAGCCGCACGTCATCCGCAGTCGGGAGCGTACCCGCCTCCGCAGGTTGCTCCGCGGCCGGCGGGGCCACGGCAATGGACGGCGGCTGCGGCGCCTCCTGCCGCACATAAACGACGCGCACGGTCGGCTGCGGGGCCGGCCGCAGGAGCAGGATTCCCCCCAGGCTCGCGGCGAGGGCGGTTGCGGCGGCGGTCGCCCAGGGCCACAGCCGGCCGCGCGGCGACACCGACGCCTGGCCGGCGCGGAACAGCAAGCGGTCGCGGTCGAGGCGCGGGGGCAGCGGCGTCAGCCCTCGCAGGGACGCCTCGAACGCGCCTAGTCCTTCATCGCGGACGTCTTCGGACATGGCACTTTCAACCTTTCGCGCAGGGCGGACAGCCCCGCGAGGTAACGGCGGTGGGCGGTGCTGGAGGAGCAGCCGGCCACCGCGGCAATTTGCTCGAACGTCAGGCCGCCCCAGAGGTGGGCGACGATGGCCTCGCGCTCCTCGACGTGTACGCCCTGCAGCGCCTCGGTGACCGCGGTGGCGTCGAGAGCGCCGACCGGGTCCGGCGTGAACCAGGCGGGGGCGCGTTCGGCGGCGGCGGCGGCCTCATGCTGCCGGCGCCGCCGCTCGGAACGGGCGGCGCTGACGGCGGCGTTGCGGACGACGCGGTAGAGCCAGGCGAGGGGGTCGCGCGGCGGCTCGCGCAGGGCGACGAGCTTGACGAGCGCTTCCTGCACGACGTCCTCGGGCGCGGCGCACCACTGCCGCGCGTACAGCACCAGCGCGGCCGCGTGCAGGTCGATCAACCGGCCTAGCTGTTCGGGGCCCATTACCTGATTGACGCCGGCCGCGGCGCCCCATCCCAGAAAAAAGGTGTCCATCAATAAGTTTAGCCGCGAGCCTCGGG
>JBBRPS010000837.1:0-4118 GCA_038227745.1 Gemmatales bacterium | reverse complement strand
CCGATGACCTCCAAGCTCGTCTGGAGCAAGACGGTCGGCTACCCTGCCGACCCGAATTACCGCGAGTATTACCGCGACATCGGCTTCGACCTCGACCAGCAGTACCTCGAACCGTTCCAGTACGCGCGCGGCGTGCGCACGCACACCGGCATCAAGTACCACCGCATCACCGGGGCGACGGACAACAAGCACCTGTACCAGCCCGACGGGGCGTGCGACGCGGCCGAGAAGCACGCGCGCGACTTCGCGCACCGCTGCCGCGACCACGCCGGCCGCGCCCGCAACGGCATGCCGTTCCCGCCCGTCATCGTCTCGCCCTACGACGCCGAGCTGTTCGGGCACTGGTGGTTTGAAGGTCCGCAATGGATCTATCATGTCCTCCGCGAATTGTCCGGGGATGTTGACCTGGCGCTGAGTACGCCCGGCGAGTACCTGGAGGCGTACCCGGTGCAGCAGAAGGCCATGCCGGCGGCGAGCAGCTGGGGCCGCAACGGCTACAACGAGCACTGGGTGAACTCCCGCACCGAGTGGATGTGGCGGCCCCTGCACGAGGCGGCGGCGCGGATGCGGCAGGCGGCGCAGGGGCACCCGGATGCCGCGCCGGCCAGCCTCGAGGACCGCGCCCTGCGCCAGGCCGGGCGCGAGTTGATGCTGGCGCAGGCCTCCGACTGGCCGTTCATCGTGACGAACGGCACCACCGAGGAGTATGCCCAGCGCCGCTTCCGGGACCACCTCAACCGCTTCCACCACCTGCTCAACGGCCTCGACTCCCACCAGCTCAACCCGCTGCAACTGGAGATCCTCGAATACATGGACCCCATCTTCCCCGAGCTGGACTACAAGCTATTCGCCTCGGAAAGCTGACGGCCGGCGATGGCGTCGTCAACTGTCTCGGCGAACGGCCGGCGTGAGCCGGCTGGTCCGGCACACTGCCCGCAGGAGGACCAGAGAGACAAGGAGCACAAGATGACCGAGCAGGTCGCCACGCCTCTCAGTCCGGCGAAGGTCGAGGCGGCCGGGAAGGCCAACGGCATCCCCGCGGCCGCCCTCGTCACCGCGCGCGGCCACTGCCGCCCTTTCGGGGCCACGCCCCGGCCCGGCGGCGTGAATTTCGCGGTGTTCTCCCGGCACGCGCAAAGCGTCTCGCTCGTCCTGTTCCACGAGGGCCACGAGGCGCCGCTCGCCGAGATTCCGCTCCACCCGAAACTCAACCGCACGGGCGACGTCTGGCACGTCTTCGTCCACAGCCTGGGGCCGGAGATCCTCTACGGCTACCGCGTCCACGGGCCGTCCGACCCCGGGGCGGGCGACCGCTTCAACCCGCGCGCGATCGTGCTCGACCCCTACGCCGTGGCGGTCAGTGGCGGCCAGTGTTGGGGCTGCCCCGACGTGCCCCACGGCCAGCCCGGCGGCCGGCTGACGCGCCGCGGCCGGCTCCTGCTCGACGACGACGAATTCGACTGGGACGGCGACGTGCCGCCGGCCACGTCGCTGGCCGAGACGGTCCTCTACGAGCTGCACGTGCGCGGCTACACGCGGCACCCGTCGTCCGGCGTCAGCCACCCGGGCACCTTCCTCGGCCTGTGCGAGAAGATCCCCTACCTCAAGGCGCTCGGCGTGACGGCCGTCGAGCTGATGCCGGTGCTGGAGTTCGATGAGCTGGATCACGCCCACCGGGACTCGGCCACCGGGCAACAGCTCATGAACTACTGGGGCTACTCGCCGCTGTCCTTCTTCGCGCCGAAGGCGTCCTACGCGGCCCGGCCGGGCCAGCAGGTCCGCGAGTTCAAGGAGATGGTCCGCGCCTTCCACCGGGCCGGCATCGAGGTCATCCTCGACGTGGTCTACAACCACACCTGCGAGGGCGACGAGCACGGGCCGACGCTCAGCTTCCGCGGCCTCGACAACGCCATCTATTACATGCTCGACCGCGAGGGCCGCTATTACAACTTCTCGGGCTGCGGCAACACGGTCAACTGCAACCACCCCCTGGTGCGCGACCTGATCCTCGACAGCCTGGCGTACCTGGTCGCGGAGCTGCACGTGGACGGCTTCCGCTTCGACCTGGCGGCGATCCTCGGCCGCGGCACCAACGGCAAGGTGCTCGAAGACCCGCCGCTGATCCAGCACATCGCCGAGCACCCCGTGCTCGCGGGGACCAAGCTGATCGCCGAGGCGTGGGACGCCGCCGGCCTGTCGCAGCTGGGGAAGTTCCCCGCCTGGGGCCGTTGGGCCGAGCTGAACGGCTGGTTCCGCGACGACGCGCGCCGCTTCATCCGCAGTGAGCCGGGCGCCGCGGCGGCCGTCGCCAAGCGCATCTGCGGCAGCCTGGACCTGTACGGCGACTCCTCACGGCACCCGTACCACTCCGTCAACTTCATCACCTGCCACGACGGCTTCACGCTGAACGACCTGGTCGGGTACGACCGCAAGCACAACCAGGCGAACGGAGAGGACAACCGCGACGGCTGGGACCACAACTTCAGTTACAACTGCGGGCACGAGGGGCCGACGGAAGACGCGGGGATCAACGCCCTGCGCGAGCGGCAGGTACGCAACTTCCTCACCCTGCTATTCCTTTCGCAAGGCGTGCCGTTCCTCCAGCAGGGCGACGAGTTCGGCCGGACGCAGCAGGGCAACAACAACGCCTACTGCCAGGACAATGAGATCTCCTGGGTGGACTGGGACCTGGCGGAGAAGAACGCCGGGCTGCTGCGCTTCACGCGCCTGCTGATCGCGCTGCGCAAACGGCACTTCGCGCTGAATCGCGAGCAGTTCGTCAATCGGCTCAGCTGGCACGGGGCGAAGATCGGCGACCCCGACTGGACCGGGCAGAAGCGGACGCTGGCCTTCCAGCTGCACGGCTGGCACGGCAAGCCCGACGTGTACGTGCTCTTCAACGCGCACTGGGAGTGGCAGAAGTTCAGCCTGCCGCCGCGCCACGGCCAGTGGCGCTGGAAACGCCTCGTGGACACGAACCTGCCAGTGCCGCAGGACATCGTCGAGGAGAAGGACGCGGTAATACTTCAGCCCGCGGACCATTATGTCGCCGCCCCACGGTCGGCGGCGATCCTGGTCGCGCCCGTCTGAGAGGAACCTGTCTTCCCGCCGCGCGAGCGGGCGTTCGCGCACCCGGGGCGGCCTGCGCAGTTTGCCTTTGCACGCCTGCGCGGCGGAGCTATGGTTAGAGAAGCCTGCCCGGCTCCCCGAACGCCGGGCTCTGTCCCTGCCGGAACTCCTCCGGACTTTTCTCATGGGAGGCCAGAGCGATGCTGTGCTGGTTCTGTGAAGAGCACGCGCGGGGCACCTGCGCCGCGTGCGGCCGGGGGCTGTGCCACCGGCATGCGAACTTCCACGACGAGATGACGCTGGCAAAATCCGACACGAGCACCGGTCACGCCACCTACTACAATGTTTACGGAGCGCTCAAGTGCTCGGAGTGCCGGCTCGAGTGGAAGTCCTTCGGCCCCACGCATTAGCCGCGCCCTGGGGCAAGGACCACGCCCCAGGGAACCCCCTCCTCTTCGCGCATGACCCGGAGCGCGGATTCGGAGGCGACGATCTCGAGCGTTGCCGTCGGACTCTCGGTCAGGACCAGCTCAACGAGCCGACGCGCGTAGCAGATCCCCGAAGCACCGGTGATGCCGATGATCCACGGTCGGTCGGAGTTCGGTCCCATGATACTTCCCGGAAGGTTTCCTGAGTTCATCCATCTCTCCTTAGCACTACCGCGCCTCAGCGATCGGTGATTCCTTTGTCGAGCGGGGAGCGACCTGCGATCGTGTTCCGCGGTAGAGGTAGGCTATCCCCCCAAAGAGCGGCCGAAAGCTGACCTCATCGAAATCGTTCGCCCCCCTCAGCTCGGTAAAGGTCTCTCGACACGGGAAGGCCCGGGAGGTCCGCGGCAGATACTCATAGGCCGCCCTGTTCCCGGTGATCGCGCCCCCGATACGGGGCATTAGCGTGTCGCTATACCACTGAAAGAGGGTCGAAAAGACCGGCAGCTTCGATTGTCCGAACTCTATTACCACCAGTCGACCCCCGGGACGGAGTACCCGCCCGATATCTTTCAAGCATCCACCCACATCATCGACGTTGCGACTGCCGAAAGCTCTCGT
>JBBRPS010000836.1:0-4121 GCA_038227745.1 Gemmatales bacterium | reverse complement strand
TCGCCGAACGCGGTTCTCACAACCGCGGCTAAACGAAGGGTGGCATTGTCCGGGCTGGACTCAGTATGCCACCAGCGCTCGCCTCTCAGCCATTTTCTCCCCACGCCTTCGCCAGCTCGACCAGCACGCGCACCGCCGTCGCCATCTCCTCCAGGCACGTCCACTCCAGCGGCGAGTGCAGGTTGTGCTCCCCGCACGACAGATTCGGCGTCGGCAGCCCCAGCTCCGTCAGCCGCGAGCCGTCCGTGCCGCCGCGAACGATCGTCCGCCGCGGCTGCAACCCCGCCCGCCGCATCGCCTCCTCGGCGAACGCCATGGCCCGCGGCTCCTTCGCCAGCCCATCCGTCATGTTGCGGTACTGCGGCGTCACCTGCACGTCGATCCGCGCCCGCGGGTGCTCCGCCTCCAGCAGCGCCGCCGCGTGCCGCAGCAGCGCCGCCTTCTCCGCCAGCTTCGGCGTGTCGAAGTCGCGCAGCAGGATCCGCAGCGTCACCTCGGCCACGCCGCCCTCGATCCGGTACGGGTGCAGGAAGCCCGCGCGGTCCGCCGTCGTCTCCGGGCTCAGCGCCTGCCACGGCAGCCGCTCCAGGAACGCCCCCGCCAGCCGCACCGCGTTCACCATCCGCCCCTTGCCGATCGACGGGTGGATGTTCACCCCCTCGATCGTCACGACGGCCAGGTCCGCCGAGAACGTCTCGCCGTCGATCTCGCCCTGGCCGCCGCCGTCCAGCGTGTAACCCACCTGGGCGCCCAGCTTCTTCAGATCGACGTGATCGACGCCGTGGCCGATCTCCTCGTCGCAGGTGAAGCAGATGCGGACCGGGCCGTGCGGCACCTCGGGGTGCGCGACCAGGTGCGCCACCGCCTCCACGATGACCGCGACGCCCGCCTTGTCGTCAGCCCCGAGCAACGTCGTGCCGTCCGTCGTGACGAGGGTCGAGCCCTTGAGACGCGCCAGGTCGGCGTCCTCGGCGGGACGCAGCACCTTCGTCGGGTCGCCGGGCAGGACGATGTCGCGGCCGTCGTAGTTGCGGTGGACGATCGGCTTGACGCCCTTGCCGCTCGTCTCCGGCGAGGTATCGACGTGGGCGATCCAGGCGATGGTCGGCGCCGGCCGGCGGACCGTCGCGGGCACGGTCGCCATGACGATGCCATGCTCGTCCTGCTCGGCGTCGCGCAGGCCCAGGTCGCGCAGCTCCCGCAGGAGGAGGCGGCCCAGTTCGAGTTGCCCCGGCGAGCTGGGGTAGGTGCCGGCGCTCTCGTCGGCCTGGGTGTCGATGCGAACGTAACGGCAGAAGCGGTCGAGGAGGGCTTCCATGACGTGTGGTATAACCTCGGTTACGTTTCAACGATCAGGCCGATCTTCGGACACAGTTTCGCGAGGGCGCACTCCTCACAGCGCGGCTTGCGGGCCTTGCAGACCTGGCGGCCGTGGAAGATCATGCGGTGGCCGAAGTCCGTCCACTGCCGCTTCGGGATCAGCGTCATCAGGTCGCGCTCGACCTTCTTCGGGTCCTTGTGGACCGACAGGCCCATGCGCCGGCTCAGGCGGCCGACGTGCGTGTCCACCGGGATGCCCGGCACCGCGAAGGCGTTGCCCAGGATCACGTTCGCCGTCTTGCGGCCGATGCCGCGCAGCGCCACCAGCTCCTCCATCCGCATCGGCACCGCGCCGCCGTGCTCCTCCACCAGGCTGCGGCAGCACAGGATGAGGTTCTTCGCCTTGTTGCGGAAGAAGCCGGTCGGGTGGATCAGTGCCTCCAGCTCGTGCGGGTCGGCGGCGGCGAACGCCGGGGCGTCGGGGTAGCGCGCGAACAGGGCGGGCGTGACCGTGTTCACGCGCGTGTCGGTACACTGGGCGGACAGGATCGTCGCGACGAGAAGCTGCAGCGGCCCGTCGAAGTCCAGTGCGGACCGCGTCTCGGGGTAGAGCTGGGCCAGCTTGCGGACGATGCGACGGGCGCGAGCCTTGAGGGGGTCGGTTGTCTTCATCACGCGATGCCTGTTTAGCCGCGTTTCGCAGAAACGCGTTTCTGCGAAACGCGGCTAAACGAACGTGGCCTCTCCTACTCCGGTAACTCCCACACGCGGACGACTTTGTCCGCGCCGCCGGACACCGCGAGCCGCCCCGACGGCGCCACCGCCAGACAGGTCACGCCCGCCGTGTGCCCCTCGAAGGAACACAGCTCGCAGCCGCTCTCCAGGTCCCACAGCCGCAGCGTCTGGTCCTGGCTCGCCGACAGCACGCGCTTGCCGTCCGGCGTGAACAGCGCCGCGGTCACCATCTGCCGGTGCCCCTGCAGGCGGCGCAGCTCGCGGCCCTGGTCCACCTCCCACAGCCGGGCGAGCGTGTCGAAGTGGCCCGAGACCGCCTGCTCGCCGTCCGGCGAAAAGGCCACGCTCAGCACCAGCCCGCGCGGCACCGGGAACAGGCGCACCTCCTGCCCGTTGCGGACGCTCCACAGCCGCATCGTCTGATCGCGGCCGCCCGAGAGTACCTGCAGGCCGTCCGGCGACACCGCCACGCTGTTGACGCCGCCCGTGTGCTTCGTGAAGCGCTGCAGCTCGCGCCCCGTCTGCACGTCCCAGACGCGGACGATGCGGTCGTCGCCGCCCGAGACCGCGCGCCCCCCGTCCGGCGTGAAGGCCACGCTCTTGACCGCGTCGGTGTGCCCGCTGAAGCGCCCCAGCGCCTCGCCCGTGTCCGCGTCCCACACCCGCACACTCGCTCCGCTGGCCGACAGGAAACGCCGCCCGTCCGGCGCGAAGGCGAGGGCACGCACCTCCTGCGCCTGCTCGGGGAACGATCGCACCTCGCGGCCCGTCTCCACCTCCCACAGCCGGATGCTTTTGTCCTTGCCGCCGGAGAGTGTACGGCGGCCGTCGGGAGAAACGGCGACCGCCCAGACGGCATCGCGGTGCCCGGCGAAGCGCCGCGCCTCGCGGAGTGGGGCGGGCGCCGCCGCGGCGCTGACGAGCCCGGTGCGGGCGAGCTGCTGCAGCGCCTCCGCGACCGCCGCCGGTGTCTCGTAGCGGTCGCCCGGCTTCTTCGCCATCAGCCTGCGGACCACGTTGACCACGGCTGAAGGTACGTCGGCGCGGAGCTGATCGACGGCGGGCGGCGTCGTGTAGCGCTGCCGGTCCAGCTTCTGGATCAGCGTGCCGCCGGGGAACGGCACCTGCCCCGTCAGCAGCGCGTAGAACGTACACCCGAGGCTATAAAGGTCGGCGCGGATGTCGGCGCCGCGCGGGTTCTCGAGCTGTTCCGGGGCGATGAAGTCCGCGGTGCCGATCACCGCGCCGTCGTGCGTCAGCGTCGTCAGCGATTCCACCGGATCGTTGCCCATCTGGTACAGCTTCGCCACGCCCAGGTCGAGCAGCTTAATGAGGCCCAGGCCGACGGGGTGCGACCCGTGCGTTTTCGTCAGCATCACGTTGGCCGGCTTGACGTCGCGGTGGACCAGCCCCTGCTCGTGGATGTGCTGCAGGCCCTGCGCCGCCTGCCGCATGTAGTCGCACAGCACGGCGACGGGCTGGCCGCCCTCCTGCTCAAGCAGGCGCTGCAACGTCACGCCATCGACGTACTCCATCACCAGGAAATGCGTGTCGCCGACGTTGTCGGACTCGTAAACGCGGACGACGTTGGGATGGGCCACGCGCGCCGCCGCCTGGGCCTCGCGGCGGAAGCGGGCCACCGAGTCGGCGTGCGTGAGGCGGTCCTTGCGGATGACCTTGATGGCGACGGTCCGGCCCTTCGCCAGGTCGCGCGCCTTGTAGACGATGCCCATGCCGCCGCGCCCCAGCTCGCCGAGGATCTCATAGCCGGGCAAGTGCGGCTTCGCCTCGTGGCCGGGCAGCGGCGCGAGGGGCGTGCGGGTACCGCGGTCGATGACGGTGCCCTCGTCCGTGGACGGGGCCGGGACATGCTCGGTACCGGACTGGGGGGGAGTGGGCCGCCCGCCCGCCTTCGAGTCCACCAGGGTGCCGCATTCCGGGCAGACCATGTCCACGCGCCCCCGCAGGGTGGGGCTGTCGGCGCCCACCTCCCAGCGGTGGCCGTTCGGGCAGGTATACACGGTGGGCATCAGCAATCTCCCGGGCCGTGCGGCCGGAGTATGGCC
>JBBRPS010000835.1:0-4122 GCA_038227745.1 Gemmatales bacterium | reverse complement strand
GTGACTTCCGCGCTCGCCCCCCGCGTAGCGGGATCTGGCTCACCGCTCGCGGCTAAACGTCGCCGTCATTCCTGCAAGCCTCATGCGGCGGTCACTTCTTCAGCGTGTTCGCAAAGAAGCGGTCGATCTGCTGCCAGGCGTCCATCGTCGCCTCGGCGCGGTAAGCGGGGTTCGGGCTCGCGCCGTTGTTCTCGCGCATGAAGCCGTGGCCCGCCCCCTTGTAGATGTTGATCTTCTCGACGTGGCCGCCGACGTCCTTCAGCGCCTTCTCGAACTCGCGGACGCCGGTCGCCGGGATGCCCTTGTCCTCCTCGCCGAAGACGCCGAGGACCTTCGCCTTCAGCGATTTCAGCTCCGCCGAGTCCGTGACCACGCGGCCGTAGCAGATCACGCACGCCTTGACGTGCGGGTCGTTCAGCGCCAGCTGCAGCGAGTAGCCGCCGCCCATGCACCAGCCGATCGAGCCGATGTGCGCCTTATCCACGCTCTTCATGTGCGCCAGGTAGCCGACCGCCGCCTTGAGGTCGCGCAGGGCGCGGTCCTTGGGCAGGCCCTTCATGAGCTGGCTCGCCCGCTTCATGTCGGTCGCAACCTTGCCGCGGTACAGGTCCGGCGCCAGCGCCACGAACCCCTTTGCCGCCAGCCGCTTCGCGTTGTCCTTGATCCAGTCATTCAGACCCCACCACTCCTGGATGACCACCACCGCCGGGAACGGGCCTTTGCCCTCCGGCCGGGCCAGGAAGCCCTTGATCTCCTCGTCGCCGGACTCGATCGTCACGTCCGACGTCTTGACCTGTGCGGCGGCCGTCCCCGCCAGCAGCGGCAAGAGCAGCAGCGCGGTCCACCATCTCCGTGTGCTACGCATGGTCGGTTCCTCTCATCGAGATAACGGGACTCGTGCCAACGGGTCTATTCTCGATTCAAAGCCCACGGGTGGCAACCCGTGGGCCTGGCGGATACCATCCCTGAAACTCCCGGCGCCCCGAACTCTCCACGCACCCGGCCCTTCCCATGACCTGGACGCAGATTTACGACCCGCTGAATTCGCCCTTCTGGTCCACCGCTCTCGCCGCTCTGCCCATCGTCCTGCTCCTCGGCCTGCTCGCCACCGGCCGCGTCTCGGCGCCGCTCGCCGCCCTCGCCGGCCTGACCGCCGCCCTGCTCACCGTCGTCCTGGCCTACGTTCCGGAAATGCCCGACGCCGGCTACTGGGAGCGCGTCGGTCTCTGGACACCGACCGCGCTCGCCGCCACCGGCTACGGCGCCGCTTACGGTCTGCTGCCCATCGGCTGGATCGTCGTCGCGGCCATCTTCCTCTACACCCTCACGGTCGAGACGGGACAGTTCGAGGTCGTCAAGCACTCCGTCGTGTCGCTGTCCGGCGACCGCCGCATCCAGGCGCTGCTCATCGCGTTCTCCTTCGGCGCGTTCGTCGAGGGGGCGGCGGGCTTCGGCACACCCGTGGCCATCTCCGCGGCGCTGATGATGGGCACCGGCTTCCGCCCGCTGCACGCCGCCGGCCTCGCCCTCCTGGCCAACACCTCGCCGGTCGCGTTCGGCGCCCTCGGCACGCCCATCCTCACGCTGGCGCGCGTGACCCTGCCGCCCGGCCTGGCGCTCGATCACTGGGAAATGCTGCTCAGCCAGATGGCCGGCCGGCAACTGCCCCTGTTCTCGCTGCTGGTGCCGGCGTGGCTGGTGTGGGTCATGGCGGGCTGGCGCGGCGTGGTCGGCGTCTGGCCGGCGCTGGCCGTGTGCGGCGGCAGCTTCGCCCTGGTGCAGTTCCTCGTCGCGAACTTCCTCGGCCCGCACCTCGTCGATGTGGCCGGCGGCCTGATCTCGCTGGTCTCCCTCACCCTGTTCCTGCGCGTCTGGCAGCCCCGCGAGATCTGGCACTTCCCCGACGAGCCGCCCCAGGCCGAGGCCCCTGTCCGCACGCGCGGCGAGATCGCGTACGCCTGGATGCCCTGGGTGTTCCTGACGCTGTTCGTGTTCGCCTGGGGCCTGCGGCCGGTGAAGGACCGCCTCGGCGCGACGAACGTCTCCGTCGAGGTGCCGGGGCTGCACAACCGCATCGCGCGCGACCGGCCCGTCGTGGACCGGCGCGAGGCGGAGAAGGCGATCTACGAGTTCCCGTGGCTGGCCGCGACGGGCACGAGCATCTTCCTCGCGGCGGTGGTGTCGGCGTGGTGGCTCGGCGTCGGACCGGGGCGGTTCCTGCGTCTGTTCGGGCTGACCCTGTACCGCATGCGCTGGCCGCTGTTCACGATCGCTTGCATGCTGGCCATCGCCTTCACGACGCGCTACAGCGGCATGGACTCCACGCTTGGCCTGGCCTTCGTTGGGACCGGCTGGTTCTACCCGCTGTTCGCCGCGCTGCTCGGCTGGCTCGGCGTCGCCCTGACCGGCTCGGACACATCCTCCAACGCGCTGTTCGGCAGTTTGCAGACCATCACCGCGAGCCAGCTGGCCGTCGGCGACGGTCCCCTGGCGCACCTGGGCGAGGGGCGGGCGAAGCTGCTGCTGGCGTCGGCGAACAGCACCGGCGGCGTGATGGGCAAGATGATCGATGCGCAGAGCATCGTGGTGGCGGCCGCGGCGACGGGGCAGGAGGGGCAGGAGGGGCCGATCCTGCGTTTCGTGTTCTGGCACAGCCTGCTGCTGGCGCTGCTCATGGGATTGCTGGTGCTGGCGCAGGCGTACTGGTTGACGTGGATGATTCCGGCGGTGGGCGGGTGAGGGCCCGTGGGTCAGGACTCCGATCCTGACATGCCTTGTCAGGATTGGAATCCTGACCCACGGCGCGTGCGGCCCCTGCCCGCTCTGGCGCGTTTGCCGAGCGTGGCGGTTGGGCAAGCGCGCGAAAGTACAAAGTTCGCGCCGGGGTGGAAACAGATCTCGTCCGGGTAATCTGTCCCGGTTATCCTCATCCTGTCAATCGTCGCCACCTTGGCCCTGGTGCAGGGACAAGGAACCTTTTGTGCAAGGCCTGGCGAACGGCCGGCTTACGCCGGCTGGTACGTCATCCCACATGGCAAGCCGTACCAGCCGGCTTACGCCGGCCGTTCGCCAGGACATCCACTAGCATTTCGCGACGGTCCCCGTGCCAAGTTCAGGAACGCCGACAGGGGAGGCGAGCGGCTTCCGCCCGCCTCCGCGCCCCCCGTGCGCTGTCCCTGCGCGCCCTGCCACGGCCGCGGCCCGTCGTCGGGGGAGATACCATGCCTACTGACGTCGAACGCCGCCGCGTCCTGGTCGCGGCCCGCGCCGCCGAAACCCCGGCCCTGCGCGACCTCTTCGCCGCCGAGGCCCTGGCCGCCTGGGAGGCCGTCGAGGCCGACAGCTTCGAGCAGGCCTGCTTCACCCTGCAGCACACCGCCTGCGACCTCCTCCTCGTCGATGAGGGCCTCTACTGCACCGCGGGGCCGGAGGGCCTGGGCTGGCTCGGCGGGCAGCACGACGTGCCCATGGTCTTCCTCGCTGGCTGCGAGGCCGAGACCATGACCCGGGCCTACGAGCACGGCGCCGTGGTCTGCCTGCCGCGCCGCATCACGCTCGACCACCCGCCGCTCCTGGCCGCCGCCCTGAAGCGCACGGCCCGGGGCAGCGAACAGCTCCGCGCTCACCGCCGCACCAAGGAGTCGCTGCTCCAGTGCCGCCGCCAGATCGACCGGCTGGTCAACCTCCTCTGGCGCGCCGCGCCGATCGACCCCCGGTCGCACTGGTGTACGCAGCGGCACGTCCTGGAGCGCCTGCGGGAAGAGTTGGCGCGCACGGACCGGCACGGCGGCCCGCTGACGGTCGCCCTCGCCGAGGTGCAGGCGCCGGAGGGCGAGGCAGAGGCCGGCGACCCCGCCGAGTGGATGACCGACCGGATCACGCAGGCCAAGCGCCGCTGCGACGTGGCCGGGCAGTATGGTCTGCAGGGCTTCATGCTGCTGATGGTCCACACGCCGAAGGAGGGGGCAGTGACCTGCTGCCGGCGGCTGCAGCAGGCCCTGGAGCAGCCGTCCGAGGGCCCCACTGGCCCGCGCGGCCCGGTCCGTGTCAGCTTCGGTATCGCCAGCTTCGCTGGCGTGGCGTCCACGCCGCAGGCGCTGCTCCGCGAGGCCGAGCAGAACC
>JBBRPS010000834.1:0-4136 GCA_038227745.1 Gemmatales bacterium | reverse complement strand
TGCGCGGGGGGCGAGCGCGGGCCTCGCGCTCGCCCCCCGCGCAGCGGGATCTGGCTTACCGCTCGCGGCTAAACGAGGCGACTTCTCGGTTGGTGGCCGGGCGCCCCGGCGGTACACTGTTGAGGTGTGTCGTGGTCTGCCGCAATCCCCCAGCCGGGGAGCTTGTCCGATGGCCGAACCAACCTACCGCCACCTCAGGTGCAGTGTCGAGCGCGGCGTCCTGATCCTGACGCTCCTCGAACCGGAACTGCGGACGGAAGGGATCGTGGACGCGGTCCGCACCGAGATGTTCGACGCGGTCGCGCGCCACAAGCTCGACAAGGTCGTTCTCGACCTGCAGAAGGTGCGCTACGTGGCGAGCGCGGGGTTCCGCCCCCTGCTGAGCCTGCACGAGAAACTACAGGAGGACGGCAGCCGTCTGGTGCTGTGCGGCCTGTCGCCGATCCTCAGCGAGGTGTTCCGCGTCACCCGGCTGGTCCGCACCGGCCCCGGCATCGCGGCGCCCTTCGAGAGCGAGGTGGACGCGGCGGCCGCCGTCACGCGCCTCGCGGGGCCGGCAGGGACCGGTCAAACCGTCCCCTGATCCGGCGAGCCGGCCGGATCCTTCGCTGCCTTGATCCAGCGGCGCGCGGCGGCGCAGATGTTCGCCAGCGCCTCGCGCTGTCCGAACGTCGGCGCTTCGGCGCCGCGCTTCTTCATCGCGCGCACGGACTGTAGGATGTCGTCGGCCGTGCGCGCCGCCTTCTCCGCCCAGCGCTCGGCGTCGGCCGGCAACTGGCCGCCCTGCGTGAGGGTGATCACCTTCTCCAGATCTCTCTGCGGGTTCCCGGCGCTCATCGTTGCCTCGTTCAAAAGTGCAGGCCGCGGCATTCAGCCGCAAGAGTAATTCTCGCGGTTTCCTCCCTTCGGACAAGCTCGGTTGCCCTGCGGTGTGGTGGATTCACGGGTTCAGTCCCGGTTCCGGGCCGCCGCCAGGTACAGCCCATGCGAGCCGAGCTGGAACGGCTCCAGTGCCGGCGAGCCGTACGGCTCGAAGTCCACGAACCCCGCCTCGGCGAGGAGCCGGCAGAATTCCCGGCAGGTGTAGACCTGCTGAAAGTTGGATTTCTTCTCCAGCTGCCCGTCGCGGATGAAGGTGAAGTCGATGTCGAGTCGGCCGCGGACGGGGTCATAGCGGTTGTGGATGAGGAAGTAGATGTCCTCCGCGGGAAACCAGAAACGCTCCTTGAGGGAGGGAAAAAGGCATTCCGCGATTGCGCCGTTGTCCACGGCGAAGCGGCCGCCCGACTTGAGGGCGCGGGCCACCGCCCTGAAGGCGGCCGCCAGGTCGGCGTCGTCGAGGCCGCCGAGGCTGTTGCCCAGGCAGAAGGCGGCGTCGAACTCCCCCTGCCACGGCAGGTCCTGCATCGCCCGCTGTTCCCAGACGACCTGGGCGCGCCGCTCGGCGGCTTTCGACCGGGCAACCGCGAGGAAGTCCGGCGAGAGGTCCACGCCCGTTACCTGGTAGCCGCGACCGGCCAACTCCAGGGAATGGCGGCCGCCGCCGCACGCCACGTCCAGGACCTTCGACCCCGGGGAGAGCCGCAGCACCTTCTCCAGGAAATCCACCTCGCGGCGCGTCTGCTCCTCGCTCATCACGCGCAGCCACAAGTCCACGAAGGTCCCGGAGAAAAAAGCCTGTGCCGCGGACGTGGATGCGCTCATGGATGGCCCCAGAGAGAGTTGCCGGCTCGGTTTCGACTAAAGCTCGCTCGTTTAGCCGGGGGCTCGCGGATAAACGAGCGAGCTTTAGCCATGCTGCCCTCAGTAGGCGAACGGCAAGCTTGTCGGGACTTCTCGATTGTCTCCCGGCGGCGTAAAAACAGTAATAACAGATACTTTTAGTATGATAATATCTCTATTCAAAAACCGCGCCGCGAAGCGGCGCGGAGGTAAAGGCGTAAAAGAGCGAAGAAGTTACGGGGTCCTCACGCCGAGACGAACGACCACGCGGAAGCCGATGTAGTTGTAGCGGTTGCCGGGGTCGAGCCAGCTGCGCTGGGCCGTGCGGCAATCGAAGCCGCTGTTGACCCACGACCCGCCGCGCAGCACACGGCAGCTCTCGGAACTCGATTTGGGGCCTTGAGGATCTTCGATAGGGCTATTGCGGTAGTAGTCCTTGTCGTACCAGTCGGCACACCACTCCCAGGTGTTGCCATGCATGTCATACAGACCGAACCTGTTCGCCGGGTAGGAACCCACTTTCTCGGTACGGCCGAGATAGCGCCCCTTGGCGGCGCCACCGTAGGGGTACTCACCGTTGAAGTTGGCCTGCGCAGAGGAGAGAGAGTTCCCGAAGTGGAATGGGGTTGAAGAAACAGGCCCTCCCCGACAAGTGTATTCCCATTCCGCCTCGGTCGGCAAGTGGTACACCCGTTCAGCCTTTTGCTCCGCGGCCAGTGCCGACAGCCGCTTGCAGAACTCCACCGCGTCCTCCCAGCTAACCGTCTCCACGGGGAAGTCGCCGGTGTCCAGGCCCGTCACCTTCTCCTTACCGCCTCCCTCTGCCGAAAAGTAGCTGGGATTCTTGTCCATGACCTTCCTGTATTGGACCTGGGTCACCTCGTAGACACCCATGTAGAACGGCTTCGTGATCCGCACCTCGTGTTCTTCCTCATCGGTGCCTCGCCCCTCCTCAGCAGCGGCGGAACCCATGCGGAACTTGCCGGCCGGGATGAGCACAAGTTTCATGTCGATGGAGTTCTTGATCTCCGGGGGGAGGGCCGGGGGGCGTTTCTCGCCCTGTAGCGGGCGCACCTTCTTCTCCGGATCGGGAACGCCCTTGTCGGATGGGTTTCTGTCGGTGCCGGCCCGACCGTCCTCGTCCGGCACATGCGGCGTGCCGGGTTGCCTGGAGAACTGCAAGATCAGGAGTCCCAGTAGCACGGCGGCCAGGAGGGTCACGGCAACCGTCGCCGCCGGCCAGTAGGACCGCCGCGCCGGCGCCTTCGCCGGCCGGACACGCGGGACCGGTGCCGGCCGTGTCGTGCCGCCGGCCAGGGCCTCCACGAACGCGGCACAGTTCGGCCAGCGCTGCTCGGGCTTCTTGGCCAGCGCCCGGGCCACCGCGCGCCGCTCCGCCGCCGGCAGCATCTCCAGGTCCGGCGCCTTCATCAGGTGACCGGCCAGCACCGCCGCCAGGTTCCCCTCAAACGGCAGGCGGCCGCCGCGCATCTGGCAGTACGCCACCGCCAGGCTGTACTGATCGGACCAGCGGGTGGCCTGGCCGTTGACGAACTCCGGGGCGGCGTAAGAGGGAGTCATGGCGTTGCTGACGCTGGCGATCGTTTTTTCGAGGAGCTTGGCGAGGCCAAAATCGCCCACCTTGACACCGCCGCCCACCAGGAGGAGGTTGGCGGGCTTGACGTCGCGGTGCTGCACGCCCTCGCCATTGAGGTAGTCCAGTCCGGCCGCCGCCTGGCGCATGTATCCCAGCAACTCCGCCTGGGGGATGCCGCGCTTGCCCTGGTCGATGGCCTCAACGAGGCGGTCGTGGAGGGTGCGGTCGGCCAACTCCATCGCCACGATCAGGCAGTCGCCGTTGCGCCAGGCGCCGTGCAGCGCCAGCAGGTTGGGGTGGCGCAGGCCCTGCATCAGCTTCAGCGCACGCTTCTCGGAGTCGGCGCCCCGGTCGGCGAGGCGCAGGAACTTCATGGCGACGGGGAAGCCGCCCGGTCCGGTCGCCTGCCACACCTCCCCAAAGGCGCCGCGCCCCAGCGCCCGCACCAGCTTGTAGCCGGCGACGGGCTTCATCCCGGGGGCCAGCGTCAGCGCCGGACCAACCGACCCGGCGCCCTGTGTGCCGTCCAGGGGGCGGGCGGTTTCGGCGGGCGGCTGGGCGCCGGCGCGGGTCTGGCGAGTGGCGGCGTCAGAGCGGGGCACTTGCGGATCTGTGGACATGGGCAACGGCCTCCCGGAGAGAGAATGTTTGAGACGATCATATCCGCCAGGCACCCCGGAGGATAGGAGAATGTCTGAAAGAGGTTCGACGAGCGGCGGGCGTAAAGCGAGCGGCAGAGAATCCTGTCCCTCCCCTCGCCCCTGTATGCGGGTGAGGGGGGCGGGCTGCGAGCGCGAAACGGCAAGCCAGGCGCGCT
>JBBRPS010000833.1:0-4139 GCA_038227745.1 Gemmatales bacterium | reverse complement strand
TCCTCGACCCGGACGACTTGAAAAAGGCCGTCGACGACGACACGGCCTGCGTCGTCGTTCAGCACCCGAACTTCTTCGGCTGCCTCGAAGAGGTCGAGGCGCTGTCGGCGGCGGCGAAGGCGAAAGGCGCCCTCTTCGTCGTCAGTTACTACCCAATCAGCCTCGGCCTGCTGAAGCCGCCGGGCGCCTACGGCGCCGACATCGCGGTCGCCGAGGGGCAGTGTCTCGGCAACCCGATGAGCTACGGCGGGCCGGTCGTCGGCCTGATGTCGTGCCGCCAGGAACACGTCCGCAAGATCCCCGGCCGCATCGTCGGCCAGACGACCGACCGCAACGGCAAGCGCTGCTGGGTGCTGACGCTGCAAACGCGCGAGCAGCACATCCGCCGCGAGAAGGCGACGAGCAACATCTGTACGAACCAGGGGCTTTTCGCGCTGAGAGCCGCCGTCTACCTGGCGGCGCTCGGGCCGCACGGGCTGCGCGAGACCGCCGAATTGTGCCTCCGCAAGGCCCACTACGCCGCCGAGCAACTGACGAAGAAGGGTCTGAAACTCCGCTTCGACCGGCCGTTCTTCAACGAATGCACGCTGCGGGCGCCGGGCGACGTGCCGGCACTGTTGGCGAAGGCTCTCGGCAAGGGTTATCACGCGGGTTTGCACCTCGGGCGCTGGTATCCCGGTCTGAACGATTGCCTCGGCGTGGCGGTGACGGAGAAGCGCACGCGCGACGAGATCGACGGACTCGCGGCGGCGCTGTGAACGCGAAGGAGCCGCTCGCGGCTTCGCATCGAGCGCGAAGCCGCGAGCGGCCGGCCAGGAACTCATCATTCTCATGGACAAGCCCCAATCGACCGCCCTGCTGTTCGAGCTGAGCCACAGCGGCCGCCGCTGTCACCTGCTGCCGGAGTGCGACGTCCCCGCCGCCGACGGCCTGCTGCCGAAAAGCGCCCTCGCCGAGGCTCCGCCTCCCTTGCCCGAGGTCGGCGAGATCGACCTGGTCCGCCACTTCGTCAACCTGTCGACGAAGAATATGTCCATCGACACCAATTTCTACCCGCTCGGGTCGTGTACGATGAAGTACAACCCCAAGCGGCACGAGCGCCTCGCCTCGCTGCCCGGCATGGCCAACCTGCACCCGCTCCAGGCCGACGAGTCGTGCCAGGGGATGTTGGCGATGATGTTCGAGATGCAGCGCATCCTCGGCGAGATCGCGGGCCTGCCGGCGGTGTCGCTCCAGCCGGCCGCCGGCGCCCAGGGCGAGTTGACGGCCCTCTTCGTCGCCGCCGCCTACTTCCGCGACAAGGGGCAAAAGCGCACGCGCGTCCTCATCCCCGACAGCGCCCACGGCACCAACCCCGCCAGCGCCGCCCTCGCCGGCTTCGACGCCGTCTCCGTCAAGAGCAACGTCCGGGGCTTCGTGGACCTCGACGACCTGCGCGCCAAGCTCGACGACCGCGCCGCCGCCTTCATGATTACCAACCCGAACACGCTCGGCCTGTTCGAGGAGAACATGGCGACGATCGCGGGGATGATGCACGAGCGAGGCGCCCTGGTTTATCTCGACGGCGCCAACATGAACGCCATCCTCGGCGTGGCGCGGCCGGGCGACTTCGGCGCCGACATGATGCACTACAACGTCCACAAGACGTTCACCGGCCCGCACGGCGCCGGCGGCCCCGGCTCCGGCCCCATCGCCGTGCGCGACGTGCTGGCGCCGTACCTGCCGGCCCCGCTCGTCGTCCGCGAGGGCGACGTCTACCGCCTCGACTTCGACCGCCCCAAGTCGATCGGCCGCGTGCGCAGCTTCTTCGCCAACGTCGGCATCCTGGTGCGCGGCTACTGCTACATCCGCACGCTCGGCCCGGAGGGGCTGCGAAGCGTCAGCGAGAACGCGGTGCTGAACGCGAATTACCTTTTGGCGCTCGTGAAAGACGCCTACGAGGTGCCGCACGGCGGCCGCTGCATGCACGAGTTCGTCGCCAGCGCCCGCGCCCTGAAGCGCGAGCGCAAGATCAGCGCGATGGACGTCGCCAAGCGTCTGCTCGACTACGGCTACCACGCGCCGACGGTCTACTTCCCCCTCGTGGTGCCCGAGGCGCTGATGATCGAGCCGACGGAGACGGAGAGCAAGGAAACGCTCGACGCCTTCGCCGCGACGCTGTTGCGCATCGCCGGGGAAGACGCCGAGATGCTCCGCCAGGCGCCGCACACGCTGGGCGTCAGCCGTCCCGACGAGGTCAAGGCCGCGAAGGAGCCGGTGCTGCGCTGGAAGCCGTGAGCGGAGGCCGGTCATGGTCGTCGACGCGGACGAGGAAGTCCTCTTCTTCCCCACCTACGGCCGTCCCGACGGCGGCGGCGGCTGGCACGTCCACGTCCGCGGCTGGGTCTACGACCCGAGGGAGGACAGCCGTTCGCGGCGTCTGCTGCTGGGGATGCTGTCGCACGCGCTCGGCCTGGCGCCGGAGCAGTTGGAGTCGGCGACGTTCCGCGAGCGCGCCTGGGCCTTTCTGGTGGACAACGAGCGCGGCAAGCGGCTGGCGGTGCGCCTCGGCGGGGCCGAGTTCGTCCTGGAGCAGTCGGGCGCCGGCGGCCACTTCGAGGGCACGATCCCCCTTGGCGCCGGCGTCGCCGGCTGGGTCGCCTTCGAGGCCGTGACCGCCCTGGACGACGGGCGTCGCTTCGCGGGCCGTGCGCGTCTCCTGGACGGAGACGGCCTGTCCGTCATCTCCGACATCGACGACACGGTAAAGGTGACGGAGGTCGGCGACCGGCGCACGGTGCTGGCGAACACATTTCTGCGCGAGTTCCGTGCGGTGCCGGGGATGGCGGACGTGTACCGCCGCTGGTCGGAGGCCGGGGCGGCGTTCCACTACGTCTCGGGCAGCCCGTGGCAGCTGTACCGTCCGCTGAGCGCGTTCCTGTCGTCGTCGGGCTTCCCCGACGGGACGTACCACCTGAAGACGTTCCGCTGGCGCGACCCGTCGGCGGTCAAGCACCTGAGCCAGCACGAGGAGGCGAAGCGATCCGCCATCACGGCGCTGTTGGAGGCGTTCCCGTCGCGTCGCTTCGTCCTGGTGGGGGATTCCGGCGAGCAGGACCCGGAGATCTACGGGCGTCTGGCGCGGGAGTACCCGAGGCAGGTGACGCGCGTGCTGATCCGCGACGTGAGCGGTTCGGGCGTCGCGGCGGACCGCTTCGGGGGACTGTCGCCGGGCGTGTGGAGCGTGTTCCACGAGCCGGGCGAGATCGACGTGAGGAGCCCCGTTCTTCCTTTCCGCGAATAAATTGTCGAAAACGAGCCCGACGGCGGGAACCTGATAGGAAGGGCGGAAAAGCCGTCTCTCTTCCGGGGGCGTCAGAGGTAGTGCTGACCACGCTTCAATTGGGCCACGGCTATTCAACCGTGGATACGTTCTCAGTGGGCGGTCAGATGCATCTGGCTGACTGCACTTCAATGAGGCCACGGTTAGCGAGCCGTGGACGGATTATCTACGGAAAATCCCCCCTGCGTCAGTTGACAAGCTCAGGGGAGGCCGATAGGATATCTTGGTAGTAAGCCAAATGCACAGCCTTCAGGAGACGCGAACATGGACGAAGTTGTGATCGACGTCTACCGCCGGATGGTCCATGATCACCGCTGTTCGGCAGAGGACATCCTGGAGACGCCGGACCTTCGTGAACGATACCTGGCCGAGGTCCGCTGGGTCTTGGGCAACCTACCGGAGCGCGAACTCCTGCACAAACTCAGTAACCTGCGTAAGCGGAGCCGACTGCCCCGCTCTCGCGAACTCGTGTGAATTGTATGTCGGTAGGACGCCCGGTCGAGATGCACGACGCGCGGGACGTGGTTTATAGTGGTGTAGTCAATGACGAGTTCCTTCAAACAGTTCTTCCATACCGCGACCGACAGCGACCCGTACCCCTATCAGGAGCGGTTCGCCGAAGCCGACTCGCTGCCCCATCTGCTCCGCGCTCCGACCGGGGCCGGGAAGACGGCCGCCGCCGTTCTCGGCTGGCTGTGGCGTTGGGAGTCGAAGAAGCCGGACACGCCTCGGCGGCTCGTCTACTGCCTGCCGATGCGGGTGCTGGTCGAGCAGTCAGCTTGCGAGGCGAAGCGATGGATCGAGAACTTGAAGCTGG
>JBBRPS010000832.1:0-4146 GCA_038227745.1 Gemmatales bacterium | reverse complement strand
TAAACGAACGGTCACTCATTTCTGCCGCAGCAGAGCGTTCGGAGCGAATGGCGAGTTTCGGTCGGTCGCAGCGAGTCGGGCGCGAAAAAAAGTCCCACCGTCGCTCCTCCCTGGTGTCGCCCATCACCAAGGGTCATACGACGGTGGGACAGCCGCCCACTGTATCAGAGCCTGACGTCCCACACGCACACGGGCGAGCCGGAACGCAGGTGTTTTTCGAGTCGAGTTCCCCAGGGCCGACGTTCGCTGCCGGCCCACAGAGTTTACCGCCTCAGGCTCTCCTGTTGGCGACGCTTTCCCTTTAATGCAAGCGCCGTGCCAAGACCCAGCGACAATCCCTAAGGGCCGATACGCGAATAGGTTGTAAAAAAGGAGCGGTTCGGGCGGCCGGTACCCGTGCCACTTTTTCCCCTCCGCTTTGATCAGCGCTTGCGCAGCGTGGTCTGACTTTGCACAGTCCCGCGTGCTACAATACCGTTCGCAGTTCACGCAGACGACGACAGGGTGGCGCCCAGGGAGACGCCGTACGCCGCCGGGTGAATTGCGCGGCGACTCGAGATCATGCCCACCTTGCTGGCCATCGACGACGACCCCTCGATCCTGCACGCCTTCCGCTACATCTTCCGCGAACCGGGGGTGGAGTTGGTGACGGCGACGTCGGCGGCGGACGGGCTGCGGGTGGTGGCGCGGCGGCACCCGGACGTGGTGCTGCTCGACATCAAGCTGCCCGACCTCTCCGGCCTGGAGACGTTCCGCCGCATTCAAAAGCAGGACGCGCGCATCCCGATCATCTTCATCACCGGCCACGGTACGACCGAGACCGCCATCGAAGCCATGAAGCTCGGCGCCTACGACTACCTCCTCAAGGAGAACCTGCTGGAAGCGTCGGAAACGGCGCGCCTGCAGGAGATCGTCCGTCGCGCGTTCGAGATCAGCCGCCTGATGCACGTGCCGGCGCTGGTCCCCGACGAGGTGGCGCCGCAGGGGCCGTCGGACGTGCTCGTCGGGCGCTGTGCGGCGATGCAGGAAGTGTACAAGGCCATCGGCCGCGTCGCCCCGCAGGACGTGACGGTGCTGGTGCTGGGGGAGAGCGGCACGGGCAAGGAGTTGGTGGCACGGGCCGTCTACCAGCACAGCAAGCGGGCGGCCGGCCCCTTCCTGGCGATCAACTGCGCCGCCATCCCCGAGACGCTGCTGGAGAGCGAGCTGTTCGGCCACGAGAAGGGCGCGTTCACGGGGGCCGAGCGCAGGCGCATCGGCAAGTTCGAGCAGTGCAACGGCGGCACGCTCTTCCTCGACGAGATCGGCGACATCTCGCCGCTCACCCAGGCCAAGCTGCTGCGCGTCTTGCAGGAGCAGCGCTTCGAGCGCGTCGGCGGCAACGAAACCATCCAGACCGACCTCCGCGTCATCGCCGCCACGAACCGCGACCTGGAGGTGCTGGTGGGATCGGGGCAGTTCCGCGGTGATCTGTACTACCGCCTGAGCATCTTCACGATCGAGCTGCCGCCGCTGCGCGAGCGCGGGCCGGATCTGCCGCTACTGGTCGAGCACTTCGTGAGGCGCTTCAACCGCGACCTGGGCAAGGACGTCCATCGGGTCGCGCTGGAGGCGATGGAGGTGCTGCGGCGACACCCCTGGCCGGGCAACCTGCGCGAGCTGCAGAGTGTACTCAAGCAGGCGCTGCTGCAGAGCACGGGGCCGGTGTTGGTGCGCGACTTCCTGCCGGCGGGCCTGCTGAACCAGGAGGAGCAGGCGGCCCCGGAGCCGGCGGCGGACTTCTCCGAGCTGCGGCGGTTTATCCGCGAGCGGTTGCGGGCCGGCTCGGTGAACCTGTACGCGGAGGTCATGGCGGTGCTGGAGCGCGTGCTGCTGACGGAGGTGCTGCGCCACACGGAGGGCAACCAGGTGCAGGCGGCGAAGATCCTGGGGATCGCCCGCAACAGCCTGCGGACGAAGCTGCGCGTGCTGGGCATCTCGATCGGGCGGTCGGTGCGCGGCGGGGACGATGAGGCCGAGTGAGAGGTTTGCCGGTTCGTGGCCGACTCGCTTCGCGAGTCGGGGCCGACGCCCACCCCGACTCGCGGAGCGAGTCGGCCACGAACCGCTTAGTCCTCTTTGGCCCCACCCGGTGCGGCGGGTGGGCTTTTCTCATGAGGGGTCGGCGGCGCCGGCGAGCGCCACGGCACCAGCGCCGGCACCCGGCGGCGGTAGGCGTCGTAGGCGGCGCCGAACTGTCGTCGCAGGTCGCGCTCCTCCAGCGGCAGCGCCGCGAGGATGTACGCCGTCAGGCTCACGTTCAGCAGCGCCAGCTCGGGCGGCATGACCGGCTGGCCCCACAGGAACAGCAGCGTGCAGCTCATCAGCGGGTGGCGGACGTAGCGGTACGGACCGGCGACGCGGAGCTGCTCGGTGGGCGCCTCGCCGGGCCGCCACGCCTGGCCCAGGCCGAAGAAGCGCGGCTGGTCCAGTTGCCCGAACACCGCCATCGTCCCCAGCGCTCCGGCGAGCGAGACGCCGACCACCCAGACCGGCAGACGCCAGAGCGGCTCGCCCGGCAGCGGTTGCCAGGTACACGTCATCCCCAGCAGCAGCAGGCCGGACAGAGCCACGTAAACCGACCGTTCGAGGCACGGCGGGACGAGGCGCGCCCACCACCGCTTGAACGCGGGGCGCGCCATGCCGCTGTGCTGCAGGGCGAACGCCACCGGCCAGGCGAGATCGACGGCCCACGGCCACGCCCCCGACAGGGCGGTCCGCGACGGCAGCACCTCGGTGCCCAGGCCGAGCACGAACAGCATGAACACGGCCTGGCCGCCGACGCCGAGCAGCACACACAGCCCCGCCGTCGCCCGCGCCCCCGCGCCGGGGGGGCTGTCATTTCGGGTTTTCCTTTGCATCCATCCCCGCGATCGTGTAATGTCTCGGAACGCCATCAAACTCCGCCTCGCAACGGCGGGGATTGATGGGTCCTCGCACTCCCCCCGGACGCCCGCGCCCGCGTGTCACCGCCCCGTCACTGACGAGGGGCGGCCGCTGGCCGTTGTCCGAGGACAGCATAACAGACGGACAGCGCGTTGGCCCCAGGAGCCGGGCAGTCAGCCCGCACGACAGCGATGACGACCAAGGGAGAACAGTTCGCGGGCCTGACGGTGGCCCTCATTACGCCGTTCCGCGACGGCGCCGTCGATTACGAGCAGCTGCGTCGCCTCGTGGACTGGCACGTCGAGCAGGGCACCGACGGCCTGGCGCCCGCCGGCACCACCGGCGAGTCGCCGACGCTCGACCACGAGGAGCACGAGCGCGTCATCGCCGTCGTCGCCGAGCGGGCCGCCGGCCGCATCAAGGTGATGGCCGGCACCGGCTCGAACAGCACGCGCGAGGCGGTCCGCCTGACGCGGGCGGCGCGCAAGGCCGGCGCCGACGGCGCTCTCATGGTCGGGCCGTACTACAACAAGCCGACGCAGGAGGGCTACTACCGCCACTTCGCCGAGGTCGCGCACGCCGTGGACCTGCCGATCGTGCTGTACAACATCCCCGGCCGCACCGGCTCGAACATCCTGCCGGAGACCATCGCCCGCCTCGCCGAGCTGCCGACGGTCGTCGCCGTCAAGGAGGCCACCGGCCAGCTCGACCAGGCCTCGCAAATCGCGGCGCTGTGCAACCTGACGATCCTGAGCGGGGACGACAGCCTGACCCTGCCGATCATGAGCGTCGGCGGGCGCGGCGTGGTGTCGGTCGTGGGGAACGTCGTGCCGCGCGACATGAAGGCGTTGGTGCGGGCGTTCGATGCGGGCAAGCTGGTCGAGGCGCGGCAGTGGCACCGCCGGCTGTTCCCGCTGTGCCGCGACATGCTCGGCGCCGCGACGAACCCCATCCCCGTGAAGACGGCGATGAAGTTTTTGGGCCGCGACACGGGCGAGCTGCGGCTGCCGCTGTGCCCGATGGACGCGGCCGGTGAGGCGCGCTTGCGGCGCACCTTGCAGGAGTACGGTCTGCTGTCCCGGGAAGGGAATTGACGGAGCGGGGATGGATTTCATTTGACTGGGCTGTGCGCTCCGGTATGTTACGGACTCCGACACGAAAGGTGATCACACAAGCCCGAAGCGCAAGCGAGGGGCCCCTCGCTTGCGCTTCGGGCTTGTG
>JBBRPS010000831.1:0-4157 GCA_038227745.1 Gemmatales bacterium | reverse complement strand
CTGGCAAGGGGAACTCCCATGCGTGTGGTCGTGAAAGAATATGCTCAGGGAGGGCGCGGCGCCTTTGAGACGACGAACGACGGCGCCGAGCCGGTCAGCGAGTGGACCGGCCCTCGCCAGGTGGGGGAGCGCATCTGCGGCTACGTCGAAGTGGCCTGTGACGACACCGAGGCGGGCTACCGGCGCCTCCTCGACACGCTCGCCTGGGTCGCGGAAGAGGTCAAGAAGCGCAAGCTCCAGCCCGCCGAGGTCGGGTAGCGCCGCCCCATGTTCGACTGGTACCCGCAGGCCGAGAAATACCTGGCGCAGGGGCAGCTCGTGCTGTTCATGCTCGGCATGGGCGCGACGCTCCGCGCCGCCGACTTCGCCGCCCTCGCCCGCCGGCCGCGCTCCCTCCTCGCCGGCGCCGCCTGCCAGTTCCTCCTCACCCCCTTCCTCGCCGTCCTCCTCAGCCGCGCCTTCGGCGTTCCCCCCGGCATCGCCGTCGGCCTCATCCTCGTCGCCGCCATGCCCGGCGGCACCCTCTCCAAGGTCTTCGCCTACCTCGGCCGCGGCAACATCGCCCTGTCCATCTCCCTGACCGTCTGCGGCACCTTTGCCTCGGTCGTCACCGTGCCGCTCCTGCTCCGCCTCCTCGCGATGGACTACGTCCCCCCCGACTTCGAGATGCCCGTCGGCCACATCATGCTGGAAGTCTTCCTGTTCTCGCTGCTGCCGCTGGGCGTCGGCATGGCGGTGGCGCGGCGGGCGCCGGCGCGGCACCTGGCCTTCTCGCGCTGGTGCATCCGCCTGGGATTTCTGACGGTGGCGGTCATGGTGACCGGCGCGCTCGGCAGCGGCCGCATCGACCCCAGGGAGTACGGCTGGGCCACGCCGCTGGCCATCATCCTCTTCTGCCTGGCGTCGCAACAGTTGAGCATGTTGCCGTTCCGCCTGTTCGGCTGGCCGCGGGCGGACTGCCTCTCGGTCGGCATGGAGGCGACGATGCGCAACCTCAACCTGGCGTTCCTCATCAAGGCGATCCTGTTCCCCGAGGAGCGCGGCGGCCCGGTCGCGGCGGGCGTACTGTTCGTGATCCTCTATTACGCGGCGGTGGCCATGTGCTGCGGCGCCCCCCTGGCGCTGCGCTACCGCTGGATGGCCCGCCGCGCAGCGCCGGCCGCGGACCGCGGCGCCGCCTAGCCTTCCTCTTGCAATCGCTCCGCCCGGCCTTACCATAAGGTTTTCCATGACGAAGTTACCCGGCGTTCGGGCGACGGCAACGAAGCACTTCCTCTCCAATTCACCAGGGAGGGTCCCCATGAAACACCGTCACGATGCCCGGCCGACGTTGGAGCGGCTGGAAGACCGGACCGTGCCGACCGCCTCGGCGACCGACACCTACGTCGGCGCCCTCTACCAGGGCCTGCTCAACCGGGCCGTCGATCCGCAGGGCCTGAGCTACTGGGGCGGGCTGCTCAACACGGGCGCCACGCGCGAACAGGTCGCCGCCGGCATCCTCCAGAGCGGCGAGGGCCACGACGCCCAGACCGCGGGGCTGTACGGCCTGCTGCTCGGCCACGCCTCCAGCGCCGCCGACCTGCAGTTCTGGCGCAACGTCCAGGCGGCCGGCACCACGCCCGCCGAGGTCGAGGCAAACATCCTCGCCGCGCCGGAGTTCGCCGGCCACGTCGGCAACGGCAACTGGGGCTTCCTCAACGGCGTCTACCAGGCGGCGCTCGGCCACGCGCTCGACGAGGGCGGCCGCGCCTTCTGGGGCACGGCCCTCGCCGGTGGGCAGTCGCCTCTCGACGTCGCGCGCGGCATCCTCGCCAGCGCCGAGGCCCAGACCGTGCAGATCCGCAATGACTACCGCCAGTTCCTGGGGCAGAACCTCGATGGCGCCGGCCAATCCTACTGGCTCGACCGCTTCCAGGGCGGCGTGAGCGGTGTGGACATCGCGGCGGGCATCCTCGGCTCGCAGACCTTCTTCGGCGCCGTGCAGGACTACGTCAAGTCGCTCACCACGGACCTCGCCAACGCCACCCCTGGCACCATCGCGCAGCTGTTCATCCAGGACACCAGCCGCTTCCTCAACACCCTCCGCGACGACATCAAGAACGCGCTGGGCAATGGCAAGCAGCAGATCCAGGTGAGCCCGGCGCAGCTCGACGTGACGGCGACCGCCGGCGCGGCGACGGCGACCCTGATGGTCACCAACAGTGGGCCGCAGGGTAGTGTCCTGAACTTCGCGCTGAGGGACGAGAGCTTCCCCGTGCCGACCGATGTGAGTTTGCAGGCGGGTCAGCTCCAGCCGGGCCAGTCCGCCACCAGCACCCTGACCTTCCACGTCGCCGGCGTCGCCGCCGGGCAGTACCACGGCACGCTCACCGTCGTGGACCGCACCGGCCTGGCCGCCCCGCAGCAGGTGAAGATCAACCTCACCGTCCCGACCTCGACGCCCGCGCCGGGCCAGATCACTCTCAAGGGGGACATCAGCGGCACCTGGACCGCCCAGCCATCGTTGCCCGACGTGGGGATCGGCCAGAAGCTGACCGGCTCCGGCACCGTCGGGCCGCTCGGCGCCGTGCAGGCGACCGGCACGATCGCCCTGCCGGGCTTCGTCTTCAGCGGCCACGCCACGGGCACGTTCCAGCTCACGGGCGCGCAGGGGAGCGTCACCGTGTCCCTGCTCGGCCCGTCGCAGCCCGGCTTTGCCACGAAGCTGCCGACGGACCTGCAGTACACCATCACCGGCGGCACGGGCGCCTACGCCAGCGCCACCGGCGGCGGCACGGCCATGCTGCACGAGACGGTCGCGCTCTCGGGATCCAGCGTTGCCGCCACCTTCACGTTGAGTTTCTAAAATAGGCCAGGCCAGAGGGAAAGCGAGCGGCGGGGCTTGTCCTCGCTGTCTTGCTGCCGTCGCACAGCGGGGCTTGTCCCAATGGCGCTAACGCGGCTCCCAGCCAGTGCGCGTCGGTAACGGCGCCGCCGGCTCGGCGCTTCATCCCTCATCTCCGGTTGCTCTCTTGAGCGGATTCGGCCGTCAGTCCGGGTCGCCGATGAGGACGAACGCCGCCCAGTAGGCGAGGGTTTCGCAAGTCCTGCGGTTTTTGATCACGAGGGAACCCCCACGAAAACCCACGGGTTGCCACCCGTGGGCTTGCCAGATAAACCGTAGGACTTGCGAAACCCTCGCGTAGTACGGGTGCGCGTACGGCCGCGCCTGCGCCCCCGCGCCCCCCGGCGCCGCCGGCATCTTCGACAGCAGCGGCAGCGCCGGCCGATCCTTGCTCCGCGCCACGCCCTGCGTCAGGTGCGCCACCCGCTTCGCCGCCTCGTCCTGGGTGAGGTCCCGCAGCCACGCCTTCGCTTCTGCCAGCGCTGCCGCCTTGCCCAGCGGCCCCGCCAGCCCGGGACGCTTGCCGAGGAGGTTGTGGTAGAAGCGGTCCATGAGCAGTGCCGTGGTTCCCGCAGCGCGGGCGGTCGGGGCAGTCCTTCGCCTGCCCAGTAGCGAGGAGGTCTTTCTGGCCGACTTGCCCGCGGATGTCCGCGACCGCCTCCGCACGTTCTCGCAGGCCGCCCGCAAGGCGCTCCCGCTCAACCGCGAGGAAGCCGCTCTGTGGCGGGATTTTGTCATCGCCGCCTTCCGGGCGAAGACAATCATTGACGCCCAGCCGTTCACCGACTGGCTCGTTGCGGACGGCTGGTCGAGGCAAGCGGCGGCGGAACTGAACGTGTGTTTCTTCGACCAGTGTCTCTTGCTTTCGCGGTTTGCGGACGAGGTCTCGGTCGCATGACCCCCATCGCCGATGCCGTCGCTCAGCTATGCACCCAGCCTGCGCCAGTCCTCCTCCTCGACACCTGCTCCTTCCTCGACCTGTTCCGCCGCGACAGCGTCCGCCAGCAACCGCGGGTGCCGGCGGACGAGATTCGGACAGCCGCGGAACTCCTGCAGCTGCTGACCGCCCGCCCCGATGCGGCCCATCTGGTGGTGCCCGAACTCGTCCCCAGGGAGTTCGCGGATCACGCCGCCCGGATCGAGCGGGACTTCGAGGGGTGGCTTCGGTTCCACGATGAGAATCAGGACTGGTTAGAGCGGTTTGCGTTCGGGTGTAGCGGGGAGGCGCTTTGGAGTGCGGCGCTTGGCGCCGCTTTCGGTCTTTCTTTCGTAG
>JBBRPS010000830.1:0-4171 GCA_038227745.1 Gemmatales bacterium | reverse complement strand
TGCGGATGCGGTGGCCGCCAGCGTAGAAGTCGCAGTAGTAGTGACGCCCCCGCGGGTACATACCCTCGGGGAGCTTGCGCGGTCGGGGCACGGAGCCCTCCTTTCTGGAAAGGCCGGGGGCGCGGGCTGCTTTCCAGGACGGCGCCGCGCCCACCGGCAAAGGAAAGGGACGAGTTTACCCGAGGAGGGGGCGGTGCGATAGAAGGGGCGCGACTGTTGCGGTGGAGTTCTGACCCGGCGTCCGGGCAGAAGCCGCGGGACGCGCGGGGGCCGAACGACCGGGGCGACCGGCCCGGACGGAGGAGTTCGCCCAGGCCACCACGCGGCCTGCGATCGGGAGGTGTTCGACCTCGGGACGCCGCCCGGGGGCGGGCGCTGGTAGGGACGCCTGGGCGCTTTCCGCTTTCCGGAGGTTTTAAACCCGGCGGTGGCGTAGGGAGGGGGGCCATCTACCCGGACAGGGCGGAGGGGAGTACAGCCGCTTGGCCAGCGGGCCTTGCCGCGCCGGCTTCATAGCCCGTGCCTAATTAACCCATGCCATCCGAGCTGCGAGCGCAAGGGCAGGCATGTGGACCACTGGCTCCTACAGCAAGGAAAAGGTACGCTTGGGGGATGTATTACGGGCTATCCGAATGCGTGGGCCTTCAGGCCAGGCTGGAGGGAGGCGCAAGGTTCTTCAGGCGGGTGGCCGGCGGCAAAGAGGGATGCACGCCGGCGTGGTGGGAAGTGCGGTTACGGCAGCCTTGTGAAGGCCCAGCCGCCGGACCGTCACGGAGGTGGTTGTAACATCGGCCACCACTGTCCTGGCGCAGGCGACGTCGCGGCTATTCTGCGACCTAGTCAGGGTCTTGACAGGCCGTGAGCGGCCGGGGGTAATGAGCGGGAGAACGCCGGGGCGAAGTGCTTCGAGATTCTTGCAGCATTGGTGCGTGATTTGAGTGCATGAGACGGTTGCGCCGAGCTTCAACAGTGCGTTAATGACCTCCTCGCGAGGGTGACGTTCGGTGTTACTCGTTCCGACCGAGATGACGGCGTGACGGGGGCGGACCGCCTCTTGGTAGAGCCATTCGAGTTCGTCACGCAGACGAGTGTCAACCCAGTGCCCCGGCCAGATGACACCCGCGTGGTGTGGCACAGCGATGACGTCGCAGTGGAGGAAGGACCCCCGTAGCTGCCGAATCACTCGCCACTGCTCCAGGCTTGAGTCACCTGGGAATACAACCCGCCGTTCTCCCACTGTTAGGACCAGCACACCGCTCGCCGCGTTCGAGTCTTCGGCCTCCATTGCGGCCTGGTTCTCCCCGAAAGTCGGGGAGAACAATTTCAACTCCGCACTGAGCGCGTTGGATTGCCAGATAAGCTTCGGGTTCTTCTCGTATTCCAGCCTGACGAGTTGTCCATGGAGGAGGTGCTTGTCCCTTATTTCGGTCTGGAGCTTATCCCAGAACGGAGTTTCCCTGACGCGGGGGTCGTTTGGGTAGCAGACCTTGTCAATCCGACCACGGAAATTGGTTGGGATGGCGGGGGCGCCCCCAGCGTGGTCAGAGTCCAGGTGCGACAGGACCAGGCAGGTGATTCGGTCTACTGAGAGGTGGTGAAGCAACAGGCTCAGGTCAGATGCGCGACGGCCCGTGTCGATGACATGGACCCGCCTCTTCCCGATGAGGATGACGTTGCTCGTACCCTGCCCTACGTCGGCGAAGTAAACTTCCATTGGAGGCGCCCGTCACCCCGGCTACCAGGCTCAATCCCAGTCGGAGTCGGGAAGGGATTTTGAGGTGGGCAGGGAGTCCCACAGTTGCTTCGACTCGGCAGCCGTATTTTTCGCCCGAGCCGGAAGTCGCTTGACGTACTCCACCTTGAAGATCTTGTGCGACACCGGATCCCGGTGGACGACTGCCTCAAAGGGCTGGCCGACCTTGTAGCCCGCAAACTCGCCCGGCATCCGGGCGAGGGGGATCCGCTCCTTCGTGCCGTCTTCCCAAAGGACCACATCCGGGTATGGACGCGCCTGTAGAACCTTGCCCTGCTGCAACACAACCAAGGGTTGGCCGGCCCTGTACTGGTCCACCTCGACCAAGCTCTCCATCGCGCCCCATAGACGCCGATCCCCGTCGTCCATCTCGAAAGGCCGCATGACGTACAACCTCTGGAAGGCGGAGTGGAATTGCTTCACCCAATCCTGATAAGCTTCGTCCGGGCTCCCCCCCCGCCCGACGATCGCGTGAGAAAACCCCTCCACGGCGAACTCGCCCTCCGCCGCCGACTGCGATGGGTAGAACGACCCCTGCGAGGGCTGGCGCAGGTGGTAGGTGGTCTGGCCGAAGCGGATGGCGCTCACGCAGCGGCGGGTCACATCAAAAGGGTGGAGGAGGCCGCCTCGGTACTTCACCGTCTGGTAGCCGCCGAATGCGATGACCTCAGGGCGGTTCAGGTGGTAATCAGGCGGCACTGCTGCGAGCGGCATGGTCGCCTCACTGTTGTCCAGGGCCGAACAGTTCCCAAGTGCGGTCGGTGAAGGCGGCACGAAAGCACCGCATGACGGACTGGTGCGCGACCTTCAATTCGACCGGGATTTTCCCGAGGTCAACCTCCACATCGTACGGGCGCGACTTGTGCCAGTCCATGCGGAATCGAAAAAAACCCTTCTCCGTGGTTAGCGGGTCGTACTGCAGATGGATTTCCAGCGGGCCGGTCCCGTCTGGAGGCCGGACGGTGGTCTGGATCAGGTACGATAGTTGGCTGCCGAACGGCTCGGCTGGCAGATCGAGCCCGAGTGTGAAGTAATCCCTGAGCTTAATCTCGCCCCCTGGGGGTGCCGGGACGTCGATGACGTCTACGTAGTGGATGGCGGCATACCGAATCTTGACCGGCTTGCAGATTTCGACGTACTTAACGAGTTTCGCGACCGCAGCGCTGCAGAGCGCCTCGAATCCGGGGTAGTTCTCGCCGAGCCGGAGGAAGTTGCAGACCAGCTGCTTGGGGGTCAGGTGTAGCCAGCGGGTCCCCTGCACATCATGCGCGCGAAGGTGCTTGATGGCGATTTCCTGACTCACAACCTCAGGGAGCTTCGTCGGCGAGACTTGCCGGAATTCCAGTCGGTCTTCACGCGAAATTTCCAACTGGGGGTACTCTTCCGCGTACTCCTGGAGGAACTGGACGGCAGCCTGATGTCCCCCGACCGGGTTTGGGTCGAAATTGAACTCGATCCACATTTCCACGATTGGCGGCTTGCTGAGTGGCACACTCCGCCCCCTTTTCAGGACACTCCCGAGTATAGCTCGGTTCGGCCGACTGGGCTAGGTAAGCCGAAGAACCCCTGCCCACGACAATGTTCCTCGGCGCGGCAAATTCTATTGGCCGCGCCGAGGTCGGACAGTGGGGGATGAGGCCCCAGCGAACCACCGAGGCCTCGCGGCCGCCGCCCTACCCTCGCCCGACCACACGCAGCACCGGCACGGCCTGCGTCGGCGCGACGTTGTACCTCGGCTCCAGGCCGGGCAGGTCCGGCACCTCGTCCAGGCCGAAGGCGTCGGCGATCTCTTCCGGGTTCGAGCGAGCGAGCGTGAATCGACCGCACACGATGACATCCTCCGGGCGACGTTGAGGGCGCGGCGTCCCACGTCATCAGTCGGCAGCCCGCGCGCCGGACGTTCAGCCTTTTTCGCCGCCGGCTCTCGGAATTCAGGAATGGTCGTGGCGGCGGCGGGCGGGCGCCGTTAGAATCGGGACGCTCGGTTCGCGACCGATGATCTGAGAAGCGCTCCTCTGGTTTCGTCACCACCCGTACCTCGTGACTGCCCCCGCCGTTCGTGCGCGCGTCGCGCCCGGACGTTCGTAGGACACGCACCCATTGAGGAGTTTCCCGATGTCGTTCGCTACCGACCGCCGCAACGCCAAGAACAACACGTCCGCCACTGCCTCTCGCCGCGCCCGATCGCGGACCCGTCGCCCGTCGCTGGAGCCGATGGAGGACCGCGTCGTCTTGACTACCGCCTCCGCGACGGTGACGCAGCTGTACCAGGATCTGCTGCACCGCCTGCCCGACGTCGGCGGACTCACCTACTGGACGGGTCAGCTCGACCAGGGCGCCGGCACCCAGGCCGTCGCCTCCGCGCTGACGCACTCCACGGAGTACCACCGGGGCGAAGTCAACGGCGTCTACCAGCGC
>JBBRPS010000829.1:0-4194 GCA_038227745.1 Gemmatales bacterium | reverse complement strand
GTAGCGCTGGACGTAGCCGAGCTTCTCCAGCTGCCGCATGACGCCGCGCGTGACGGCGTTCTTCTCGTCTTTTTTCAGGAAGCCCTTCTTGATCAGCGCGCGGACGATCTGGGCGACGCGCAGGTAGAAGTAGCGGCGGAGAAGTTGGAGAACGAAGAGCTGTTTCGGCGTCATGGCGTCACCCCCGAGAAAAAAAGCGAGCCGAAGTTCCCGAGAAAGGGGGAACTCGGCTCAGAGAAAAATCCCGAGGGTGTCGGGTCGGCCCCGGTTGACCGGACTGCCGTCAGGAGCCGCAGGCTCCAGCGTCAGTCAGGCAAGCAGAGCTGGTCGCATCTCCGAGGAGAAGGACACCCTCAATAGAACAGCGCGGTTCGCTGACGTCAAGGGTATTTCTCAGCGCCCGAACGGATTTTTTGGGGGCGGCTTGCCGTTCACATGCCCGTTCGCCTCCTTGGCGTGTCCCTTTTTCAGCGCGTGGCCATTGCTCTCCACGACCGTGAGGCGATTCGCCGGGGCTTCGATCAGAAGCGCCTCGGCGGCGATGAGGAGGGGCTTGGCGGCCGCAATCGCCGGCGGCAGTTCCGAGGGGTTGAAGTAGTACGGGCGAATCTTCTTGAGCTGGGCGATGAGGGCCTTCACCGCGAGCCACTTGCCGTCTTCGTCGTACCACTCCCGCACCGTCGGCACCTTGATGTGGAACGAGTTCCGCAGGCCCCGCACGCTCACCAGAGCCTCGGCGACGCTCAGGCAGTGGATCGTCTGCATGACCTTCTCGTACTGCTCGGCGGCCGTGCCGTTGACGTAGAGGCCCTGCCACTCCATCTGCGACACGATGTGGGGCAAAAGGGTCTTACGGATGGAGATCGTCCTACCGAACGCCGTGGAGCCGCCGTTCTGGGACGTGTGGCCGCTCTCCTGACTCCGGGAACTGCCCTCGCCGAGCGTCAGCGCGTTCGTCACGGACTTCTGCTCGGTCTTGGTGTGAACGGTGCCGTTCGCCTCGCCGGTCGCATTCGTTTCCGTTTTCTGGTGAGTTGCGACCTCTGAATTGCTCTCCTTGGGGATGCGCCGCTGCACCTGCTCATCGCGGAGGACGAGCTGCTTGTCCGTAGTCTTGCCGCGCGAGCCGCCCTCCGCCTCTCCCTCCGTCTTCGTCGTGTTCGTCGTGTGCGAGTTCGCCAGGGCCTCGGAGTAGCCCTTCGCCAGCGATTCCATCTTGCGGATCGACTCGTTCGTGCCGACGCTCTGAGAGGTCTTCTCGCCCTCCGACCAGCTGTTGCCGTCCGTCGCGCTGTAGCTCACGTCGAGCGACGTGCGCTCCTGCCACCCACGCTGCCGCTGCACTTCGACCATCAATCGTGTGCTGTCGATGTCCCCCGTGGCGATCCGGTCGGCGAGGATTTCCTTGTCGGGGCGATACGTCTGTTGGAACGTCGCTATGGTTTGGAAGATGCCGAGGAAGGTCGGGGCAAGGTCCAGGTCGCCCTTGATGAGCGTGGCGAGATTTTGTGCCGCACCGATGATCGGCAGGTTAAATTTGCGACCACCCTCCGCGACGTCCTTCAAGTCCTCCCCGAGGAATTGTCCCAGCTCGTCGATGATGAGGACGAACGGCTTTCGCTGGCTCGGGGGGATGTCGCTCTCCGCGAACTTCACACCGATCAAATCCTGGATCAGCAGGCCGCCGAGCATGAAGCTCTGCATCTTCCCCGTCTCGCCCGTCTGGCTCAGGTCAGCGATGACGTGTGCGCTCTCCCGGACGAATCCCTTCATGCTGATCGACGATGCGCGCTGCGAGAAGACCGCTTGCAGGATGAAGTTGCAAAGCCGCCGCAGGTTATTAAAGCAACTCTCCGTCCACCGCTCCTGATCCTGCGGGCGTTTCGTGGCGATCAGGCGCAGATAGTCGTGCAGCACGTAATCCGGGAGGAAGGGGGCCACCTGTCCGAACAGGCCCTCGAAATCGTAGTGCTGCGGATTCAGGGCGATCAGCATCTTGTCGAGGCCGTGATGCGTGTTGTTGTCGTCGAAAGACGTGCCGCAGAAGTACAGCATGTTCTCCATCCACCGCAGCATCCGGTTCATCATCTCGAACTCGGCATTGCCAAAGCGGCGGAGGATGGCGCGCGCGGTGAGTTGCACGGCGGTGTCCAGGCGGGCGTAATATTTCGCCTCCGACACCTCACGGCGTTTCGGCAGGTGGGCGAAAGGGTCGAGCGCGAAGGCGAGTTCTGGGCCGACGGTCAGATAGTGCGTGCGCCGCCACATCTCGTCGTCGTTGTGGGCCGATTTCTGGGCGACCGCGAACGCGCCTAGGTTCTTCGCAGTGTCGCCGTGCGGGTCGATGAAGAGGAAGCCGATCTTGAGCAGCATGAGTTGCCGCATGATCCACTCAAGCATCTTGGATTTTCCCGATCCGCTTCCTCCAAGAATCAAGGTGTGGACCACGAGCTGATCCCACGCGACCTTCAGCTTCTGGCCGGTGCCCAGGATGTTCCCGAGCAGGATTTTCCAGTCGTTCATTCGGTGTCTCCGTCAAAGGGGTTGGCGCGAAGGATGATGTCGTTCTCCTTCGTCTTGGGTTTCTTCTCCGATTCGATCTTCTCCCAGGATTCGATGCAGGACTTCATCTGGCTGAAGAGGCACCAGAAGTCGTCCGGGGTCTTGTTGTCCGTCCACCTGTCCCGCATCTGTAGCAGGAAAAGCGAGCGGGGAAGGTACTTGTTGGCGACCTCCGCGTGCGCGTCGTAGAGGGCCAGCACCATCCGCCGGATTTCGTCCCTCGCACGCTGCTCTTCGGCGAGACGGGCGGCCTGCATCCGGTGTGCAACTTGCTGTCGCGACTCCTCCGCCTGGCGGTCGGCGTAATGCCGCGCTGCATTTTGCTGGAGATGCCATTCAAGTGCTGCATTACTTTCCCTGCGAAACCGTTCCTGCTCTTCCTTTCGCTGCAATTCCTTGTTGAGCCGGTCGTAATAGTCAACGAGCAGGCAAATCCCCCAGACCACGAAGATGCAAAAACAAACGGCGGCAACGACCAGCAAGAACCTGCCGAACCACAGCGCGATCCAGCCTGCACCGATCGACGCAGCAGCGTTGCTCTGGGAAAACGCCAGCAGCCCCCACGCGGCAAGCCCGCACCCGAGTGCCGACCCCCCGATCGACAGACAGTTTTCTTTGTCCACTTCCGACATCGTTACGCTCCCAGAAAAGGCCCGCCCTCTCCTCAGGAGGGGGCGGGCGGAACATCAGTCACGCTCGTCCCGCTTGCGGGGGACCGAAGATCTCGGCGAGAGCACGCGCGTTCGACAGACCCTGTGCCTCGTACTCCCGAGTGGCACGCTACAACTCCGCCTCGGTGAGCGGTTCGTCCGGGCCGCGGGGCTTCCCCTTGCCACAGTGCGGGCACTTGTGGCGTTCTTCGTGGTCGTACCGGCAGCCGCAGTAGTAGCACTTCTGCATACAATGTCCTCCGATCAGTTCTTTCCCAACAGCAGGTCAATAAGCCAGCACCCGCGTGCGTGTGGGCCCGGCCCGCGGCAGTGACCGAGAATCTCCGCGTCTTTGCAGCCCGCGGATTCCAGCGCTTTCGCCAGTACAGGCATGTCCTCGAACCGGCGACCGTCGTAGATCGCTTTCGCCAGCTGCACGATCGCCCCGTTGTTCCACGCCAGCCAGCTATGCGCGACCGGCACTGGTCGGAAGGGGTTGCCGAAGATGTCGCGGACGAGAAGACACTGATGCCTAAACTCCTCCTTGGACCTGTTGGGGTGGAACTGTTCTTCTACCCGAAACATCACAATTTCATGAGCCCACCAGAACGCGCTACTAAAGTCCGTTGTCTTGTCCTCCACTGGCTCCGAAGGCAGCACGAGCGCCGCCGCTGTCATTGCAGACATGGCCGCAACTCGACGCATGCGCGACAGGCTGTTATTGCCCGCCGTCTCGGGGTTGTAGAGCGAAAGCTGGAGAGCGTCTGCCGCTTCACTGACCGTCGCGAGCGTCTGAGCTGGAATCAGCCCGTCCGCGTAATCCTCAGCGAGGTCGAAAACCGGCATGGTTCAGATTGCGGGGCGTCAGGGTAACACTTTCGTCGGTGTACGCCCGTGCCGATTGGCGCCGTAAGTTTATGTCCTAGAATACCTTGCCGCCGGCAACGCTCCGTCCGCTGCGCCGCAAAGTGTTACCCTGGTT
>JBBRPS010000828.1:0-4197 GCA_038227745.1 Gemmatales bacterium | reverse complement strand
CGAACCGCGGCTAAACGAAGGGAGACATTGTCGGGGCTGGACTCAGTAGCAGCGAACAGCGCTCTGAAATGATGTGAAAAAGACGGGGGGTACCGGGCGGCCCCCCCGAGGTTCCAGGCAGTTCACCGGAACCTCGGGGGGGCCGACGGGACAGGCTCAATACCGGAACTCCAGCCCGACGTTCAGGCCCTGGGCCCAGAAGTCCGCTTCCTGGAAGGCGAACAGCGGCCGCGTCGGGCCGACCTGGGCGGCGCCCGGCCCGAAGACCGGCGGACGGGCCGTCGGGTTGAGCGTGCGGTCGATCTGGTCGCCGGCGCGCACCACGTTACTGACGTACAGGAACGTGTAGCCGAAGCGGGCCCGCAGGTGGCTCGTCAGCTGCATGCCCAGGTTGACGCCGGCCTCCGGGATCGCGGCGAAGGTGTAGCGGACGTTGTGCCCGCTGTTGCTCGGCAGCGCCAGCAGGCCGCCTGGGATGGCGGTGGTCAGGCCGGCGGCGCTGGTCAGGACCGTCGTGCCGTTGATGTTGATCACTTCGCGGATCGAACCAAGGGCCACCTTGGCGTAGGTATCGAGGAAGAAGCGGCCGTAGTGGAGCTCGGCCTCGGCGCCGATCTGCCCGCCGTAGAAGTAATTGCGCGTCGTGAAGCGATCCGAAGAGGCGACCGTCGTGCCGCCGAGGCCCGCGAGGGCGGGGTCGAAGGTCGTCCGGTCGTCGATGGCCAGGGCGTCCTCCATCTGGAGGTAGCGGAAGCCGCCGAGGAGGTCCACATGGCAGAGGCAGCCGCGGGCCAGCTCGAAGCGCAAGTTCGACTCGGCGCCCCACAGGCGGCTCAGGGCGGTGACCTGCGCCGCGCCCGACTGCACCCCGGGCGCCCCCAGAAAGACGGCGTTCTCCGAGTTCACCGAGGCGTCATTGAAGGGGCGGGCCAGGACCGGGGCGGCGGTGATGAACTGCGGCGTGCGCTGCTGCAGCCAGAAGCCGCTCACCTCCACGCCGACCGTCTGCACGCCCGTCAGCCAGGTGCCGACGGTCGCCCGCGTCCCCTGGCGCTGCTGGTTGTCGAAGCTTAGATTGGGCAGGACCGGCGTACCCCCGGCCCCGCCGAGGATCCCGGTCGAGAGGAGGATCGGGGAGGAGCGCTCGCGGATGATCCAGAAAAGGTAGTCCGCGTCGCCGTAAACGCGATAGCCGCGCGGCCCGTGGTGCGGCGGGTGCAGTTCATGGCTGAGGGGGGCCGCCGGTGCCTCGGGGGCCACCTCCTCCTCGCAGACCAGGGGCGTGCCGGGGCTGGGGGCGGGCTCGGCGTGCATCCTGGGGGCCGGTGGCGACGACGAGGGGTATGGGGAAACCATCGGCTCGCGTGGCGTATCGTCGAGCGGCGCGGGGATAGGCTCGCCGGGAGGCACCGAGGCCTTCCCGGGCGGCGCCGCGGCGGGCGCCGGGGCAGCGGGAGCGGCAGGCGGAGCCGAGGGGGCGCCTGCGCCCGGCGCCAGCGGGAACGGCGGCGGCAGTTGCGGATAGGACGGTTGCGGCTGCATGGCCACCCCCGCCCAGCCCGCCCCCGGCGCCCCGTACATCGGCATGGGCATCGGCATCGGGCCGGCCGGGGCCTGGTAGGCGACCGGCCAGGCCGGGGCGCGCGGGGCGTGATAGGCGGGGAACGCGGGAGCGTAGCCGTAGGCGTACGGCTGCGGCGCGGGGTACCACGCCTGCGCCGGGTAGACCGGGGGGTAGTAAACGGGGTACCCCTGGGCGCTTGCGAAGGAGGTGCCGCCCAGTAGCACAATGAGCGAGCTTAGAAGTCCGTTTCTCATCGGGATAGTCCTGGGAATTAAAGGTTCCGGAGCGCCCGAGAGGACCTTCCCTGGTCCCGCTGTTCGCCCCGTCGAGGCGGGGCCGCCGGTCGTGGCGCGCGAACCCGGCGTACCAATTTTCATCGGAATGCGGAGGGCCGGGGATAAGCACAGCCCTGGTAAAGCTGTCAAAACCCGTGGAAATGGCTGACGGGGATGAGGGGTGGGAGCGGGGGACGGGCGTCGGCTGGGGGAGGGGGACGGAAAACGGGCGATTTCCTTCAGTCGCCAAACGGCAAGCCAAATCCGCGCCGCCGGCCAGGGAGCGAGTTAAAAGCCCGCGTCGGCCAGGCGCCGCACGAGCGGCCCGTAGCGCGGCAGGGGGTCGCGCCACAGCCCGCGGTTGCGCCCGAACGGGTTGAACCAGTTCACCAGGCTCAGGTGGTCCCCGTCCCAGATGTCGGTGGCCTCGCCGTACGTCGCCGAGGCCATCGACACCACGCCGTCACTGGGTCCCTCGGCCTTCTCGACGATGGCACGCGGGAGGTACCACTCGGGGTTGAGGAGCCCCCCCTCGTGCTGCCCGGCGACGGAGAAATAGCGGACGCCGGGGGCGTCGGCGACCTCGCGGTTGAAGACACGGCAGCGGGCGGTCGTCAGGTCGTAGAACCCCTGGGTCGGGACGCGGAACAGGCTCAGGACGGGCTTGAGCAGCCGTTCGAGCCGCACGATGCCCCAGTCGGCGAAGGCGGTGCCGCGGTGGGGCGTGCCGAGGGTCGTCAGGGTCAGGACGCGGGGGGCCATCCCGAGGCGGGAGATCATGTAGCGGGCGTCGAGGCCGCCCATGCTGTGGGCGATGAGGTGGACTGGCTCACCAGGGGATTCGCGGTCGAGGAACGCCTTCAGCTGGGTGGCGCGGTCGGCCACGCCGGCCGTTGCCGTCAGGGCCGGGACCAGGACGCGGTTCCCCGCGGTTCGCAGCAGCTCCGGGATGCCGGGGAAATAGGTGGCGAGGGTCCAGCCGGCGATGCGGAGGCGCTCGAAGCCGAAGAACCCGTGAACCAGCACGATCGGAGAGCGGAGTTTCGGTATCTTCATGGCGCGGAGCACCGGTGTGGAACACGTGTGTGCCTGATGAATTCTAAATGAAGTCGCGGGCGGGAGGCAAGGCGCGACCGGGAGGACGGGTCATGGGGAAAATGCCGCCCGCGGACGGCGCCGAGGAGGGAGGGGCCCGCCGCGGGGTTTGCCGGGCCTCACCGCGGCCGCTAGGATAGGCCGCGGTTACAACCTCAACGCAGACCCCGAGGGACCTCTATGGCACTCACCAAGGCAGAACCGGGCAAGACGCGGGTCGGCTGGATCGGCACCGGCGTCATGGGTCGCTGGATGTGTCAGCACCTGATGGACAAGGGCTGCAAGGCGACCGTCTACAACCGCACGAAGGACCGGGCGAAGCCGCTGCTGGACGCCGGGGCGGCCTGGGCGGACACGCCGCAGAAGGTGGCGGAGAAGTCCGACGTGGTCTTCGCGATCGTCGGCTTCCCGCGCGACGTGCGCGAGGTCTTCCTCGGCCGCGAGGGGGCGCTGTCGGCGAGCAAGCCGGGCGCGATCCTGGTCGATATGACGACGAGCGAGCCGTCGCTGGCGCGGGAGATCCACGAGGCGGCGAAGGCGAAGGGGGTGGCGAGCGTGGACGCGCCCGTCTCGGGCGGCGACGTGGGGGCGAAGAACGCGGCGCTGTCGATCATGGTGGGCGGCGAGGCCGACGCGGTCGAGGCGGTGCGGCCGCTGCTGGAGTGCATGGGCAAGACGATCGTCCACCAGGGGACGCCGGGCGCGGGCCAGCATACGAAGATGGTGAATCAGATCCTGATCGCGACGAACATGATCGGGGTGTGCGAGGCGCTGCTGTACGGCTACAAGGCGGGACTGGACCTCAAGACGGTGCTGCAGTCGGTCGGCGGCGGGGCGGCAGCCAGCTGGTCGCTCAACAACCTCGGCCCGCGCATCATCGACCGCAACTTCGAGCCGGGCTTCTTCGTCGAGCACTTCATCAAGGACATGGGCATCGCGCTGGACGAGGCGAAGCGCATGAACCTGTCGCTGCCCGGCCTGGCCCTGGCGAACCAGCTGTACCTGGCGGTGCAGGCGCAGGGCTTCGGCCGCAAGGGCACCCACGCCTTGATGCTGGCGCTCGAGCACCTGTCGAACGTGAAGCGGTAGATGAGGAGCGGTTGGCTGGTACGCCGGGCGTCAGCCCGTGCTCGCCGCGAGGAACCCCACTATCAGGGCTCAGGCGGCCAAAGTCAGGGCTGGCGAGCGGCGCGGCGGCACCCCCCCCCGGGTTCGGCCCCCGCGGGGGAACCCCGCGCCCCACGCCCACCCAATAACCCCCGG
>JBBRPS010000827.1:0-4201 GCA_038227745.1 Gemmatales bacterium | reverse complement strand
GGCTCTCGTCTCACCGGCACGGACCGTGGGGCCTGCCGCCGGTCGGCAGAGTCGGCTGGGCCATCCACCGCCCCTACGGCGGAGGCTGGTCGTGACCTGCCTCTATTATAGGGCAGGCGCTTTCCCGGCAGAATGTTTCTGGGAAGAGGAAGGACCGAGTTGGTCCCGGTGCTGTCCGGTTGTCCATCGCCCCCTATCTGCATCCCCGGCCGAGGCCGGCGGGAGCGACTTTCCCCGTAAAGCAAATAAACAAAGGTACTTGCGTAAAGCGTCACTAGCCTCTCTCGTCGCGCCCACGAAGGGCGGGGGCGAGAGCGGCAATCCGGGTCCAGCAAAGGGAGCGGCCGAGTAACAGGGGTACCGCCTTGGACGTAATCGCCTCTCATGGAACAGGACATGTAAGGTTTCTGATGCATGAGAAATCTTGCATGTCCCCTTTTCTTGGTGCCGATGGAGTTGGTGATACTGTCTCCTGGCTTGTGCGGCTTGAAGGAAGTCCTGAATGCGCTGGCGACTACCGGAGCAGCACCGGAGGGTTGCGGCAGAGGGGAGGTGACAACTAGGCCTTAAACAAGCGAAGAATCGGAGGGTGATTGCCGCAACTTCCTGCCGAGCAAGAACTTGAGGCGGTTTACAGGCGTGCATTGAACACGTTTTCGAGTGAAACAATGCAAAGCCAACGCTTCGCTGGAAGCCCTTCCGCTTTCAGGCTTTATGACATTGACATATGGCTGACACAGCGATTCTTCGCTCGTTTAAGGACTAGGTGCGGTGGCATCGCCCCAGTTGTTTCCACAGGCCTGGGCGTTCGTGTCGAATCAGCCTCATCAACTGGTCTAACTTGTCCTCCGAGAGGCATCGCGCCCCTTGCAAAAACGTGCCGATCGGCACGCTTCTATCACGCTCAGGAGGTCGTACAATCTCATCGACGAGTAACGGCGGGTCTACCATGAGACAGCGCTTCGGCTTCCCTTCGACCAGATAGCGGCGACCTTCGTCGGAACCCTCATCTACCACCCTTGCAACGGTAAGTATCTCGACGAGATAACCGGCGTTGTCATTCTCCATTTGGCATCTCGCCCCGTCCGTGAAAATCCAAACACGATCTCCTGGAGAAGAACTCCCGAGCCGTTCCGCATTCGTTCGCCAGCCGAGACAGGGCCAGATGCCAAGCCGGGTTTCGCGCACAAAATCTCTCCAGAAAACTCTAAAGTCAGCCATGAGTACCTCCTCCGGGAAAATCGAAAATCGGCTATTTCTCTAATTGCCGCCCAATTTATACCAATTTCGGCGACCCCTTTCCGTCATCGGCGATCAGACATTGCACGGCAATAGCCGGTCAAGAGCGACGGCGCTTTCTGGTGTGATCCGACGGACACCGCGGAAGGATTGCGGATCGGGGAGGGTCGCATCGGCACCATCTTGGAACACCGGCGGCCGGTCACCCTCAAAGCGAATCTGTCGCACTTCGTTAATCGGGACAACGAGCCCGAACTGCATCGGCATCTCATCGTCTGGATGGGTGAAGGCCCAATCCGCGGCCCAAGAGAAGTCGAAGTCGTCGCCAGAAACCACGTTGGCCTCCATGGCGGAACACAGGGTTTCGATGTCAAGCCGACCGATGAGGTAAAGGTCACCGCCAAAGCAGGCCACAATGTAGAGGCTGTCCCCTTCCTTCACCCCTCGGTTCCGGAACTGGTTGCTGCCGGCACAGAATAGGGTGGCATTACCGCTCGCCCTATGGGTTTCGTACTCTTTGCGCGTCCACAAGTAGATGTAGTCGGCCATGTTGGACTCCTTATGTGAAAGGCATCGTGGAATCGTCCGCTTGCGAGGCGCGTTTCTTCGGGCGTGGGCAGATCGAGGGATGCGAGGCAGGGGACCAGGTTCGCGTCGAAAGCGCTCGATCCCCACACCGAGAGCGTCAGCAAGGCGGCAGACCGTCTCCCAACTCGGTAACTTCGCGCCTCGTTCAAGTTCCGCCAAGAACTGGCGTGCCACGCCCGCCCGCTGCGCCAGGGCGTAGACAGTCAGATCGGTCTCCTCATGCAGCCGAGTGAGGGTCGAGGCAAATTGCTCGCGGAAGTGTCGCGCCATCTCTTCGGTCCATTGCCGAACCGATTGCCCTCCCTCAGTGGTGGGGGGCGGTGCTTTTCCAGCACCGGCGTCAGCTCGGCTGTCGCTATTGAGGGTGCGTGGCTGCTTCCCCGGATCCTTCGGCCGCTTCTTCTGTACCATCGCTTATAACCGATTGATGGCCTGCCCCACGAAGCCTTCTCGTCCCATCCTCTTCGTATTGTACTCTATGGCAGGCTAGGTGTCAATAGAATTATCGAAATCTATCGACATCTAGGTGTCAATAGTTGACCTTTCCTGCGCGTTCAAGGATACCCCTGGCGCTGGAGGCTCCGCAGGCGAGCCGGAAAGGGGGCCGGGCACTTTTTTCTGTATTTGGTAGGGGAAAAGGTGCCTGTCCCGCTTCCCCTTCGTCCGGGGCAATAAGGGGACGCATTTCATTTCAAGCGATTTTAGAAACTTCTGAAATCTGGTGAAATGCGTCCCCCAGGAAGCCTGTAAACGAACGCGAGCGCAGACGGTGACAATCATCTTTTCCTCTCCCAAGGAGAGGAAAAGGGAACATAAAGGGGACGCAACTGATTTCCTGAGTATTGGACTCGGGAAATCAGTTGCATCCTCTTTATGCTGCCAGCCCGCATCGTGATGAACTCCGAAAAGGGAGACGCACGGCAGGCCACGTCTCAAGAAGGCACTTCCTCCTTTGGCTCCGCAGTGGCCGCAAGGTGGATCCGCTCTTCTCCCGGGGCCACATTCAGGCATTGGTCCCGGATGTCCGTTCGCGCCTTGTCTTCTGCTTCCCGCACCGATGCGGAGGCACGCTGCACAGCCTCCGCTCGCGCTAGCCTGCGTGCCCGGAGGTGAGCGATCCGCGCTGCGGCCTCGGGCGTCGGGGGGATGTCGAGAAGCGAGCCCTCGGCTGGCGGGATGGACCAGGGATCCCGGTCGAGGGCGATCCCCGCGGCCCTGGCCCAGGCGTTCATGTCCCGCATGACGTCGTCAATGGTGCGTGGCGTGTTCATAGCGTTGGCATCTGAATGATGAATTTCCGCACGTCCATCCGCAACTGGGGGTAGTCCACGAGGAGTACTCCCGCGACCTGTCTTCCTGCCGCCTCGAACTGCTCTCTCGTCATCCCCAAGTCGTCGGTGTGGTAGAGGGCCACTTCGCCGGCGCGCTTCGGGACGAACGTCGCGCCCTGGAAGCCGCAATCCCGCACCGTTGCCACGATTTCGACGGCTTCCTCGATGGTCATGGTGGTGTTCAGGACGATCGTCAGGCCCAGGCGTTCGGCAGGATCTGTTTCCCCTTCGGGGAGCTTGTGCGCGATGAGGACTGCTTGCTGCGCGTGGCGTTTGCCGAATTCCATCGCCGCTGCGAGTACGGCTGGCGTCCCTCAACGCGGAGATCGTAACTGGGCTCGATGACCCTGTAGATGCCGAAGGCCTCATGGTCGAAGTGCAGGATGGTGACACCATGGCGCTCGAAGGTCGCGCGCAGTTCGTCCTTGCTCAGTGCGGTGATCGACAAGGCGATGCGCGCTGCCTCCGCGTACCGCGTCGCTGCAAAGAGCCCGTTCATCGCTGTGGTCAGCTGCCTGATCTCGGCATCTGGGTTCTGCTCCTGCGCGTTGGTGATGCCAAACCTGATGCTCGTGCGACGCCTGGTCTGCGGCTGACATGGAACTATTCTACCGCACCATCGCTGCTGTTGTCCATCGCGGCTCGTCCTGGTGCCTGCCGGAGGCCGTCGAGACAGCGCGGAACGACAGCGCGGACAGGGGGGCAATAAGGGGACGCATTTCATTTCAAGCGATTTTAGAAACTTCTGAAATCTGGTGAAATGCGTCCCCCCGGAAGCCTGTAAACGAACGCGCGAGCAGACGGAGACAGTCCTCTTTTCCTCTCCCAAGAAGAGGAAAAGAGGACTGTCTCCATTCCCCGTGCATTCCTTTCCCTGCCGGGAAGCGAAAAAAAGCGAAAAACCCCAGGCTGGGGAACGCGGAGCTTCAACTTGACTGCCGAGCAGACGCCAGCACAGGAGTTCTCCGGCGAGCTTCCCTTTGTGTCGCCGCGCGCCATCGTTTATCATCCAGTGGAATGCCAAGCGCCATCGCCCCAGGCCG
>JBBRPS010000826.1:0-4212 GCA_038227745.1 Gemmatales bacterium | reverse complement strand
GTGCCGAGCTGCCACTCGCGGCCGATGCAGTCGCGCACCACGAAGTCGATCTTGGGCCCGTAGAACGCCGCCTCGCCCTTCTCCGCGGTGTAGTTCATGCCGCGCGACTTCACCACCCCAATCAGCGTCGCCTCGGCCCTGTCCCAGTCAGCCGGCTCGCCCACGTACTTGTCGCTCGCCGGGTCGCGCAGGCCGATCCGCACCCGGTAGTCGTTCAGCCCCAAACTCGACAGCACGAACAATACGAGATCGATATTGACGCCAATCTCGGCCTCGATCTGCTCGGGGGTGACGAACAGGTGGGCGTCGTCCTGGGTGAAGCCGCGGACGCGCGTCATGCCGGACAGCTCGCCGGTCTGCTCGAAGCGGTAGACGGTGCCGAACTCCGCCAGTCGGACGGGCAGGTCGCGGTAGCTGCGCGGCTCCGCCTTGTAGATCTGAAAGAAGGCTCGCAAAGGTTGCAGAACACCAGGGACCGAAAAGGAGGTTTACATAATCGGCAAGACGAATGAGGGCCACTGGGTGGGGCTGAAGACCGCCGTCGTTGAGACGTGAGGCGCGTTTTCCATCAACCCAAAGATGGCTCCCCTTGTGCGCCGTGCAAGGGCGTCGGTCTTCAGCAGGTGGAACTCCTGCCCGGCATTTGGCGCGATCGCCTTATACCTTCCTCACTTCGCCGGCATCGTGTAGCCGAGTTTCTTCGCCCGCTCCAGGGCCTGCGCCGCATCCTCGGTGCGCCCAGCCCGCTCGTAGTAGTCCGCCAGTGCCGCCTGGAACAGCGGCTCGTTTGGAGACAGCCGCGCCAACCGCTCATAAACCTGGAGCGCTTCCTCGAAGGCGCGAGCCGCCTGGTAACCCGCTGCTGCCAGGAGCAGATCGGCGGGGTCCTTGCTGTCGCGAAGGGGCTCCAGGGTGGCGAGGTTCTTCCGCTGGCCCGCGTTCGCGACGAGGAATTTGCTCTCGGCAAGCGCCTTGGTCTTACCGCCGGGGAGGATCGCGGTGACGGTCCACTCGTAACTGGTGCCCGGCCGCAGCGCCTTCTCCTTCGCCGGAAACAGGAGGGATGGCGCGCGTGTGTCGTGCGCCCAGAGGACTCGCCGCTCGCTGCCAAGGAGTTGCACGCGGTAACCGGTCGCCCCCCTCAGGGGCTGCCAGCTCAGCCGCGGCTTGTCGCTCGTGATGCGCGTGCCGTACATCGGTGTCACGGCCGGGAGAGTTCCCTCGGGTAGGAGGGGGTCGCGGAAGACGGTGCCCGCCGCCTTGCCGGTCCCGCCCAGGCTCGGGAGGCCGCGCAAGTCCTGGGCGTTGGGGACAGGGACCTCAGACCGCTTCACGGCGGTGCCGGGAGTACAGCCGCCTCGCTGGACAGTTGCCGTTTTGCCCGGCAGCAAACGCTCGCGGGGGCCGCTGGGGAAGAAGAAAAGGGTGGCACTGGCCCCGCCCGGGGCGCTGAGCCGGTCGCCCGAGCGGACACTCTCCCCGACGACCACCTTGCGCGCCTCGCCGCCTCCGCGCAGGAGCGTCACGGCACCCTCGACCCGAGCGACTATCGCGACGGGGGCATCAGGGGCCTGGAGCCGGGACAGGAGAAGGCCGACCAAAAGCAGTGAATTCATTGTCTTTCCCCCGGGGGCCGGGGAGGGTAGAATGCCCCGGCAATCTGGAATCCTTGGAGCCGCACGTTCGATTTTGTCGGGACTGCCGCGGCCAGGGCAAGATAGCCCGGCCGCGGCAGTCCCGCAAGCCCCAGGGGCCGTCTCATGCACATGCGCCTTTTCCTCCTCACCGGTGTGGTTGCCGTCTGCATTTTCCCGCGCGCCGCGGCGGGCGTCCCAAAGAGGCCGCATCCCGACGCGGTGAACCTGGCCGATATGTTTGAAACCGACACCCGGGCCAGGTACGCTCCAGTAGGCCGAGTCACCTGGGGGAAAGGGGAGTTGCGCCTGGGGGCCGGGGCTTCCATCCTGCGCGACCTCCGCATGGGTTCCCCCGCGGAGCTGGCGATCACGCTGAGCTTCCCCCCAGTCGGGGAGGGAGAGGACAGTTCGACCGGGTTCGATCTCGTGATGGGTTACGGTCACTGGCTGCACATCGTGCTCATCAGGCGGGCCGGGAAGGGAGGGTCGCCCGGCGAGGTCCGCATTGAGCACAGCTGCACGGCGGAGGGAAACAAATTTATCCGCCGCCCCGTCCGGCGCTTCTCTCTGGTTGCCCCCCCCGGTTCGGGGGTGTGGAAGGTGCGCTATCACTACAGCCTCGTCGAAGTGTGGTTCGGGGAGAAAACGGTCGCGGTCGGCTATGTCCCGTCCATCCACGAGTTTTGCGTGCCGGTCGCCTTCATGGTGCAGCAGGGGAAGAAGGGGCAGGTTACACTCCGCGGCATCCGGGTGCGAGCCGCGGCACCGCCGTCGCCGCTGGCGGCCGAACAGAAAAAGAAACTCACGGAGCTGACCGATCTCGGGCTGAAGGTCATTGAACTGAGAGACGCCCGACGCTATGCCGAGGCGGACGCCGCCGCCAGGCGGAAATGGGAATATGCCAAGGCGCTGCTGGGCGAGCGCCATCCGTGGACCATTACCGCCCTTGGAGGCATTGGCCAGGGCCTGGGCCAGCGCGACCGCGCGGGTTCCTTTGTCTACCTGGATCGGGCGATCCGCCTGGCGAAGGAGGTATACGGAGAGGACCACCCGGGCACCGCCCACTGGCTTGATGTCTGGGCCAGGGTTCGCGACACGAGTGATCTGGCTGGGGCGCTGGCTTTTCATGACAGGGCACTGGCGATCTACGCGAGAGCCCTTGGGGAGGAGTCTTTGCCCGTGGCCGACATACTGGAAGGGATGGGAGCAACGTTCCGCAAGATGGCCGTCGCGCGCGAGGAGCCACAATACTACGAGAAGAGTCTCGAACACTACGAGAAGGCTTTGGCAATCCGCCGGAAAGTGCTCTCTCCGGCGGACGCGAGGATCGCGGCCGCGCTGAGGCATGTCATGGCAGGACTGGCCGCGAAGGGCGCTGACAAGGAGGCTTGCGCTCGCGGAGAGGAGGCGCTGGCGATCCTTGAGAAGGGGCCGGAACGAGTGGAACTGACCGATCTGCACATCGAGCTCGCGTTGCGGCTGACGAAGTTGCAGAACCACGGGAGGGCGCGGACCCATGCGAACGCGGCCCGGACACTGTTGCGCAAGGGGGTCGGGCCTGGGCCGCAGCGGGTGGATTCCTGGCACGGCCTCGCGGGCCTTTACATCCAGCAAGCGAAATATGAAGAGGCCCGGAGCTGCCTCACCGCAGGCCGGCAGTTGTTCGAGCAAGTCGGCGGCTCCATCGACAAGGTTGAGGGGACCTACCTCATCCTCTCGGCCACTGTCTTGGTAGGGCAGGGCAAAAACCGGGAAGCGCTCGGGGAGTACCGTAAGGCCCTCGCTCTGCAACTGCGGCTGGCGGCCCAGCAACTCCCTTTCCTGTCGGAGACAGAAGCACTCGAATACCTGGCGAGCAGCAACAGCCAGCGCAACCTGATCCTGCGGTGGGCGCTCTACCGTGTGCCCGACACACCGGCCGCCGAGGCGTATCGGACGGTCTGGGAGACGCGCGCCCTCGTCAGCCGTACCCTCGCGGCGCGCCAACAACTCGCGGTGAAGTCGCCGGACGGTCGCGCCGCCCTCGAGCGACTGAGCGCCGTCCGCACGGAACTGGCTCGGCTGGCGCTCTCTCCCGTGGCGCCCGGCCAGGGTGCTGCCCGCCAGAAGCAACTCACGGCGTTGACCCTCCGCAAAGAGGAGCTGGAGCGGGAACTGGGCAAGCACAGCGAAGCATTCCGGCGCCAGCTGCAGATGGAGGAGGCCGACTTTACCCGTCTGGCGGCCGTCCTCCCGCCGGACGTCGCGGTGGTGGAGCTGACGGCGATTCCGTTGCCCTTGCGCCTCACCGGCGGCTACGGGGCGTTTGTCCTGCGCAGGACGGCGGCAGCACCGGGCTATGCGGTCGCGTTCATCCATCTCGGGGAGGCGGAGCCCATCGATTCCGCTGTGACCTCCTGGCGTGAGGAACTGCTAGGCGAGGAGCTGCGTGCCCCGGCCCGCCGTCCGGCCGGACAGCCCACCGCCGACGACGGCCAGGACGGCACTCTGCGGGCACTCGTCTGGGAAAAGATCGCGCCGCACCTGGCCGGCTGCAAGGCGGTCGTACTCATCCCCGAGGGCCCCCTGGCCCGCG
>JBBRPS010000825.1:0-4215 GCA_038227745.1 Gemmatales bacterium | reverse complement strand
TCCTCGGCCCGGCCCCCTGGCGTTTTTCCACACCCACATTGTCAGCCCGGTGTCACTGCGGCGGTGACACGTAGGAAACGGTCATGAACTGGGCGCGCATGTACTCGTCGCTGCGGTAGCTGGGCCTGCCGTACAGCGCCACCGTCCGGCCGACGTAGGGGTCGAGCGTCTTGCCCGGTTCGGGGACGGCGTAGAGGATCAGGGTGCCCTGGGGGTCCAGCAGGGTATAAGCCTGCTGCCCGCTCAACTGGAACGAGGCCCGACTCAACTTGCCCCACTTGCTCCAGGCCGGCGCGGCGCTCGGGGCCGGGGCGGCGCCGGGCGGGTTGCTGTTGTAGAGCGCCTGGTTCTGCCCCGTCCCCGCGGCGGGCTGAGGCTGGGCCGAGACGAGCTGGCCCGTCGGGTAGCCCGGGGCGGAGGCAACGTTGTTCGGGTGCCCCGGCGGGGCGGCCCCAGGGACGCCGCCCAGTGCCGTGATGAGTTGCTGCTTCTGGGCGGGCGAGAGGTTCTGCAGCAGTTGCTGGACCGTGGGGTCCCCGGTGCCGGTCTGCGGCGGCCCCAACGGCGCCGCCGGCGCCTGGGCGGCGACGGTCTGGATGCCGCCGGTGGTCTGGACGGCGATGGCCGGCAGGTAGCGCACCTCCTGGGGCGCCGGCTCGATGGGGAGCCAGGCGCCGTCGCCGCCAAGGCGGCCGAAGTGCGGGTCGGGTTTCAGCAGGGTGACCAGCGTGCCGCGTGCCAGCCTGGCGCCCTCGACGTTCGGCTCCACGTCGAGGTAACTGCCCACCTTCACCGGCACCTTCACGTCGGGATCGGTGACCACGATACCGAGCGACGACCCCGGGTTCATCTGGACGAAGTTCCGATTGATCCAGCTGAAGGAGAGGCCCTCCGGGGGCTTGATGACCAACCAGTTCGGGTCCTTCTCACTCTGGCGTAGGACGATCACGCGGGCCCCTCGGGCAAGCTTGCAGGTCGCGTAGAGTTTCGTGGACGGTCCGCTGTAGACCTCGACCTCGGGCACGGTGATGACCTTCTCGCCCTGCACCGGCGCGGCCGACGGCGCCTGCGAGCGCGCGGCCCAGGTCGCCGTCAGCAACGTGAGCATCCCTCCCAGGATCAGAGCGGGTCGCATGGCCGTCCTCCTTCCGATCGGTGTCTCGGCGGGCGATGACGCAGGCCGCCCTTTTCTTCTCATCGGCCGTGACTTCGCCGGGCCTGAACGGCCGCCGTCCGCCGGACGGGGGGAGAAGCCAATCCGTCGGCAAAGGTTGCCGTCGGCGCCGCTTATAGCGGGGCCGCCCATGCCGGGCAAGCCGGGTTTGCCGGCGACCCGGCAGGGCTGGCAAACCGGGCGGGGGAGAAAAGTTCAACCGCCCGCGCTGGCCCCGGTAAGGCGGGGCGAATAGGGTGTCAGAGTGCGCCCTGACAAAGCCCACCCGTTGCAACGGGTGGGCTTTCGCTGCCCCCATCCGGAGGACTTCATGGCCGACTTCACCTGCGCCGACATCGCCAAGATGATCGACCACTCCCTGCTCCAGCAGACGCTGACGGACGCCGACCTGGAGCAGGGCTGCCGGCTGGCGCGCGCGTACGACGTCGCCTCGGTGTGCATCAAGCCCTACGCGGTGCGCCTCGCGGCTGGCCTTCTGGCCGGCTCGACGGTCGCGGTCGGCACCACGGTCGGCTTCCCGCACGGCGGTCACGTCACCGCGATCAAGGTCGCCGAGGCCGAGCAGGCCATGGCCGACGGCGCGCGCGAACTGGACATGGTCGTCAATATCGGCAAGGTGCTCGGCAAGGACTGGCGCTATGTGGCGGCGGACGTGCGGGCGGTGGTCGAGGTGGCGCACCGCGGCAAGGCGCTGGTGAAGGTGATCTTCGAGAACTGCTTCCTGCAGGACGAGCACAAGGAGCAACTGTGCCGGATCTGCGGCGAAGTGGGGGCCGACTTCGTCAAGACCTCGACGGGCTACGGCGCGACGGGGGCGACCGATGAGGACCTGAAGCTGATGCGCCGCTGTTCGCCGCCGCAGGTGCAGGTGAAGGCGGCGGGCGGAGTGCGGACGTTCGAGCGACTGCTGGAGGTCCGCGCCCTCGGCGTGACGCGCGTCGGCGCCACCGCGACCAAGCCGATCCTCGACGAGTGCCGGGCGCGGCTGAACGGGTGAGGCGGGGCCGACCGGAACGCCGGCCCCGCCTCGGTGCGGTCACTTCTTCTTGTGCGGGTGCGCCGGCAGCGCGAACGGGTCGTGTTTGGGGTGGCCGCCGGTGTGGCCGACGTAGATGAGGTGCGCCGCGTGTTTGCCGTTGACGTGCAGGTTGAAGCGGATCGCCTTGGCCGCCTTGCTCACCGTGAAGTTGATGCCGTCGATCCCCTTGTCGGTCTTGAAGTTGAAGGTGAGCCGCTGCCGGTTCGGCCCGAGTTGCCAGTGGTCGGCGAGGCGGCCCTCCTTCTCCAGCATGTGGCCGTGGGCGTGGACGATGGTGCCGCCCTCGACGGTGATGGAGCCCCGGAAATGGTTCTCGTATCTATGGGTCGTGGTGCGCAGACGCCAGCCCTTGCCTTTTTCGTGCCACAGCGCGTAGGCGGCGTTGTGTCCCTTCGTGAACTGCTTCGGGTGCCCATGCGGGTCGATGGAGGAGAGCTTGACGGTCGTGGTGGTATCGCCGAACGTTAGCGCCGTCCCCAGGGAGAGGGCGCTGACCGCCGCGAACAGGCCGAGGCTCTTGTAAGGACACATGGACGATTCTCCTGAGTGGTTATACCGTTCCGGACGGGCGCTGCACGGGCCGCCGGTCGCAGGGGAATTGAACCCCACGGGCGGCGCAAAGTTTCGCGACCGAATTGCTGCCGTCCAAATGTGGGTGGCGCCTCTCCGCCTCATCGGGCGGCCCCCCGTTCGTCGGCGTGCTGCTCGCCGCGCGCGGCCGGCAGGTGCCGTTCCAGCCAGCCGCACAGGTCGTCGATGAAGCGATCCGGTTCCGGCTCGAACTCCAGCGTGTGGTGCGCCTCGGGGTACTCGATGACTTCCTTGTCGGTACACGCCAGCCGCTGGACGTGCCGGCGCGTGCGGTCGTTGTGGATGATGCGGTCCTTGCCGGCGAGCATGAGCAGCACCGGCACGGTGACGTACTTGCGGACGAAGCGCAGGTAGCCGTCGAGGCGGACGCTCTCGATGAGGAAGCGGGCAGTGGCCTGGCGTAGGCTCAGCGCATCGTCGCGGACGAACTGCTGCCACCGCGGGTTGGCGGTGAACAGTTCGGGGTCGTTGAGCGGGATGGAGAAGAGGCGGCGCGGGGCGACGAGGCGCGACCAGACAATGCGCAGGCGCTGCAGGAACGGCGGCCTGACCTGCGCACAGAAGCCGGGGCAGAGGAGGGCCAGGCCGTCCACGAGGCCGGGGTGTCGCCGCTGCAGGGCCGTCGCCAGCTTGCCGCCCCAGGAGATCGCGACGAGAAAGATCGGCAATTGCGTCTGCCGACGCAGCGGCTTGAGGAAGTCGGCCAGGTCATCGAGGAGGCGGCGGAAGCCGGGGGTGTCGCCGCGCTGCTCCTCATTCATGCCTGAGCCGCGGCGGTCGAGGAAGGAGACGGCGAAGCCTGCCTGCGCCAGGCGCGTGCAGGAGTATTCGTACCAGCCGGCGTGGCTCTGGATACCGTGGATGCACACGACCTCGGCGCGCGGCTCGCCGGGCGGTCGGTAGCGGCGGTAGCGGCAGCGGTAGCCGTCGCCGGTGGTGAAGGACTCGACGGTGAAGGGTTGGGTTGCGCTCATGATTCCTCACCGCTTCGTTTCGCCGCGGTCCGCAGAACTGCATATGGCAGGACTGGAAGATGCAGCACCATGCGGCTCACGGACCGCGGCGATTGGTCCTCGGGAAATCAGGGGCCTGTGTTCCAGCCCGCTTCAGCGGGCTTGCCGCGCAGCGGTGCAGGCCCGCCCTTGAGGGCGAGTGTGCGGGACAGCTGGCCTCTCTTCTAGCCCCCTTCGGAGGGGCTTCTCTTTAGTTCTACTGTGCGATGGTAACATCTCAATAACCCCGGGCGTGTTCCGAGGAAGTTTGCCGGCGCGCACGGCGATCCAGAGGCGTGTGGACGATTCTTTCCTGGTAAGCCGTTGGCCGTGCCGCCCTTGCCTGCCCTCAGACCGGCACGGCTGCACCAAGTGAGGCCGTGGCCGCTCCTGCACGCTCACGAATCAACTCCGCCAGC
>JBBRPS010000824.1:0-4219 GCA_038227745.1 Gemmatales bacterium | reverse complement strand
TTCAGAACAAAACCGTTACGGGCAGCATCGAGAAGAAACGCCTCCAGACAGGATGGAACGACAAGAACTTGGAGAAGCTATTGGAGCTTTTTTAGGGTTTTTGATGCGATTACCCTGTGTTCCACGCCTGGTGGATGTGGCACGACGACTTCGCCGTGGACGCCGTTGTGAGCGTGGCCTTTGATTACTGGATGGGGTCTCTTGAAAATGTCCGCAAGAAGAACGTCGGTAAGGGTTTTTGTCCTGGGTCCGTGGATGACCTTGCCCGGCTGGAGTACATGAACCGACACCGAGGCACCCTGGACCGGCTTCCTCCCACGTCGCAAAACCTCCTGGGCAACGCCATTGCGCACGGCGTCCCGACGCGGACAGTCATTCTTGAGGAAGTTGACTGGCTCGCTCGCGTCACCAGAAGAATCTGCGGCGGCAGAGTGTCAGGAAGCAACAGTACGGCCTACGCCCTTTATCGAGTTCATCTGATGAGACTCCCCTGGTCTGAGCCGCCGCTTCGTTCCTACGAGATGAGCCGAGACGAGGAGACAAAAGAGAGGAACAGGGCCTTTCTTCTCCAGCAGGTGCGTGAAGCCCAGGAGATTGCTTACCAAAATTCTGGCGAGATTCGCAACGAATTCATCCGTGTCGAGGACTTCATCGCTGCCGTGTACAAGGTGGCCAACACGCTGGAACAGGTGTTCAGTGAAAGAAGGTCGGGGGCAAGCCAGGGGGAGAGGCGGGAGAAGGCAATGAACGAATTCTCGACGCAGGATTACCTCGATTACCTCCGCGGCCAGTCGTCACCGGAACTGGCTGCCGCAATCGAATCGGCGCATAAGGCCGACGCCGAAGTCGCCTTCAGGCTTGACACACTCCGGTCAATGATCGGCCTTCCCCTCCCGTCTTCTCAGCCCGTCGCGGGACCGTCTCCTCTCCGGGCAAACTCCCGACGGTATTGGGGGAAAGTCGCCTTGTGCGCTGTTCCACTCCTGCTCGGGGTAGGTTTTCTATTGGCCAGCTACTTAGGATATTTCAAACAGACGACTATCCCTCAGCGTTTCCCTGCGGTGGAACGTGACAACGAGCCACGGCACTTCACCAAGGTTGTGATAGCCCGCCCTGGTGTTGTGGTGCATCGACACGGTTACATTCTCATCGACCGCGGGTCACTGGTCACCTATGAGGATTACTCCGCCCCCTACGAAGTCCGCTTCGACTGGCGGTGGATCGACCATCCCGGTGACACACGCTTTCCGGAGATCCTCAGTGTCGTCCTGCACACCGCTGGCCAGCACTCCCTCAACGCCCCCTTCAGCATCCCCGATGGTCTCCACGTCTTGTTCCTCACCGCCAACGGGCAGGTCAGAGTCGCCTCGTCGATAGGTAACAGGCCGATCGCTCACACGCCGGAGTACGCCGTTCGCTTATCTGCGGGGGAGTGGAACACCATCCGCGTAGTCGATGACGGGCGAGAGATCTCCATATTCGTCAACCCGCGTGGGGAAAAGGAAAGTCAGCAGCCCCTTCTGAGTGTCCGAGATCAAGGCCCATTCCTCAAGCATCGAGTCGCGGTTTACAACCGGGAGGCCGCAGGAGACCGTCCGCACGAGTCCCATATCGCCAACTTCAGGGTCAGATCCCTGAAAAAAGCCTCCCAGCCGTAGCCAGGAGGGCGCGATGCTTCGTCGCATGGCCGTCGCTGTGTCGGGGTCGCACAGAAAAGGCCCCCCGCATCGCGTGCAGGGGGCTGCTCCCATCCGAGGACAGGAGCGGCGATCTTTCGGCCATCGCCCTTTTCAGAATGGACAGTCCTGGGCCGGGTCCCGCTGGGCGAGGATCCAGTCGGAGCACCGCTGCAGGCAGTACACGAGGACGTGCAGCTGCGAGCCGCGGTAGTTCTTCCCGGACTTCCACTCGCCCGTCGCGTCGCGGTAGCGGGAGTCCACGGTCACGTTGTAGACCGTGAAGGTCTGCCCGTTCGCCGTAGCCTCGTTCGCCCACACGTAGGCCGCCACCGCGTTATCCTTGCTGGTGGTGATGGGCCCGACCTTGAAGACGGGCCGTTTGCCTCCGCCGTTGCCGGGCGGGGCTTCCGTGTGCGTCCCGTTCGTGTCGCTGACGGGAAGATCAGCGGGTGCATTCGCCTGCACCGGCTCGTTACCAGGGGATGTCGTCGTCGGAGTAGGCGGCTGCAACGCAGTCCCCGTCTCCGCAGGGCTCGCCGCATCGGGCTGCCCTTTCCTCGGTTTCGGCACGGTCTTCAACCTCCAAGGTGTGAGAAGGGCCGTCCGTGGCCTTGTTCTTTATCCTGACGTGGATTGCGACTTTCATGTGGACCCAGGCGCGTACGTCCGGATCCCGGGTTTTCGGGGTGAGGCCCATCATCGTGACCCAGTAGCCGACACGGCATTCCGAGGTCGTGAAGACGTGTCTCCGAGCGTCCGGGCCTTTCTGGAACCAGCCCGGGTTTGCCTTCCTCTTCTTCCGGCCCCGCTTGCGTTTGCGGGCCATCACTTCCTCCCGCTACGCGGACAGCGCAGGCACCGTCTCCTCCGGTCGAACGCCAGCCGCTTCTCCCAGCAGGGCCTGCAGCGAGACGCTGAGGGCGCAGAACCGATGGGGGTTGGCCTTGGCGACGTCGGCGAGCACGGTGGTGTGCGCATTCTCCAGGCTCCACAGGGTGCGGGGCTCGAACTCCTCGAAGGACGGGTTGCGCCACTCCTGGATCAGCCGCGGCAGCAGCCTCGGGCCGATGACGCCGCGCTCGTAGGAGCGGAGCATCAGGGCCTCGGCCTCCGTGTCGGTGATCTTGGAGTGCATGAAGCGCTTGATGCGGGCGGCCTCGGCGATCTTGAAAGCGTCGAGGTGACTGACTGCTCGCAGCAAAGCCTCTTGGAATCGGTCCAGGCCGAACTTGCTGTGCTTGCGGACCACGGCGGTGGACATGAGGTCGGAACGCAGGGCCAGATTGTCACAGGCCATGACCCTGTTTCCGGCGATCATCTTCATGGGCAGGGACTTGTCGGTGCTGTTGACGACGGCCACCGCGAGGGTGACGTCGCCTCCAGCCAGGCCGCAGGAGGTGTCGATAGTGGCGAACAGACGCTGGTCGCCTCGCGACACGGCGGTCTTGACTGCGCGGATGCTGAAGTTGGCGTCGGACAAAGCCTTCCCGACGCGATCCATAATGACCGAGTGCTTGATGGGCACCCAGGTCGGGGTCGCGCTCGGTGGCTCGATCTTCTCCAGTTCAGCACGTTCGACAATCCTTGCCCCACAATGGGCGATGAGGTTGGATGCCATGCAGGCACCCCTTTCTGAAATTGGGCGATGTTGCGAAAAAACAGATGCCGTCAAGCAACGAGCCTGATAGCGGCAGGAGTGTAGCGGAGAGTGGAATGCACGCCCAACAGGCCCTTGCTGTTGGCTTTGGGCCTGTTAGACTGCTGATGTCTTACTTCAGCGGTGAAAAGAATATCACTTACCAACGGCGGCTTCGCAATCGTTGACGACAAGAACTTCAAGTGGCTTCGTCAATACCGATGGAACAGGAGGCGGCGCCGGAAGGGGAAGTACTACGCCACTTGCTCAGTGTGCCGGAAGGGAATAATCACGAGATACAGGATGCACGGGCTCATCGTCGGTGCCAGGCGGGGTGAGGTCGTTGACCATAAGGACGGGGACGGGCTCAACAATCTCGAAAGCAACCTCCGGAAATGCACAAATCCGGAGAATACCAGGAACCAAGAGAAGCACAGCAACAACAAGTCAGGGTTTAAGGGTGTGCATTGGGACAAGAGCCGCGGGAAATGGAAGGCTCAGATTATGTGGAACCGGAAGCAATACCACCTGCTGGCGTCGGACAGCAAGGAAGACTGCGCCATTAATTACAACGTCGCCGCCCAGATCTTTTTCGGCGAGTTCGCTCGGCTGAACGACGTGTAGGGGTTTCCGAGTGACGACGAGTGCAGCGAGGGTGTGACGGCACGAGGAAACCCTGGGGGAATGCCGCTTTTCCGGGCGCTGAACGGCACGCTCTACGGAGTCCCCCGCGTGCCGGTGTGATTCAGCGGACGAGAAAAGCCCCTAAGGATCTGTGCAAGTATTACTTAGCATTCTCTCAATATAGACAATTCTCAGGCAATCGCTGGTTTAATCGTATAGTTCCACTGGGGAAACACCCTGTGACTGGCCAAATTGATTCCCGCCATTTGCTCATCCGAGA
>JBBRPS010000823.1:0-4220 GCA_038227745.1 Gemmatales bacterium | reverse complement strand
GGCGCGCGGGCGGCGCAGCAAGGGAGGCTGCGGTATTTAACGTATTGCGATATAATATGTTAAGAGATAGAAAATAATGACATATATTGCTTGTCAATTGTTAAACAGTGCCATTCGGAACACTCAGCTTTTCCGGTGGTGTCTGCCGAATGTTGCCAACTGGACGCAAGTCGCAAAGGGACAAGGGCTTGCCCGTTCAGCGCCGAAAAGTCGGCGCTCGACCAATCCGCAGAAAAACCTGGGATTCTGAAGACCGGCAACATTAGGCAGACACCACCGTGATGACAAGCTGTTGAAGAAGAGCAAGAAGTTGAAAACCCTGGCCACCAGGGTTGTCTCTCGCTTCAGTTGATAGTAGAGGTCGCGCCATGAACGCAACAATCCGTCCCTTGGCCGAAATTACTCAGCAGGCTACGGCCATTCTGATTCGTGAGATGGGTGTCGTGGACGCACTCCGATTCCTGAGCCAATTCCGTGCCGGCTCCGGCGACTACACCAAGGAGCGCGGGCAATGGCTCGATGATTTATCCCTTGAGCAAATCGCTTCCGCAATCAAGGCGAAGAGACACAAACCTCGCCGAACCGACGGCTGAGGCCGAAAGGGGACACAGCTATCAAAGCGTATCGCCGCGCGCGAAGGAGAAAGAAGCGATGAAAAAACAACGCTTACCGCGAGGTTGGACGGAAAATCGCATCCGGGAACTGGTGGGCCATCACGATCGGCAAACCGAAGAGGAGCAAGCCGCGGAGATCGAAGCCGCCCTTTCCATGAAGGATCAGACGGTAATGGTCGTGCCGACTGAACTGGTGCCGGAAATTCAGGCCCTCATCGCCCGCAAACGCGGCGCATGAAATCCGGACGGAAACAGGGCGGGAGTTATTTCGGACAACCTATGCTGGGAGGACCCAAATGGGGACCCAGCTATTATTCTCGACGGGGTTGTGCGAAGCGATGACTCGGAATCATTACCGCCCCCCTTTCCGCACCTCCCCGCGCGCAGGGAGCAACCTTATGCCGGTGCATGACTGGACGCGGGTCAGCGATGGAACCTTCCACGATTTCCATTACTCCTGGGTGCTGGAGATCAAGCGTGCCCTCAAGCGCGGGCTCCTCCCCAAGGGGTACTACGTTATGGCCGAGCAACTCGGTGGCGACCTCGACGCGCCGGACGTCCTGACGCTCCAGGCGGCCGGCACGAAACCGGAGTCCGGAGGCCTCCTTGCTGGAACCGCGACGCTCACCGAATCGCCTCCCGTCGTCCATGCCCGAACGACCATTGCACGGGATCTCTACGCCCGGGTGCAGCGCACCATCGTGATCCGGCACACGAGCGACGACCGCATCGTGGCCATGATCGAGGTTCTTTCGCACGGAAACAAATCGAGCCGGCACGCCATCCGATCGTTCCTGGACAAGGCGGTAGCAGCTCTCGACGGCGGGGTCCACCTTCTGCTGGTCGATGTCCACCCCCCAGGCCCCCGCGACCCGCAGGGCATCCACGGGGCGCCCTGCTGAACGAAATCGGCACCGGCCACTATGTGCTGGATAGCGGTCGTCCCTTGACCGCCGTGGCCTATACCGGGGGGCTGTCGTCGAGGTTTTTGTCGCACACTTTGCGGTCGGGGGACCGATTCCGGAGATGCCGTTGTTCCTGACCAGGGAGAACTACGTTCGCGTGCCGCTGGAAGCGACCTACACGGCCGCCTGGGAGGATGTTCCGCCGCAGTACCAGGAGGCGCTCCTCGCCCACTACTGATCGCGCTCGGCGGGAACCGATTCCGGCTGGTGGGCTGAGCCGTCGGCTGAAACACTCGTTCGGCAGCAAACGGTTCTCGCCTGGCGGCAGCGGCAACGGTAGATTGTAGACAGGTGGCTCGCCACGTCTGACCGCCCGGAGGTGCCGATGGAGACAAACTACACCGCCGTCGTCCAGCAACATGGCGACTGGTGGATCGGCTGGGTCCAGGAAGTGCCCGGTGTCAACTCGCAAGGGCAGACCCGCGAGGAGTTGCTGGACAACCTCCGCGACGCGCTGGAAGAGGCACTGGAGATGAACCGGGCCGATGCCCGCGCGGCCGCGCTTGGGGCTTACGAAGAAGTGAGCCTCAGTCCGTGAAACGGCACGATCTGATCCACCATCTTCAGCGGCACGGCTGCGTGCCAATCCGCGAGGGACGGCGTCATTCCTGGTGGGGCAACCCGGCCAACAATCGGCGATCGGCTGTCCCCCGGCATACCGAGATCCCAGATCCACTCGCACGCAAGATCTGCCGAGACCTGGGCATCCCTGAACCTTGATGGGATCGGGCCGAACCAGCGGAGCCGAAAGCGGACGCACCTATCGTGACCGGCAACGTGGTGGAAGAGATCCTGGCGTGACCCAAAGCCCACGGTGGACGCATCTTTAAGTCCAATGTAGAGCATCACTTGCCGCTCAGCACCTCGATAAGGACTTGGTCATCCCAGCCGCTCTGCTTCCGCTTGCCCCGCACGCTGCCCTTGCCGCCATGCTGCTTCAGCAGCGACAGGGCCAGCCGCCGCAGCAACGCCATGTTCTCGGCACTATGGTCCGTCCGCATCCGGCTGCGGTCCTCATCGAAGCACACATCCAACACCCAATGCAACCCGTTCTCAATCCCCCAATGGCCCCGCACGTACCCCGCATAGGCCGACGCCTTCGCCGCCTTGCTGCCGATGTAGTAGCGGACCTCAACCGTGTCCTCTGTCCCCGCCTCCTGCCGCTCGCTGTAGATCAGCGTGATCGCCTTAAGGTCTTTCCACAAGGCCAGGTCGCGAAGCCCTTCCGGGTGCAGGATCGTGTACACATGCTGGGTCTCCACGCGCCCGTGACCGCCGTAGACCTCCTCGTGATAGCTGTGCTTCAGCCCCGCGAAGTCGTTATCCAACGCCCGCTCGAAGCAGAGCTGGATGTCCTCCAGCAAGTGCGGCTGGTTGTCCTTGACCGCCAGGACATAGTCGCCACCGCCCTCCCGGATCTTGGCCGCGATCTCCTTCTGGCAGCCCATCGCGTCGATCGTCACGATCGCCCCCGACACGTCGAGCAAGCTCAAGCAACTTCGGGATGGCCGTGATCTCATTGGACTTCGCATCCACCGCGACCTGGCCCAGCACCAGGTGCTGCGCGGTGGCCCAGGCGCTGACCAGGTGCAGGGCTGCCTTGCCCGTCGCCCGATCCAAGGACCGCCGCAGCGTCTTGCCGTCGATGGCGATGCGCTTCAGCCCCAGCCCGGCGCTCAAGGCATCGATCCAGCGCTGGAAGCACGCCACAAAGGCAGCGGGGTCCAGCAAGCAGAAGACGCGGCGGAAGGTGTCGTGTGACGGGATGCCCTGCGGCAGGCTCAGGAAGGTCTTGAGCCAGTCCTGTTTGGCGACGCCGTAGGCGGCGATGTCCACCCAGCCGTCCGCCCCACAGATGACGGCACAGATGGCGATGACGACGATGTCGAGCAGGTCGTGCCGGCGCGTGCGGTCGATGCGGGGGTCCTCCAGGTCGGCGAAGTGGGTCTGGATCGCGAGGGCGGGGTCGGGCTGAGCCATGCTTCTCCTCCGTGAAAGGGGCGACCTCACGGAGAATCTTTCGCACCGCCCTTGTCAAAAGCAACCCGTTGACGAAGAATGCACGGGCGTTTAGGTGCGTTCACCCTGACCCAAAGCCCACCCGCCGCGCCGCCCGGGCTTATCTCTTCACCTTCCCCTCCAGGAATGGCACCTCGAACACCTTCTCGTGCATGACCGGGCCGTGTCCGAAGTAACCGTCCTCGCCGAATAGTTCCCCGTGGTCGGCGGTGACGATGACGTGCGTGTCGGGCGGGCACTTCTCCAGCAGTCGCGCACACAGGCCGTCCACGTGCTCCACGCAGCGGACCTGCTGCGCGTGCAGCCACGACATCAGGTTGGCGTCGAAAAACGCGGGTGGTTCCGGCCCTGTCTCCGTTTTTCCCAGCTCGCGCAGGACGCCGTGAACGCCCGAGAGTCGCGGCAACTCGTCCTCCGTCAGCATGTAGGGGTAATGCGTTTCGCCGAGATTCAGGAAGTAGAACACCGGCCGCCCGGGTGGGAAGGCCAGGTCGGCGATCATGCCGGCGAAGTCGTCGTGGCGGTCCATCAGGCGGTAGTCGTCGAAGTGCCCCGAGAGCAGCGTGGACTCGTTGAGGACGGGCAGCGACACGCGGCCGACCGTGCGGTAGCCCAGGTCGCG
>JBBRPS010000822.1:0-4225 GCA_038227745.1 Gemmatales bacterium | reverse complement strand
ATGCAGCGAGGACGACAATGGCCTGGGGTCGGCCGAGGGGTTCGCCGTGCGCGCCGCGGACCGCCAGAGAAGGACCGGCAGCCATAATTCCATCGGCCGCCTCTCTTAACTGGTTGATAATTGTTAAACAGTGCCATTCGAGCGAGTTGATTCTTCGCGGATTTCGGGTCGATACCGAGCCGGTTGCCGACCTCCTTCCAAAGCTCCTTGTCACAGAATAGACGGATCGCGTCGGCGACTTTGTCGGGCTGCTGGAAGCTGACCCAGCCGTGTTGCTTCCTGATTTCGTGTTCGAGCCATTGCGTGTTGCCCGGGGTGGCGACGACCAGAAGCACGTGGTCCATCGATATCGAGAACCGGCCGAAAGCATCCGTCCTGGGTCGGGCGTTCTGGAAGATCTCCATCATCCCGATCCGGGTGATATCATGGATGAAAGTGTCCAGGGCACTCAAGGCAGAGACTATTGCGGCGCGCAGAATGTCCGTGAGGTCGAGCACAGCCGATGTACTCGCCTTTAGATTCACGAACAGGGCCCGCAGGTCTCGTGCGCGGCCGACGTTCGCGGCGAATCGCTTATGAGCCGCTTGCATCGCTAGTCATCCCGACAACCAGCTGAGCCAGTTTCGAGAAGATGCGCTCGAACATCTCCTTCGATTCATTCGTTCGATCGAGAAGCACCCCACCGAGTTGGATCTGCTCGTCGGTTAGGGTGAAGACCGGAACCTGATACTCTTGGGACTTTGCGATGAGGCTGTTAAAACTTGAGATGCTCCCCAGGCAGTAATCCTCATCGATGCCCACCGTCCGATATTTCTTATCCGGGAGCAGCATTTCCTGAGCCCGGAGTGCGGGGACAAAAGTATCCCTGACCTTGGCGTTGATCTCGGTGATCCATCTCTGGAAACCAGCTGCCGGCGTCCCGCTCGTCGGAGCCTTGTCACCCTCTTGGTCGGCAGTAGCCCGATCCCGCACCCGATAATTCTGGATAATCGTTCCCAGGAACTTCGGAACAGTCGTCGGAAAGGGATACGTAGCCTCCCTGAAGATGGGCATCGAACTCGCTTGCCTGGACCATGCGCGCCAGCGGGGGAAGACCGTGGCCAGGGAATCGATAGCCATGACCGAGAAATAGTCCGGGCTCGCCGGGACGATGAAGTAGTCACTCGTCATGAGCAGGTTTTGGTTGATGGAACTGAGGCCGGGGTTCATGTCAATCAGAATATAGTCCGCCTCATGCCGCTCCGCGGTCTTCGTGAGCAAGTAGGAGATTGAACCGGGCAGATTCTGCAGCGTCTGGATCGTCCCCGACAGTTCTTGTGCCATCCCCAGACTAACCTCGTATTCGGCCAGGCGGATGTGGCCAGGGAGGAGGAAGAGCTTCGGGTTGCCTTCGACCGGCACGCACTCGACGGCTTCGATCTCCTTGGGACGGGACTCGAAGGCAGAGGCGAGGCCATCGCGAATGTTCCTCCCAGGCTGCGTTCTGTAAAACTTCTCGAATTCCTCCTGTCCTTTGTACCCCAGCACCAAGCCGGAGAGGCTGCATTGGGGATCGGCATCCACCAGCACGACGCGGTGCCCTTGCGAGGCGAGCATCCAACCCAGGTTGAATGTCGTCGTCGTCTTGCTAACCCCGCCCTTGTGGTTGAAGAGGGCAATTCGCTTGATCCGTTCCCGACGCATCTTGCTCGCCGAGGCTCTCGGGCGTTTGGAAGTCGCCATGGCTTAATCATCCGTTCTTTCTAGGTAAATTGCGGGGAGAAAATGGGGTAGAAAAGCCGACGCGCCAGCGAGGGGCCTTCGCTGGCGCGTCGGACTCGTGTTCTCACAGTCCATACAGCGGCGCGTATTTGCGCCGCAGGTATTCGAGCAGCGGCCCGTGGCTGAGCGGCTGGCCCGTGACGCGGCGGCACAACTCGGCGGGGCGATAGCGCTGCCCCTGGCGGTGGATGTTCTCATTCAGCCAGCCCTTCAACCGCCCGAACTCGCCGCGGCGGAAGTCGACGTCGAGGTCGCCGACGTCCTGCCGCGCCTGCTCCATGAACTGCGCGGCGTACAGGTTGCCCAGCGTGTACGTCGGGAAGTAGCCGATGCCGCCCATGCTCCAGTGGATGTCCTGCAGGCAGCCGCGGGCCGCGTCCGGCGGCGTCAGGCCGAACGACTTCTGAAACTTCTCGTCCCACGCCGCCGGCACGTCCGCGGCGGCGAGGTCGCCCGCCATCAGCGCCTGCTCCAGCTCGAAGCGCAGGATGATGTGCATGTTGTACGTCGCCTCGTCGGCCTCGACGCGGATGAACGACGGCCGGACGTCGTTGGCCGCGAAGACGAAGTCGTCCAGGCCGACGTCGTGCAGCGCCTCAGGGAAGACCTGGCGGGCGCGGGGAAAGAAGTGCTCCCAGAAGACGCGGCTGCGGCCGACCTGGTTCTCCCACAGGCGCGACTGCGACTCGTGAATGCCGAGCGAGCAGGCGCTGCCGAGCGGCGTGCCGAAGTGGTCGGCAGGGAGGCCCTGCTCGTAGATGCCGTGGCCCGCCTCGTGCAAGATGCCAAAAAAACCCTCGTTGAAGTGGCGGGCGTTGTAGCGCGTCGTCAGCCGGCAGTCGCCCGGGCCGATGCCGCTGCAGAACGGGTGCGTCGTCACGTCGAGCCGGCCGGCGCCGAAGTCGAAGCCGATGGCGGCCGCCGCGGCCTGGCCGAAGACCTGCTGCCGTTCGACCGGGTATTCGCGCCCGAGGATGTCGGCGGGTGCCTTTCTCCCCGACGCGGCGAGGGCGGCGACGAGCGGGACGAGGTCCTGGCGCAGCTCGGCGAAGACGCGCGTGACCTCGGCGGTCGCGGCGCCGGGCTCGTACTCGTCAAGGAGGGCGTCGTAGGGCGACTCTTTATAGCCGACGGCTGCGGCCTCCTGGCGCTTGAGGCGAACGATCTTCTCCAGCCACGGCCGGAAGGCGGCGAAGTCGCTGGCGGCGCGGGCCTCCTGCCAGACCTGCTGGGCGCGCGTGGTGGTGCGCGCCAGCTCCTCGACCAGTTCGGGCGGCAGCTTGACGGCGCGGTCGTAGGAGCGGCGGATCTCGCGGACGTTGACGGCGGCGGGGCCGTCCGGGTCGCGGACGAGGTCGGCGCCTTCCAGCTCGCCGAGGAGGCGGCCGATCTCCGGGGTGGTGAGCAGCTCGTGAGTCATGCGGGCGAGGAGGGCCATCTGCTCGGCGCGGTGGGCCGAGCCGTGGTGCGGCATGTAGGTGCGCTCGTCCCAGCCCAGGACGCTGCCGCACGACTCCAGCAGGCGGGCCTCGCGGACGCGGCGGGTCAGCTCGGCGTAGGCTTGCTCGCGATCCATGGAATTCTCCCTCCCTTGTCGCCCGAGGATGACGGTAGGGAATCGGCCCGAGCCTGGACAGGACACCAGCCCGACGCGCCAGCGAGAGACTCTCAATGGTTGGATCAGGGACCCGGTCCATCGTAGAGTTCGGTGCAAGCCGTGTGCCGTCGCGCCCCGGGCCTCGACGTTCGGCCCCGGCCTCCTTATGCCTTTGTTTACTGGGTCCCGCATGGCTAAACGAGCGCGCTTTGACCGTCCTGCCCTCAATAACTGTCGAGGTGCATCCGTGAGCGAACAAGCGTTCTTCCATCTGGACGGCAAAGTGGCCCTCGTCACGGGCGGCGGCCAGGGCATCGGCGAGGCCATCTGCCGCCGACTCGCCGCCGCCGGCGCCCGCGTCGGTGTGCTCGACCGCGACGAGGCCAACGCCCGCCGGGTCGCGACCGCGATCGGCGGCGTCGCCCTCGCCGCGGACGTCACCAGCGAGGCCGACGTCGAGCGCGTCGTCGCCGAACTGCACGTGCGCGCCGGCCCGGTGGACATCCTCGTCAACAACGCCGGTATCGTCGGCCGCTCGGCGCGCCTGTGGGAGTTGTCGCGGGCCGACCTGGAAGGGGTGATGGCCGTCAACCTCACGGCACCGTTCCTGCTCTGCCGGGCGGTCGTGCCGGGGATGCTGCAGCGCCGCTTCGGCCGCATCGTCAACGTCGCCTCCATTGCCGGCAAGGAGGGCAACCCGACCCTCGGGCCGTACTCCGCCAGCAAGGCCGCCCTCATCGCGCTGACCAAGTCGCTCGCCAAGGAACTCGCCGGACAGGGCGACCTGACGGTCAACGCCATCAGCCCCGCCGTCATCGCCACGCCGATCCTCGAGGGCATCCCTCAGGCCACCATCGACTACATGGT
>JBBRPS010000821.1:0-4229 GCA_038227745.1 Gemmatales bacterium | reverse complement strand
CACCCGGTCGAGGTGACGGTGCCGGAGAGGGTGCGTCGCGACAGGGGTGGTGCGGCAGGGGCGACCACGGCGGCCCCCGCGCACGGCGCCGGCGACGATTCCCTTAATTACGATAGGTATATTATTCGTATTCTTATATTTAGGACAGCCGCAAGCGGCTGCGGAAATTGGGGTTGCGCGTAACAGCGACATTCGTATCTGATTCGTCCATCGCTGAACCCCCTTGAAAAATGCGTGCCGCCACGTCGCGCCGCAAATCGGACACTCGCAGCGGGGACGTGAGTCACGGCGTATCGAGGATCTCCTGCCAGTCGGCGGCCTTCACAGCGCGGCGGACCATCCGCTTCAAACGCGCCAGGTCCCTCACGGCAGCGAACTGGGCCCTACCCGCTTCGCTCACAGGGCCCAGCCGTTCTTCCCCCACGATCAGGATGTCCTCCCGCGCGCACTTCTCCTGCCCCTCATCGATGATGGCCAGGTACGTATCGGATTCGTCCATCGCTCGAACCCCCCGAAAAATGTGTGCCGCCACGTCGCGCCGCACCCGCAAACCCGTGAGGAGGAAGGTGTCGGTCAGCAGTTTCTTCGCCCGCTCGGGCGGCGCCTCCCGCGCCACCCGCTCCGCGACGCGACGGGCGACGGCGGTCAGCCCGTCCTCCAGCGTCAGACCGCCGGGCAAGCGACCCAGCACCGCCAGCGGCGCGACCCCGAGGTCTGCGGCCAGAAACTCCTCGGCAGGCCGCTCCCACAGAGGAACGACCTCATAGCCGAAGGCCATGCTACCACGCCCCGGGCGCGGCGCGTAGCGGATATTGCCGTTCATGTTCGAGTGCGCCGCCTGCGGGCGCAGCAGCAGAACGATCGTATGCACCGGCACGTGGTAGTGCGCGAACAGCAGCACGTGGTACGCCATCAGGTCGGCGTGCTTCCAGGCTGCGGCACTGGACTGGAAGTCAATCTGGACGATCTCTTCCAGGGGACCGCCGAGCCCCAGGATCAGGTCGGCCGCAGTCGTCACCGTGGACAGATCGACGTTCAGCAGCCTCACGGGCGCCGTCGGCGGACCTGTTGGCGACTGGCTTGGCGAACGGCCGGCGTACGCCGGCGGGTGGGTGTGATTTACCAGCCGGCTTACGCCGGCCGTTCGCCCACCGGCCCCTGGTTCCTGCACTATTACCGCGGCAAGGAAGTCGTCACGTAGGACGGCTCTCCTGAGCCGTCCGGACGGGTCAGGAGACCCGTCCTACCTGAGCCTCTTTCTGGCCGGGGGAATAGTCATGAGGGGGACGTCCCTGTCGAGTGGTCGCCCACCGCCTCAACGTTCGAGCAATTTCTGGCCGTAATCGTTGGTCGGGTTGCGGATCACCGTATGGATGTGGTCCGTACTCCCTTGCGGGGCGTACTCGATCACCAGCGTGGGGCCCTGCACCCGGAAGTAGGCCGCGCTGCCGTTCTTCGTCGGCCCGCTCCAGGCGAAGTAGGTGTCCTCCAGCCTGGCCTTGAGTTCCGCCATCCGGGCCGCCGCCGCGCCGTCCGGCAGGATGTTGACCCACTCCCCGATCAGGTCGAGCAGCATGGCTTTTTGCCCGGCGGTCAGCGCGGACGCCTTGACGCCCTGGGGGTCGATTTTCTTGCCGTCCTGGCCCGGGCCCAGAAGGAGGTTCAACGGCTTCTGGCCGAGGACGGCCTGCGCCCGCTGCTTCTCGTCCAGGGCGTTGATGAGCCGGAACGCCTTGTCATTTTCGCCGCCCAGCGGGCGCACCGTCTTGCCGGCCCGCGTGAACGACTCCGGCTGGGTGCCGGTGTGGGTCGGCGTCAACACGGCGGCCTTGCCGACCAGCGTGACGTTGATCCCCAAATGGTGCCCGCCGAATTGCACGAACCAGGGCCGCGTCGGCGACGGCGTGCCGAACAGCGCCAGGTAATAATGGTCGTTGCCGAAGGCGAGCCCCTTCTTGCCGCCCTTCTTCCCACCCTTGCCGCCCTTGCCGCTCGCCAGCACCTCGTCGGCGTTCATGATGTCGATGGCCTTCTGGTAGCCCTCCTTGCTCAGCACCGCCTTGAGCACGGCCAGCGCGGCGTCGCGCTGCGCCTGCGTCAGGTCGCCGAGGCGCACGCCGTTCCGCGGGACCATGCCGACCGGCAAGTTCGACCAGCCGGCTTTCTTCTTGCTGTCGAAGTCCAGCACCGCCCTGGCGCGCAACTTGTCATCCAGCGACTCCAGGAACTTTTGCGCCGCCGCCACCGCCCTGGCGACTTGCGCCTGCGCCTGGTCCTTGTCCTGGGCGGACCTGGCGGTCGCGCTGGCGGGCTCGCCGAATCGCTGGGAGGCGTGGAGCGCGAGGCCGACGAGCACGAGAGCGCCGAGGGCGGGGAAGAGATGAATCCCGCGGGGCATCTTGTCCTGTCCGGTCATGGTGTTTCTCCTTGACGTGGTCGATACCCGTTCGCGATCGAGCGGCTGCGCGGAAGAACGACGCCGTTGGATGGTTGTACGCCGGCGCGAGCACGCGAGCAAGCGTTCCGGCGAGGGGCAAGGATGCTCGCGTGATGGTGTCAGGCTGAAAACGGATCTTTCCCTGCCCTGCCCGTTTGCCCCCGCCGCGAAATCTGTTACAAGAGTACAGGACACCCGGAGGGCCGCCGCGGCCCTTCCGACCCCGCTCGCCCGCCGCCCGCCCTGGAGGCTGCTGCATGCGTGTGCTGTGCGCTTCGCTACTGGCCCTCACCTTCCTGACCGGCCTCACCGCCCGCCCCGCCGCCCAGGACAAGACCGCCGTCCGCTTCGGCATCGAGGCCAACCTCGAAAACTTCCCGCAGAAGACCCCCCAGCTCGCGCTGAAGTCCGTCCTCAAGGCGATGGAGGAGAGCAAGATCGACTACCTCCTCGCCCACCTCGCCGACCCGGCGTTCGTCAAGGGACGGTTGAAGATCTACAAGACCGGCATGTCCGCGGCGCTCACCGAAGAGTCGAAGGACACGCTCGCGTTCCAGCGCCTCGTCAAGGCCACGACCGAGAACTTCCGCGACGACCCGACCAAGGTCAAGGAACTCGCCCGCTTCACCAAGGAGGGCGAGTTCGAGGCCGGCGACGATGTCGCCGAGGTGCGCCTCAAGTCGCTCCCTGCCCGCAAGGTCTTCCTGAAAAAGATCGACAACCTCTGGTATCTCCAGGACCGCGACAAGTGAACCCACCCACGGGGCGCGGCCCGCGGGCTTGACTGCCCCTGACTTCTCACAAGGATTCGCATGCCTGCCGACACCCTCATCGACCTCCGCAGCGACACCGTGACCCGGCCGACCGCCGCCATGCGCGCGGCCATGCACGCCGCCGAACTCGGCGACGACGTCTTCGACGAGGACCCCACCGTCAACCGCCTCCAGGAAACGGTCGCGGCCCTCCTCGGCAAGGAGGCGGCACTCTACGTCCCCTCCGGCACCATGTCGAACCAGATCTGCGTCAAGGCGCACACTCAGCCCGGCGACGAACTGTTGTGCGAGGCCACCTGCCACATCTACAACTTCGAGGCCGGCGGCCCCGCCGTCCTCAGCGGCGTCACCTGCCGCACCCTCGAGGGCGACTACGGCATCCTCGACGTCAGCCAGCTCGACGGCAAGGTCCGCCCCGTGAACGACCACCTCGTGCGCACGCGCCTCGTGTGCCTGGAGAACACACACAACCGCGGCGGCGGCCGGGTCTACCCGCTGGAGAAGATCCAGGCGATCAGCTCCTGGGCCCGGCAGAACGGCCTCATCATGCACCTCGACGGCGCCCGGCTGTGGAACGCGGTCGTCGCCACCGGCATCGCCGCCGCGGAGTGGGCGTCCAACTTCGACACCGTCTCGGTCTGCTTCAGCAAGGGTTTGGGGGCGCCGATCGGCTCGGCGCTGGCCGGGCCGCGCGAGTTCATCACGCGCGCGAAGCGCATCCGCAAGCTGTTCGGCGGCGGCATGCGCCAGGCAGGGGCGGCCGCGGCCGGCGCTCTGTATGCGGTGGAACACCACATCGAGCGCCTCGCCGAGGACCACCGCAACGCGCAGGTCCTCGCCCGCGCCATCGCCGACACGCCGGGGCTGCGCCTCGACCCGCCGGAGGTCGAGACGAACCTGGTGTGGTTCGAGGTCGATCCCGACCTGGGCACCGCGAAGGAGGTGGCGGCGGCGCTCAAGGAGCGCGGCGTGCGCGTCCACCCCGCCGGGCCGTACAACCTGCGGGCCTGCACCCACCT
>JBBRPS010000820.1:0-4247 GCA_038227745.1 Gemmatales bacterium | reverse complement strand
CCCGAGGCTCGCGGCTAAACGAAACATGGCATCGAGGCGGAGCCACGCGCATGAGCGATCCCGCGACCGCCTTCCAACCCGAAGAGTCCTTTGCCCTCGACCTGGACGCCCGCGACCCGCTGCGCGGCTACCGCGCCCGCTTCCTCCTCCCCACGCGCCACGACAACTCGCCGCTCCTCTACTTCTGCGGCCATTCCCTCGGCCTGCAGCCCGCCGCGGCCCGCGCCCTGGTGGAGCAGGAACTCGACGCCTGGGCGCGGCTGGGCGTCGAGGCGCACTTCCACGGCCCGACCCCCTGGTACGGCTATCATGAGGTCTTCCGCGAGGCGGGGGCGCGGCTGGTCGGCGCACGGCCCGGCGAGGTCGTGATGATGAACGGCCTCACCGTCAACCTCCACCTGCTGCTCGCGACCTTCTACCGCCCCGCCGGCCGCCGCCGCAAGATCCTCACCGACGCGCCGACGTTCCCCTCCGACCTGTACGCCCTGGAGTCGCAGGTTCGCCACCACGGACTCGACCCGGCGGAGGCGCTGCTGTCCGTCGGGCCGCGCCCCGGAGAAACCGTCTTGCGCGAGGAGGACGTCGAAGCGGTGCTGCGGCGGCAGGGCGACGAGATCGCCGTGGTATTGCTGAACGGCGTGAATTTCTTCACCGGGCAGTGGCTCGACATGGAGCGCCTCACGCGCGCCGCCCACGCACAGGGCTGCGTGGCGGGCTACGACCTGGCGCACGCGGCGGGCAACGTGGTGCTGGCGCTGCACGACTGGCAGGTCGATTTCGCGGTCTGGTGCAGTTACAAGTACCTCAACGGCGGTCCCGGTGCGATTGCGGGCTGCTTCGTTCACGAGCGCCACGGAGAGAATACGAACCTGCCGCGGCTGGCGGGGTGGTGGGGCAACGATCCGGCAACGCGCTTCCGCATGCACGAGGAGCGGCACTTCCTTCCGCGCGCGGGGGCAGACGGCTGGCAGGTGAGCAACCCGCCGATCCTCGCCATGGCGCCGCTGCGCGCCTCGCTCGCGCTTTTCGACGAGGCGGGGATGCCGGCGCTGCGGGCGAAGTCCGAACGCCTGACGGGCTATTTGGAGTACCTGCTCGACCGGCTGCCCGCCGGCCGCTTCGAGGTCATCACGCCGCGCGAGCCGGGGCGGCGCGGCTGCGCTCTGTCGATCGTGGTGCGCGACCGGCCGCGCGAGCTGCTGGCGGCGCTGCAGCGTGAGGGCGTGGTGTGCGACTTCCGCGAGCCGGACGTGATCCGCGTGGCCCCGGTGCCGCTGTATAATACCTTCCTGGAAGTGTGGACGTTCGCACACATCCTGTCAGGACAGGCCGGGCGATAGCTGTCGAGAACCCAGACCGGGAGGTATCCGCCCTGTCGTTTGCACTTCAGTTGCAAACGGTGGTCCAGCCCAGCCACCGCAGCGAAATTCAGACACCTGAACTCCTAATCGGGTAGGGTACCCGTTCACGGGCCGAGGGTGACGAAAGCACAAAATTGGAATGGTGGCCGCGTCTCGCATCCGCTGTAGAATGGCGAGCCGGCGAGGTTAAACCACCCAGCGACTGTTGGCGGAGCCTTTTGGCAGAAGGCCGCAAGACTCGCGGCATCGCAAGTGCCGGTGGATACCGCGGTCGATGTGACCGACGCGCGCAACGCTCCAGCATCCCAAGCAGGACGACATGAAGCACCGGCCGGTCTTTCACCGCTTCAGTTCCACCGCCTTGGTGTAGGGGTGATCGAATCCCACCTCGCTTGAGCGTCGCCGGTCCTCACCCTCCCCAGCGGGTCAGTGCGTTACAGCCTCACCGCCGCTTTCCGAGGAGGCGGGGGAGCGGCCTCCGCCGAGCAGTTCGCCAGCGGGCCTGGCCGACTCAGCGACCTACCACGAGTTCATATCCCGAGCCGCATGACGTCGATCGCACAAACCTTCGCTGCTGACACCACCGAGCCGACGACCACCTTCGATGCGCCAGTTCGTCCTGGAGATGACCCGCGAGCCGATGCTGAAGGAGATGCGGCCAGCGGAAGGCGACCGACACGAAGGGGAAAGTGATGGAGGAAGACAATTCACTGGCGCCGACAGTGGAGTAATGAATTGCCCTGGTCGCCGCCGCTTCCGGGCCTGCGTCCTAGACTGCTCCGGGCGAGGGCCTCATTTCGGATCAACGAGTTCGATCAACCTCGTAAACATCCGTGCCCACCTGTCCTTGTCGGCGTGCCGCGCAAGCAAGAGCTTGACCTGCTCGCTGGGGATCTTGCCCATGACCGCAGCGAGTGCGAGTTCAGTCAGGACGCCCGGGGCCTTGTCGGGGTCGAGCTTCGCGATCTGCTGCCCGACGCGGCTGTCGAACTCGCGGCAGCGCACGTGGATGGGGGAAAAGGTCCGCAGCAACGACGAGAGCAGCACGCCCTCGAAGTAGCACTCGTAGGCCCACTTCAGATCGGCCACCTTGAACTCGATGCCCCCGCCCAGCGGCGCCAGCCCCTGGATCATCTTCTGCCCCGCACATGCCCCCGCCGCGAAAGCCGCCCGCTCGCGGAGATCCTTGCCGAAGAAGGAACCGAAGGAACGGGCCTCCTCGTCAAGACAGCCGACCTGGCCGCCCTCGGGGCTGGCGGGGACCACCTGAGCGACTGCGTGGTCGTCGCTCATCATCAGCAGCGGCTGTCCCATCGGCCGTTCCAGCCTTTCAATCCGCTCCTGGACGGTAGCGAGGCACTCGCCCTGCATGCCGCTGCGGTAGTCGGTCAGCAGTTTACGCTCCTGACACCAGGGGCAGAACCGCTTGTCCGGAGGCGGGAGGAAGACCTGCCACCCGTAACGGAAACGGTCCCCTTTGTGGTTGTGGTATCTCTTCATCAGGTCCAGGTCAGCCTGGTCGGCGGGCCTGGCCACCATCACGAATGCGGCCACGTCAGGGTCGATGCCGAGCGCCTTGGTGATGCGGTGCAGGTCCGTTCTGATGTTCGATAGGGTGGTCCCGGTCACCAGAGCATCGTCCGCGACCAGCACGCAGCCGTCCGCGCGGACGCCACGGAACTCTCCGGCCATCTCGGCCGATATTTTCCCTTGCGGGATGAGCAATCTCCTCGCGCGAGGGTGCGCCTCCTGGCAGAGCGCCTCCACCACGGCGGTGTACTGGTGCTTGGGGATGACGATCAGGTCGGGCGACTCGATCTCGCGAATCTTCGCGACGCATAGCTCCCAGAATGTCTGGCTGTTCGGCAGCTTCTCCGAGTTTAGCAGGATTGGGAAGTGGCGGCCGGAGGTGCCCCCTGACGGGTCCGGGACGTCGATGTGGAGTTCTACAGCGTCGGCCTGATCCATCATCGTCCAGAAGTCGTAGTTGGGCCGGGGGATCTTCCTAGTGAGCGGCTCCGCCACGTACTCGATCTTCGGGAGGAGTTCGTAGGTCCCCGCATGGACGGGGATGGCGTGGCTCTGTCCCCGGCAGAGATCGCATTTTCCCTCCGCATCCAGGTCATACCTCGTGACCTCGACGCGGGCGAGGGAAAGCTCGCAGGGCGGCGTTGCCGTGTCACAGATAACCACGGCCTTGCTGTCCGGGGCAAGTTCATTGATCCATTTAAGAACCTGACCAGTCGAGTTCACGCTGATGACGAAGAGGCTGGTGTACGGGGTGCCGGCGAGAGCCCAGTCGACGACGGCGCGGCGGTCTTTGATCGCCTCGATGGCATCTTTCACTTCGCCCTTGCTCAACGGGTATCGGTCGAGGTTGCCAATTTCCACGCTCAAACTGAGGCGCTGTGCCTGCTCCTTCAGGGAGCAGAGGAGCGGGAGCATCGAACCGGTATCGCCGATGACGACCGTGTGGCGGGACAGGTGCGGGAGAAGCCATTCCGCGATCCGGTGGCTGTCGAAGACGCTGTGGAGGGCGTCACCGAGCCTGACGAATTTGTCCGCGTGCCGCTTGGACGGCAGGGCGTAGTGGTAGTGCTTCTCGTCGAAGATCGCCTTGGTGCGCCGCAGCACGGCCTCCACCTCGGCCTGGCAGGCATCGGTGATCGGGGGCAACCCGTCGGGCAACGGCGCGTCACCCACCCGGTGCCATTGCGGGCCGGGCGAACCCACCGACAGCGCACCGACTAGTGTTTCTGGCACGAAAACTTGCATCCAAGTCGGTAGCGATGACAGTGTGGTGTCACTCTTCGGAAACCGCAGAATTCATGCGGAAAGCGCGACAACACGGGCTGTCGCGGCTCTCCTGAATTCAGTGCAGGTTTT
>JBBRPS010000819.1:0-4285 GCA_038227745.1 Gemmatales bacterium | reverse complement strand
CAGCACGACCTCGCCGACGTCACCGACCTCGAAGCGTTCCGCAAGGCGCAGCCGAAGGACGGCCCGAAGTTGACGGTCACGGCGTTCGCCCTGAAAGCGGTCGCCGTCGCCCTGAAACAGTTCCCGGTGGTCAACGCGAGTCTCGACCTGGCGTCGAATCAACTCGTGTTGAAGCGCTACTATCACGTCGGCGTGGCGGTCGACACGGAGCGCGGCCTGCTGGTGCCGGTGGTGCGTGACGTCGACAAGAAGAGCATCGCCGAACTCGCTCGGGAGTTGACCGAAACGGCCGAGCGCGCCCGCCAGGGCAAGGCCGACATGCAGGGCGGCACCTTCACGATCACCAACCTCGGCGGCAGCGGCGGCAGCGGCTTCACGCCCATCGTGAACTATCCCGAGGTCGCAATTCTGGGACTGTCGCGCACGCGCTGGCAGGCGGAAGTGCGTGACGGGCAGGTGGCGCCGCGCCTGATGCTGCCCCTGTCCCTGTCCTACGACCACCGCGTCATCGACGGGGCGCTAGCGGCGCGCTTCACGCGCCGCGTCGCTGAGATGCTGGAGAACCCGCTGGTGATGCTGCTGCACGCCTGACGCCTTGTCCTCTTCCTGGCGCGCGGCGTGGGGGATAGAATGCGAGGTATGGAACACGACCCTGTTGCCGTTCAAACGGTCAAGGACATCCCGGCCGACGGGCGGCGCTGGCTGGAAGGCGTCCTCGGTGCGCCGCTCCAGGATCACCAGCAGGTCTTCCTCATGGCGTTCTCGCCGAGCCGCGAGCCGGATGACGAGTCCCGCCGGCGCGCCCGCGCGGGCCTGGAGATGACCTTCGCCAAGACGGAGGCATACGCCCGGGAACATGGGATCCTGGAGCCCGAAATCGACGACGCCTTCCAGGAAGCGATGCGGCACGTGCGTTCGGGGACGGACTGATGCGCGTGGTCCTCGACAGCAACGTCCTGGCGCGGGCCACCCCCGGAAAGACCAGCGCCGCCCGTGAAGTCCTCCTCCTCCTGACGCAACGGCCTCATCTGCTCATCGCGTCGGCGCCGCTCCTGGCGGAGTTGGCTCGCATCCTGGCCTACCCCCGGGTCCGTGCCCTGCACGGCCTGGACGACGTCGGCCTCCTGGCGTACCTCCAGGCCCTCCAGGCCGGGGCCTTGGTGGTCGTGCCCCTGGACCCTCCGCCCGTCGCCACGCGCGACCCGGCGGACGACATCGTCATCGCCACGGCAGTCGCGGGGCAGGCCGAAGTCCTCTGCACGTGGGACCGCCATCTCCACGACGCTTCCGTCAAGGCACAGTGCCTCTCCCACGGCGTCCGCGTCTTGAAGGACGTGGATCTGCTCCACGAGCTTCGAGGTCTGGTGCCTCCCCAAATGCCCTCCCCGTAACGAGGGGACACATCGGCGGGCTCGCGCTCGGCGTGGCCTGCCGGGCTAATGAACAGATCCCTCGGGCCGGAAACTGTGTTCTTGAGTAGCTTACCGGAGCCGCGTCAAAGGCGTCAGCGAGTGAAGGGAGGTCCTCATGTCGGACACGATCGAGAGCGAGTTGGTGGTCGTCGGCGCCGGCCCCGGCGGCTACGCGGCGGCGTTCCACGCGGCCGACAAGGGAATGAAAGTCACCCTGATCGACGCCGGCGCCAAGCCCGGCGGCACCTGCCTCCACGTCGGCTGCATCCCCAGCAAGGCGCTGTTGCACACCGCCAAGCTCATCACCGACACGCGCGACGCCTCGCCATTCGGCCTCCGGTTCGCGCCGCCGAAGATCGACCTCGACGGCGTCCGCGGCCACTGGATGAAAGTGGTCGATAATCTCTCCAAGAACCTGTTGGCGCTGTGCAAGGCGCGCAAGGTGGAGTTCGTCCACGCCCGCGCCCGCTTCGCGGACGGCAAGACGCTGCGCCTCGACGACGGCCGGACCCTCGCCTTCCGCGACTGCGTTCTGGCGACGGGCTCGCTCCCCGTCCGGCCGCAGGCGCTGGCGCTCGACACGCCGCGCGTCATGGACTCGACCGGGGCGCTGCGCCTGGAGGAGTTGCCGAAGTCGCTGCTCGTCGTCGGCGGCGGCTACATCGGACTCGAACTCGGCTACGTCTACGCGGCGCTCGGCAGTCAGGTCACGGTCGTCGAACTGACGGGCAGCCTCCTCCCCGGCGTCGACGGCGACCTCGTGCAGCCGCTCCAGAAGCGCCTCAAGGGAATGTTCCACAAGATCTACCTGAATACGAAGGTTGTCCGCCTGACGGAGACGCCGCAGGGCATTCGCGTGACGCTCGAAGGGGCGGAGGTCGAGGACAAGGAGCCGACCTTCGACCGCGTCCTCGTCGCCGTCGGCCGCCGGCCGAACAGCCGCGACCTCGGGCTGGAGACGACGAAGGTACAACTCGACGAGAAGGGCTTCGTCCGGGTCGACGGCCAGCGGCGCACGGCCGAGGAACACATTTACGCGATCGGCGACATCGCCGGCGAGCCGATGCTGGCGCACAAGGCGACCTACGAGGGAAAGGTCGCCGTCGAGGCCATCGCGGGCGAGGCGGCGGCCTACGACGTCCGCGCGGTGCCGGCGGTGGTGTTCACCGACCCCGAGATCGCCTGGTGCGGGCTGACGCAGAACGACGCGAAGAAGCAGGGGCGCGAGGTGAAGGTCGAGCGCTTCCCGTGGGCGGCGTCGGGGCGGGCGGCGACGCTCGGGCGCAGCGAAGGCGTCACCAAGCTGATTGTGGACCCGGAAAGCGACGTGATTTTGGGTGTCGGCGTCTGCGGAGTGGACGCGGGCGACCTGATCGGCGAGGGCGTGCTGGTGGTCGAGATGGCGGCGACGGCCAAGGACTGGGCGATGTCGATGCACCCGCACCCGACGCTGACCGAGACGCTCGGCGAGGCGGCCGAGATGATTCACGGGTCGGCGACGCACCTCTTTCGGCAGCGGCGCTGACCCCCCCCTCGTGGCTTCGCAAAGCGCGAAGCCGCGAGCGGAAGACAAAATCACTCCTTCGGCGGCTCGATCTCCGGACCCGGCGGCGGCGTCGGCACCGGGATCTTCAGCCCCTGAGACGTCACCGTCCGCGCCGGCTTCCACGGCCCGGCCGACAGCGGCCGCGCCGTCGTCGGGTCGGCCAGCGGCGGCGGCGCCGACTCGTTCGTCGTCGCCGACGCCTTCGGCGGCACCGGCACCGGCACCGGCACCGGCACCGGCTTGAGCGGCGCCAGGAGCGTGTTGATGAGCGGCGGCGGCGAAATCACGGGACCTTTCGGCGCGTCCTTCGCCGGCGCTCCCTTGCCGTCCTTGCCGTCCTTGACGTCCTTCCCCCTGTTCTGGTAGCCGGCCCAGTGATAGCTCATCAGGGCGTAGCGCGTCTGCAAGCGGACGCGCATCGAACCGTCCTTGGCGTGGGCCTGCTCCAGCGCCCAGCCGGCCTCCTGGGAGATCGGCCGCAGCTTGCCGAGGCTGTCGGCGGCCTCGGCGCGGCCCGACGGCTTGGCGTCGTTCATCAGGACGTCGATGAGCACCGGCACGATGTCGGGATAGGCCGACGGGTCGTACTGGCGCAACTCTTCCGCGGCCGACGCCCGTTTGCTCTCGTCTTTGTCATTCTTGACGGTGACGAGCAGTTCGGGAACGCGCTCCGCGGGGTTGGGCTTGGTTTTCTTGCCGAAGATGCCCGCCGAGGACGGCCGGACGAGGGCTCCGGCGACGACGAGAACCAGTAGGTAGTGGCACCATCTCATGGGGTAGTCTCCGCTGACGGGCGGTCGTTTCCCTAAGACGGATCGACCGCGCCCCCTGCGTCGGGTGCGACAAACGGCAGGGGTGAGGCAAGCCGGGCAGTCCGCGCCTCACTACGCCCGCTACAGATTACCGGCAAGGCGGAAAGACTGTGCCGACCGTGACGATGGTACTGATGCTGACGGGGATCTATCCGCTGTACCGGGCCTGGGCGTCGAGTCGGGCGACGACGCTGCCGCACGCGCTGGCGTGGCTGGTCGGGGCCTGGATCAGCTGGGTCCCGGTGGCGCTCGGGGCGGGCTCGGAGATGCGTTACGTCGCTCTCGTCCTGACGGCGTGTGCGGGCGTGGCGACGCTGGAGCCGCGCCAGCCGGGCGTGGCGGCGTGGCACTTCGTGACGGGCGGGCTGCTGTGCGTGCTGGCGTTACCGCTCGCCCAGGGGTGGGGACGTCTCGACCTCGGCCCGGAGTGGGCGGTCTTCCTCGCGGCCGTGCTGGGGGTGGGTTGTCTCAATTATTTGCCGACGCGCCTGGGCGTGGCCGCGGCGCTCGTGTTG
>JBBRPS010000818.1:0-4298 GCA_038227745.1 Gemmatales bacterium | reverse complement strand
TGGTGCGGCACCCCGCGTCCTGGCGAACGGCCGGCGTCAGCCGGCTGGTGCGGCACCCCGCGTGACGCAGGACCAGCCGGCTGACGCCGGCCGTTCGCCAGGACGTTTGGCGCCGCACCCGACCCTTGCTTTCCCTTCGGGGCAGGCGACAATACCTGTCAAGACTCTGCCTCTCCGAGGAGGAACCCTCCATGACAGGCGGCCTGGGGCCTGAATCCAGTGTCCTGCTGCGGCGGGTCCGCGAGGCGCCCGCGGACGACACCGCCTGGGGCGACTTCGTGCGCCGCTACGGCCCCCTCATCTACCGCTGGTGCCGGCAGTGGCACCTCCCCGACGCCGACGCCGAGGACGTGACGCAGAACGTGCTCACCCGCCTCTACCGGCACCTGCCGACCTTCGTCCGCGACCGGACGAAGAGTTTCCGCGCGTGGCTCAAGACCGTGACGCACCACGCCTGGCGCGACTACATCGACAGCCGCCACCGCCCCGGCCAGGGCACCGGCGGCAGCGACGTGCTCCAGGCCCTGGACAACCTGCCGGCCCGCGACGACCTGGTGCGCCGCCTCGAAGAGGAGTACGACCTGGAGTTGCTGGCCGACGCCACCCGGGAAGTGCAGGCGCGCGTGGAGGGGCACACCTGGGAGGCCTACCGGCTGCTGACGCAAGAGGGACTGTCCACGGACGCCGCCGCCGAGCGCTTGCAGATGCAGCCGTCGATGGTGCTGGCGGCCAAGAGCCGCGTGATCAAGCTGCTCCGCGAGACGATCCGCCGCCTCGACGGCCCAAGCGAGTCGTAGGGGCGGCCGCGACTCTTCCCGTACGTCCATTTTTCGCGCAAGGTTTGCCCCACGCGGGGAGTATTGAAGATAGAGCGTGAGGAGCGAAGGCCCAGGCCGCTCGCCCCTGCACCTCTCAGGATCGCCCCGAGGGCCCCCCGATGCCGGACCCGGTTCCCTGCCCGGAGGCGCAGGTGCTGCAAGCGTTCCTCCGCGGCGAGGTGGCCGGCGCGGAGGCGGAGTCCCTGGAGCGCCACCTCCGGCAGTGTGCCCGCTGCACCGAGAGGGTGCGCCTGGTCCGGAACGAGGTCACGCTGCAGACGGGCGTCCGGCAGGGGCCGGGGGATGCTGGGGGCGCGGAGTGTACGGTGGAACGCCCGCCCAGCCCCGCGGAGGCGCCCACGGTCGGCGCGGGCGTCCCGGAGGAAACAACGGCCCAGCCGCAGAACGACGCCGAGAAGTTCTCGACGATGGCGCCGCGGCACGATTGCCTGCTGCCTGCGCAGGCGGGGGGCGAGATCGGCCGGCTCGGGACGTATCGCGTCCTGAAAATGCTTGGCGCCGGCGGCATGGGCCTCGTCTTCGCCGCCGAGGACACCGTGCTGCATCGCACCGTGGCCCTGAAGGTCATGCAGCGCGGGCTGGCGTCGGACGCCGGCTGCCGCGAGCGCTTCCTGCGCGAGGCCCGCGCCGCCGCCGCCATCGAGCACGACAACATCGTCACGGTCTACCAGGTCGGCGAGGACCAGGGCGTCCCCTACCTGGCCATGCCCCTGCTCCGCGGCGAGACGCTCCACGATCGCATCTCCCGCGACCCCCGGCTGCCCGTGGCCGAGGCGCTGCGGATCGGCCGCGAGACGGCCGCGGGGCTGGCGGCGGCGCACGACAAGGGCCTGATCCACCGCGACGTCAAGCCCGCCAACCTCTGGCTGGAGGCGGACACGGGGCGCGTCAAGATCCTCGACTTCGGTCTGGCGCGGACGGCCCAGGGCGGCGTGCAGGTGACGCGGGCCGGCCAGATCCTGGGGACGCCTTCGTACATGGCCCCCGAGCAGGCCCGCGGCGCGGAGGTGGATGCCCGCAGCGACCTCTGGAGCCTCGGCGTGGTCCTCTACTCCCTGTGTACGGGACGCCTGCCGTTCCCGCAGAAGGAGATGTACGCTTTGCTCGCTGCCGTGGCGGTCGCGGAGCCGCCGCCGGTCCGCGACCTCAACCCGCACCTGCCGCCGGCCCTCGCCGAGCTGATCGCGCGGCTGCTCGCGAAGAAGCCGGACGACCGCCCGGCGTCCGCCCGGGTCGTCGTCGAAGCCATCCGGGCCATCGAGCGGGGTGAGCAGATCCGGCCGCCGACACGCCGCCGTCGGGCGCCGCTGGTCGCGGCCGTTTGCCTCGCAGTGCTGGGCGTGGCGGGTTATTTCGCCGGCCCCGCGGTCTACCGCATCGTCACGAACCAGGGCGAACTGGTCATCGTCACCGACGACCCCGACGTGAAGGTGATCGTCTCCCAGGGCGGCCAGCGGGTGCAGATCCTGGACCTGAAGACGAAGCGCGAGATCAACCTCACCGCGGGGCAATACGAGATCGAGCTGACGGACGGCCCCGAGAAACTGCGGCTGTCCACGGACCGCTTCACGCTGACGCGCGGCGGCCGCAAGATCGTGACCGTGGTCCGCTCACCGGCCCCGGTCGGGGGGGGGAACCCCAAGATCGTCCCCAACCCCGCAGTGGGCGAGGCCCGGGCCTTCAAGGGGCACACCGACGTGGTGGCCGCTGTGGCCTTTAGCGCCGACGGCAAGCGGGCCGTCTCGGGGAGCTGGGACAAAACGGTGCGTCTCTGGAATGTCGCCGACGGCAAGCAGCTCGCCCTCTTCACGGGGCACGACAGGACGGTGCGGAGCGTGGCCATCTCGCCGAAGGACGCGGACCGCCTGGCGTCCGGCGGCGGCGACGGCACGGTTCGGCTCTGGAACGCGGCGACCGGCAAGGAGCAGCGCGCCCCCCTGCGGGGGCACAAGGAGACGGTGACCTGCGTCCTATTCTCGCCCGACGGCAAGCGCCTCCTGTCCGCCAGCCTCGACCGGACCGTGCAGGAGTGGAGCGCCGCCAACGGGCGTGGGCTGAGTTCCCTGCCGGCGCGGCCGGGGGACAGCATGGGCCCGGTGGAGAGCGCCGCCCTCTCGCCCGACGGCCGGCTCTTGCTGTGCGGCTGTCAGGAGCCGTTCGTGTACCTGTGGAACCTGGAGACGCAGGAGCACGTGCGGCGCTTCGCCGGGCACGTCGGGGTCGTCAACAGCGTGGCGTTCGCGGCGGACGGCAAGCGGGCGGCCTCGGGGGGCAGCGATCGGACCATAAGGGTCTGGAAAGTGGAGAATGGCGAGGAGCTGCACCGGCTGACGCTCCCCGACGGGGTGCAGAGTGTGGCGTTCCTGCCGGACGGCGGCCGCGTCCTCGCCGGCTGCCGGGACGGGACGGTCCGGCTCTGGGACGTCGCCGGCGAGCGCGAGCTGAGATGCTTCAAGGGACACGAGGGCCGAGTCTGGAGCGTGGCCGTCTCTCCCGATGGCCGGCACGCCCTGTCCGGGGCGGATGACGCGGTCGTCCGGCTGTGGCCGTTGCCGCCGGCCGACGGGCCGGGCACAAAGAACTGAAGCACGTTGATCGTCAACGGCACGTGAGAACGAGTCTGTGGACCACCCGCGCAGCGCGGCTGTCAGCAGTGGTTGCGGCAGAGGGGCTGCGCACCTATCCTGAGAGAGGTTCAGCGATGAAGAGACATTCCTGGGCAGTCGCGGGGCTGCTGCTGGCCCTGACGGGGCTGCTGGCCGGACAGGCGGGGCGGCCCGCGGTCGCCGGTGACAACAAGCCCGGCGGCGACGGCGCCATGAAGAAGGACCCCGTCGCGGACGAGGTTCGCCGGATCGCCCTGGCCTACGACCTGGCGGCGTACGCCCGCCGGGAGCAGGAGAACCCGAACGCCCGCGCCAACGCCCTGGCCCTGATCACCGCGGCCGGCATCCTCCGCAGTGTGAGGACCACCGAGGGGAAGGAGAAGGCCACCGTCGAGAAGGGCACCGACGAGGGCGGCACGCCGGTCTCCCTCAAGGCCGAGTCCGAGCGGCTGCTCAAGGAGGCCCGCGAGATGGCGAAGGACTCGCCGGACCTGCTCGCCCTGGTCGATGAGACGGGCAAGGTCAAGACGCGCGGCGCCCTCGGCGGGCCGCGGAGCTACTACCACCGCCCCGGTGTCGGCACGGTCATTAACCGGGTCGTCCGGTTCCGGCCAGGGGCGCCGGCGAGCGTGTCGGTCGCGGGCAACGGCCGCAACTCCCTCACCCTGACGGTCACCGGGCCGGCCGGCCATTACTCGACGTGGACCGGTCGCAACCCGTCCCTCTCCTGGGTGCCGCGCAATCAGGGGCCGTTCACCATCGCGGTGCGGAACAACGGGCCGGGCGCGGTCGGCTACACGCTGTATCACAATTAAGGTCTGTCCGGCTCCAATCCTCGTTTAGCCGCGGTTCG
>JBBRPS010000817.1:0-4299 GCA_038227745.1 Gemmatales bacterium | reverse complement strand
TACTGGTGCGGTGGAAGAACGACCCCTCGACGGCCGCCGCGACGGTGCCGGAGTAGAGGACGTTGATGCCGACGTTGGAGCCGGCGTTGAGACCACTGACGATCAGGTCGGGCGGCTCGGGCAGCAGTTCCAGCAGCGCCAGCTTGACGCAATCGGCGGGGCGGCCCTCGACGGCCCAGCCCATCGGCCGGTTGTCCTCGTCGAGGACTTCCTGAACCAGCAGAGGCGTGAGGAGGGTGATGGAGTGGCCGACAGCGCTCTGCTCGCCCACCGGCGCCACGACGGTTACCTCGCCGAGTTTCTGCAGTTCCTTGCGGAGGGCGCGGAGGCCGGGGGCGTAGACACCGTCGTCGTTCGTCAGCAGGATGCGCAACGTTGATCCCGTTCGTGATGGGCTTACTGCTTGCGGCGCGGTAAGAGCCGTACGCGAAGCACCGTGACGGTCTGGCCATCGGCTTCAACCTGGAAGATCGCGGACAGCGGCGGCGCGAAAAGGATCCGGCGGCGGCCACTCCGAGATTCGCCCTCGTGCAAGGGGTCGCGCCTCAAGCGCTGGTCGATCTGGTGACTCGCCGCTGTGACGGCCGCCCGTTCGGTGGAATCCGCTTGCGTCCAAATATCCGCCAGTTCGTCTAGCGCAGACTGGGGCCACTCCACGCGGAACATCACAATTTCTCCAGGTAGGCCAGCACTTCCGCGGTGGTATAGCGCTTCTCATTGGACTTGGCCCGGCGATCCAGTTCCTCTTCGCTGATGTCGTCCGTAACCTGCTCCCATTCCGACAAATCGAGGGCCGGCACGAAACGGCCGACCACACGGCCGGAAGGGTCACACAACTCGGCCGGGCACTTGAGGTCGTTGAGTTTGCTCGCCAGAGCGGCATCGAGGATAATCTGGGTCATGTCGGAATGCTCCTTTCGTGCGAACCGCGAGTCAGCCCATGCATTCTACTCCACAGGGCACTATTCCTCAACGCCGGTAAAGCCGCCCGTTCTCCGCGGCAGGCGGCGTGAGGCGTTAGGGACCTTGACCACTTCCCTCCCGGCCCGCGTCGCCAGTTCCCTCAAAATCTCCGGATCGATGGCTTGCGTCAGGAACTGCACGCCGCCGTCCACCAACAGGACGTTTGCCCCGCCATCGTAGTAGTTCACGAACCCCTTGCCGGTGTACCAGTACGACCGACCCGTGCGCGAACCCGGGCCATTGCCCCCCGCCATCACGTCTGCGATGGCGTCCGCGCACGCTGCCACGTGAACCCGGTCCACTTAACGCAAAGCGCTGCCGACCTTCCCTCTCGGCCCAACAGCGAGTTGCCGACGGCATTCGCTCACTCGATGGCCTCATCTCGCCGCACTTCCGTTGCGGACTTCCCGGCCTTGCCGACGATCGGGGGAGCACTTACCCGTGCGGGAGAAGCTCCTCCTGTATCTCCGGGATATGTGGAGCAACCGACCCCCCGTGCCCCCTGAGTGACGCGAAGCCGAACGAATCGCCTTGACACCCTTGCCCGCGATGAGCGAATATCAAGCCTTACCTATTCCCCCCGGCCTCTCTCGGTCGCGCCCTTGCAACCCAGATAACTCGCTAGCTGTTGCACCGGCGGTCGTCCCGAGGAAGAGCCGAAGTCCTGGGCGGTCCGGGCTTCACGCGGCAGGGGATGCTTGCTGTGCGGACCGGCAGTCCCGAAAGGCAAGGGAGGCCCGAGGTCTCATGCACGAAGTCTTTCTCTCGTACCGGCGCGGCGACCATGAGGTGGAGGAAGTCCACAAGTACTTGAACCGGAGGCTGTACGACGGGGCCGCCTTCTACGACGTTCAACACTTGACTGTGGGTAATTTTCCGAAGGATATCGAGGCGGCCATTCGATCGTCCCGAGTCCTGATCGTCATCATCGGCCAAGTTTTCCTCCAGCGGCTCCCGGAGTTAGAAAAGGAAGCGGACGTGGTCCGCCAGGAGATCGCGACGGCGCTGGAAGCACGGGTAAAAATCTTGCCGGTCCTCACGAGCCCGCTTAGGCCGGAGGAGATTAAATTCCCCAAGTCGCTCGAGCAGCTCCGGTGGCAGAATTGCTTGCATTTGCCGATGCGAAACCTCAATGAACTCAAGCCGCAATTGCCAAAACTGGTGCCCCTGCTTCTGCCTCACCTGACCGAGTACTGGCGCCGCTGTGCGGTCCGCGCCCGCCTCGCCGCGCGGGTCGCCTCGGTGGCCTTGCTCGGACTGCTCCTCGGGATCGCCCTGGTTTTCATCACCGGCGCCGACGCCTGGATCCATGACCGGTTGATCTCCCGGGCACACTTCCCCGGCCCTGTCCTGACGCCCCAGGTGGACACCGGGGCCGATTTCTTCAAACGGCGACAGGTGGGCGCGCGGGCGGGGGCGGCGGCGGCAGACCGCGACCGCCTCTGGCTGGACTTGTGGCTGTCCGATCTGACAGAGTACGTGCGGAAGGGGCTGGGACCCCCGCAAGAGCCTGGGCAACCGGAACGCTTTCGCCTGTTCATCGCCAGTTATCGGTTTGACAGGGACTACGGCAGCTTCGACCTGAAGGTTTCGCTGGACAAGGAACGATACCGCGTAAGGGAATTATACGCGTTCCTTAAATCGAACTCGGCCCCTGCGGCCTTTTACCGCCCGGCATACCGCCAGCTCGCCGCCGAGTTCGACGCCGATGTCGTCCACGAAGAGTACCACAACGTTCAGGTGCGCGACCCCCGAGCGGGGGAGGAGCTGTTTCTCATTCTGGTAGTGATGAAGCAAGACAACGGGGAGTGGCCCGCCCCTAATCAACTGGGCCTATCGTTTGAGGTCCGCTAACCGCAGAGGTGACATCCATGAGTATCCGGCAACTGGTGAGGCTCGCGGGCCTCACCGTCTGTGGCTGGTTCTTCACCGCCGGTGCCGTCGGGGCACAGACGATCGACGGGTCGGCGAGGGATCGTCAGAACCGGCCGATCCCTGGACTATCTGTCCGGTTGGTGACGCCTGGCGGAGGCGCCCTGGGCGCCCCGACGACCACGGACGCCAAAGGGCTGTTTTCGCTCCTGGTTCCCGCAGGGGCGCCCCTTGAGATCGAACTGATTGCCGGAGGCGGCGTTGACGGGAACGGAATTGCCCGACCCCCCATTACCTACGCTCAACTGAACGGGACGCAGAGTTCAACCGTCGGGGCCATCGTACCAACGATGGAGGAGATGTATCCCCCGGGTTACCACGCTCCCACCGAGTACCATGCCGACTGCGTGGACTGTGCCCGGGGCCATAGGCTGTTCCGCGGGCGTTTTCGGCGCTGACCCGTCCACGGCTCCCGTGCCGTGACCCGATCGAGACGAAGCGGACGGTCAACAGTGCAACAAGGGCGGAGAGTCGGAGTACCCTCCGCCCATCTCGCGCTGAAGGCGCTTCGCTTGCAGCGGCGACACGCCCTGTACGAGCTTGCCCTCGTGCGGGCCACATAGGGCATCGTCTCGTTCGACGCCAAGCGCAGACAGTCACTGTTCGACGGGGCGATGCAGGCCCTGCGGGAGGTAGTCGCGGCAGGGTTCAACGACGTGCCGCGGCTGGAGCAGAGTCGGGCGCTGGGGGGCGATGCGCGGGCGCGAGGATTTCCGCCGGCTGGTCGAGGAACTGCAGAAGCGCGGTCGGAAGAAAGGGCGCTGACGGGGGAGGTCGGGGATCCGTCGTGTTATTCTCCCCGCTGCCGCTTGCTTCGCAGGAGCTGGTGATAGTGCCGCGCGAACGGATGCCCCTCGTCGAGGACTTCCTGCACCAGCAAGGGCGTGAGGAGAGTGATGGAGTGGCCGACGGCGCTCTGCTCGCCCGCCGGCGCCACGAAGGCCCCCTCGCCGAGTTTCTGGAGTTCCTTGCGGAGGGCGCGGAGGCCGGGGGCGTAGACGCCGTCGTCGTTGGTCAGCAGGATACGCACGTAACCTTCCTCGCCGAGTCCGGGCGGAACCTCAGCCGTCAGGTTATCGTCGGCTCCCGTTCGCGTCCACGAGGCGCGGGCGGGCGCGGCCGACGCCGCGCCCGCCCGCGCTGGGAAGTCGCCCCTTCATCTGCCGCCTGCCAATCTCCTGGCTTCCCTCGGCCAGAATTTTGTCGGTGAGGCTGCCCGGTTTGCCGGCGGGGGCGCCCGCAGGCCCCAGGGCCAGCACGGTAAATTGGGGTAAATTGGGCCGGGTCGGGGTGGGAGTCACCTCCAGCCCTTCCAATGTGAGTAGCCCTTGTGGTAAGATGCTGGGGTACAAGGGGATACGCTTACTGCAGGAGGCGGCACCATGTTGCTGGATCAGGTTTTCG
>JBBRPS010000816.1:0-4304 GCA_038227745.1 Gemmatales bacterium | reverse complement strand
GAAGAGCGCACCGGCCGGAAGGGCGCCACAGGCAGCGCCGTGCCTGATTGTCCGTTCACAAGACCAGCCGCGAGGTGCGAGGAAAAACCGATTCCTCACCGCTGGGGAAACCCGCGACCGTGCGGCCGTAACTCGTTGGTTTCCAGGCCTGTTGCGGCCTTCTCCATCGACCCTCATTGACCGGCTTCCGCGCATTCGATTACAATCTGCAGGTCGTGGGGACAAGCTGCCAGCTTGTCCCGGGGAGGGACAAGCTGGCAGCTTGTCCCCACGAACCGGGGCACGGAGGCCGGACGGTCATGCTGGACGACGTCGATCTGCTCGTGTGCGGGGCCGGACCGGCGGGGTGCGTGCTGGCCGAGCGCGCCGCCACCGTCCTGGGCTGGAAGGTGCTCGTCGTGGACCGGCGCCCCCACGTGGCCGGTAACTGCTTCGACAGCCCCCACACCAACGGCGTCCTCGTCCACCGCTACGGCCCGCACTACTTCCGCACCGACGACGCCTCCCTGCTGCGCTACCTCGGTCGCTTCACCGACTGGATCCCGGGGAATTACGTCGTCAAGAGCCTCGTGGGCGGCCGACTGTACCCGTTCCCCATCAACCTCACGACCTTGGAGATGTTCTTCGGCCATCCTCTCGACGCCGCCGCCGCGGCGCGCCTGCTGGCGGAGAAGCGCATCGCGATCCCCCACCCGGGCAACTCCGAGGAACTCGTCCTGAGCCGCGTCGGCCGTGAACTGTACGAGGCGTTCTACCTGAACTACACCGTCAAGCAGTGGCAGGTCCACCCGCGCGACCTCGACGCCGGCGTCTGCGGCCGCGTCCCGGTGCGCCTGGACCGCGACGAGCGCTATGTGGGCCACCGCTTCCAGGTGATGCCGCAGCGCGGGTTCACGGCCCTGTTCGCGCGGATGCTGCGTCACCGGCAGATCCGCGTCCTGCTCGACTGTGACTTCGCCGAGGTGCGCGACCTGGTGGCCCCGCGCCGCGCGACGGTGTACACCGGCCCGGTCGATGCCTACTTCGGCCACCGCTTCGGCAAGCTCCCTTACCGCTCCCTGAAGTTTGAGTTTGTGCCGCACCGCGTCCCGTACCGCCAACCCTGCGTGCAGATCAACTACCCCAACGACTTCACGTACACGCGCTCGGTGGAGATCAAGCACGTCACGGGGCAGAAGCACCCGGAGACGGTCGTCAGTTACGAGACGCCGTGCGCGACCGGCGAGCCGTACTACCCCGTGCCGACATCGGCCGGGCAGGCCCTCTACGGCCGCTACAAGGAACTGGCGGACGAGGCCACGCGGCGCGAGCGCGTCTTCTTCTGCGGTCGCCTGGCCCAGTACCGCTATTTCAACACCGACGAAGTCGTCACGGAGGCCCTGCGTTGCTTCGAGGAAATCCGCCAGAAGTGTGCCCGCCCCCGGCCTGCATCTGCCTCGTCGTCCCGGACGGTGCCGGCCTGAGCGAAGCCGACGGACTGCTCGCCGACTCGCGACTGCTTTCGCAGTCACTGGTGCGAGCGGGCTGGAAGGTCCACGTCCTCCTCTGCCCGCTCCACGCCGACGCCGACAGGGAGCGACACGCCGCGGGTCAATTCGAGGGGCCGGGTGTCCACTGCCACTCGCTCGCCCGGATGGAGTTCCCGCATTCGGTCACGCTCGAAGGCCCCAATCAGTCGCCGCTCCTCCGCGCCGCGGACCAGGTCTGCCATGCCCTGACGTTGCTGCACGAGGCCCACGAGTTCGACGCGATCGAGTTCGTCCACGCGGGGGGGCTCGGCTTCCGCGCCGTCCAGGCGAAGCGCGCCGGCCTGGCCCTGACCGACGTGCGTTTGCTCGTCCGGGTGTACGGCACGGCGGCGTGGCTGCGCCGGCGTCACCACCGCCGGCCGGATGAGCCGATGGATCTCGCCGCCGCCTTCTCCGAACGCTACACCTTCGAGCACGCCGACGGCCAGCTCGCGGCCTGCCCCTCGGTATTCGAGGAAGTTCGCCGCCTGGGCTGGGCGGTCCGTGATGATGCCCGGATCACTCCCTGCGTTGGCGAGCCGGGGGCGTTAGCCCCCGGAGAGGAAGACCCCGGCGCCCGCCTCCGCGGGCCAACGCCCCCGGGTCGCCATCAGGCTCTGGTCACGATCGGGATGCCGTATTACAACCTGGGGCAGTACCTGGACGACGCCCTGGCGTCCCTCGCGGCGCAGACCTACCCGGCCCTCGAAATCCTCATCATCGACGACGGTTCCACGGAACCAGAGTCGCGCGAGGCCTTCCACGCCGCCCAGGCCCGCTATCCGCAATTTCGCTTTTTGAGCCAGCCGAACTCGGGAATCGGCGCGACGCGCAACCGGGCGCTCGCGGAGGCGCGGGGAAAGTACTTCCTACCGATGGACGCGGACAACATCGCCCGCCCGGACATGGTCGAGCGGTTCGTCGCGGCCCTGGAGCGCCACCCCGACGTGGCGGCGATGAGCTGCTATTTCCTCGCCTTCCGCGACTCCCGCGACATCGCCGCCAGCGCGTTCGCCTACTCCTACCGCCCCACCGGCGGGCCGCACGTCCTGGCGTGCCTGAAGAACGTCTACGGCGACGGCAACGCCCTGTTTCGGACCGAGGCGCTGCGGGCCGTCGGCGGCTTCGAGACCGACCGCGACACCTCGTATGAGGACTGGGAGGCGTTCGTCAAGCTCGTCCACGCGGGCAACCGGCTCGACGTCGTGCCCGACTTCCTGTTCTACTACCGCCACCGCGACGCGAGCTTCTCGCGCGCGACGGACCGCGTCCGCAACCATCAGCGGGTGCTGCGCCGCTACTTCGAGATCGAACGGCTGCCGCCGACCGAGCGCGTCGCCCTCTGGAGCGCCCTGGTGGGGTTCCAGCAGCGCCTGGAGTCCCTGGAACAGGAGAACGCCGACCTGCGCTGCCGCCTGGCGACACGGCGACACCGCTGGGCGGACCGCGTGCATGCTTTCCTCAGCCGCGTTCCGTTCCTGGGGGTCATACGTCAGTGCCCGCGACCGGCGGCGGTGGGATCGACGGGTTCCCGCGCGAGCGCAATCGCCCATCAGGGGAGTCCCTGAGCGCGGGGCCAGAGGGGGAGCAGGCGTACCACGGGTTGACCGCCCCCGCGCCACGGGAGCCTTGCGTGCGGTGGCCTCGGTCATCGTTTCGGCCATCTGCCAAACCGGCAGGCGTGCAAGCCGTCGCGGTTCCTTGCCACAACCAGCGTCCCGCCTTCCGCTTGCGTCGTCAGTTGACAATCGCCGAAAAGTCAGCGCCCAACTTTCGGCGCCCGCCGGTGGCCGAAACGATGACCAAGGCCCACCCGAACGGCAAAGCTCAGCAGCCGGCTCACGCGGGAGAAACCGTTAGGTCACGACGAACCGTGTTCGCGTGGCCGGTCTGCTGCAGCGACTGGTTCGGCACAGCCCTTTTACGCCTGTTGGAACGCGGCCCAGTCCAGACCCAATTGCCGGACTGCTGCCCGAAGCGTACCCAGTTTCAGGTCTCGCCCGCCGTGATCCGGCAAGATGGTCGATCGGTTGGTGGCAGGGTTGGTCCACTTCCGATGGGCTCCGCCGCCCCGGCGCGGAACTTCTCGGCAGCCCAGCACGGACAGTTTCCGGGCAGCTTCCCGGTAGATCATGGCGCCTCCACCAGGGCGTCCGACCAGACCACCTCCCCGGTCGCCGGGAGGACCACTCCGGCGGGGAGCGGGCGGCCCTCCTCGGCGTAAAGTTCGACGACCGCGGCCAAGGCGTCGTGGGTGTTGGCGAACGCCTCGTCCAGCGTGTCTCCTTCGGTGACCAGCTCTGGGAGGACTGGGGAGGTGACCGTGAAGCCGCCTTCAGGCTGAGGACTGAACAGAAGCGGAACCCGGTATAACAAGTGGATAACCTCCAGTCTCGGAAGACGAGCAATCCCAGCGGACAGCGTCGCAGTACACACCACGCCTGTCAAGCCCCGCCGAACGGAACAGAAAAGAACAGAAAAGGGGACGCATCTATTTTATCAGGCTATTGTCCCAGATGATCCCAAATAAATAGATGCGTCCCCTTTTCGGCCCTATCAGCCTCCTCGGATGGAGGAAATTATTTCACCCCGTGATGGTGGCTGATATCTCCAAGGAAAACACAGTGTACATCCGTTAGGGTGCGGAAGATGGGGCTAGCACGGGTCTGCTCCCTTTGGCAGTAGTATCCGCTCGCCCACCCCTTTCTACTGCTCTTCGTCTGCCACCGTCAAGGAAAAATGACCCCCCGCCATTTTCTCCCTTTCCTTCTCTCCACCTGCTTATCTATACTACCG
>JBBRPS010000815.1:0-4313 GCA_038227745.1 Gemmatales bacterium | reverse complement strand
TTCCTTTCTTTTTTTCTTATTTTGCTCGCGGGCCTTGGGGGTAGAAAAGAAAGACAGAAAGCGGCGCCGAGCGCCGCACTCCAAAGCGCAGAAAAGAATGAAAGCGGCGCCGAGCGCCGCACTCCAAAGACCCCCGCTGCACCCGGCCGCAAACCGCTCCAGCGGGGACAAGCCCCGCCGCTCGCCAGGCGCCCCCGCCCACTTGCGGTTGACACCTTCCCGCCGCCCATGTTACTTAGCCTATGCCAGCCATGATCCGCCCCCGCGGACCGACCTCGCCTGGCGGAAACCGGACACCCCCTGGTGCAAGGACGCACGCGCATGAATCGGTTTCTCAACGGCGTGGCCCGCGCCCTCGCCGAGACCTTCGACCTGCCCGGCCCCATCCTCGAAATCGGCTCGTACCAGGTCGCCGGCCAGGAAGAGATCGCCGACCTGCGCTCCCTCTTCCCCGGCAAGCCCTATGTCGGCCTCGACGTCCGCCCCGGCCCCGGCGTCGATCTCGTCGCCGACTGCCAGGACCTGCCCCACGCAGATGCCTCGGTCGGCACCGTCATCGCCATGAACACCTTCGAGCACGTGCCGCGCTTCTGGCGCGCCTTCGACGAGGCCCGCCGCGTGCTGCGGCCCGACGGCGCCCTGCTGCTGTCCTGCCCGTTCTACTTCCACATTCACAGCTTCCCGAGCGACTACTGGCGCTTCTCGCCGGAGGCCGTGGAACTGCTGCTGGAGGATTACCCGCACCGGCTGATCGGCTGGCACGGGCCGCCGAAACGGCCGGCGAGCGTCTGGGCGCTCGCCTTCGGCGAAGGGCACCCGCCGATTACCCAGGCGCAGCTTGAGGCATACCGCGAGCGCGTCCGCCGCTACGCCCGCGAGTCGTTACCGTGGGGCAAGAGGATCCGCTACCACCTGGGCCGCTGGCTCTGTGGCCGCCGCCCGTTTGCCCCGTACCTCGACCAGGAACGCTGGGAAACCGCATGTCGAACCCCGTAGCCCCCCCGGAGCCGGACCAGCTTGCCGCCCCGCCGACGCGGAGCGCCTGCGCGGGAGCGGCGGCGCCACCCTCACCGCCCACGTCGCCGGAGCCGCCCGCTCCGCCGCCGGTGGTGTGCCGGGGCCGCCGCCGCACTCCCTGGCGGCAGCAGTTCCTCGACGAGCAGACGCCGGATGTCTCCGTGTGCATCGCCAACTGGAACTGCCGCGACATGCTCCGCGCCTGCCTGGAGTCGCTGCACGACCGGCCGCAGGGCGTGACCGTCGAGACGATCGTGGTGGACAACGCTTCCGCCGACGGCGCCGCCGACATGGTCGCGGAGGAGTTCCCGGAGGCGGTGCTGATCCGGAACGAGGCGAACCTCGGCTTCGCGCGCGCCAACAACCAGGCGGCGCGGCGGGCGCGCGGCCGTTACCTCTTCTTCCTGAACAACGACACGGTGGTGCCGCCGGGCACGTTGCGACGGCTGCTCGACTACGCCGAGGCGCACCCGGAGGTCGGCATGGTCGGGCCGCGCCTGTGCGACGCGCACGGCGGCTACCAGGTCTCGTATCGCCAGCGGCCGACGGTGGCGACCCTGCTGCACCGCACGAGCCTGCTGCGCTGGACGGGGCTGCTGCGCGGCGCTTACCGCAGCTACCGCCGCGAGGACTTCGACCCGCACACGACGCGGCCGGTCGAGGTGCTGATGGGCGCGGCGGTGCTGCTGCCGCGCGAGCGCTTCTTCGGGTGCGGCGGCTGGGACGAGGAGTACACGTTCGGCGGCGAGGACCTGGACCTGTCCACGCGGGTGAACCGCGAGGCGGCGGTGGTGTACCTGCCGGAGGTGGAGGTCATGCACTACGGCCGGGTGAGCACGCGGCAGCACATCGGCTACGCCTCGACGCAGATGACAATCGGCTTCGCGCGCTACCTGCGCAAGAGCGGCTGCTCGCGGGCGGGGGTGCTGCTGTACAAGGCGGTGGTGACGCTCGACGCGCCGGTGCAGCTGCTCGACAAGCTGGTGCAGTACTTGTGGCGGCGGCTGCGCGGCCGGCGCAAGGACGCGGAGAAGAGCCGCCTGGCGCTGACGGGGCTGGCGTACTTCCTGTTCCGCGGGCTGGTGTCGTTCTGGCGGGCGTAGTGCTCGAACTCAAGCCCACGGGTGGCAACCCGTGGGCTTTGTCACGGCCACGGATCCCAGTCGCCCCAGCTGTCGAGGTACTGCTGCAGCGCCGGCATCTGGGCGGCCTTCTGCATGATCCACGCCTTGGCGCGCATCACCACGATATGCTCCTGCTCCAGCGTCAGCTCGCCGGTCAGCACCCGCGTCCGCAGGAAGACGAAATAGGTGTCGAGCGTGTCGAACATGCAGTAGTCGTTGATCTCCTGCGCCCGGCCTTCGAGGTGCATCTGGTAGACCCGCTCGCCGGACACCGTCATCTTGCCCGGCTTGCCGAGGAGCTTCGAGAGCAGGTCGAGGCCGCCGGACAGGCGGACCGAGCCGTAATTCGTCAGCCAGTCCATCAGGTCGAGGTGGCCGGTGCCGAAGCGGTTGCGGCTCGCGAGGAAGTAGTCGCGGGCGGCGATGCCGTAGCGGAACGCCGCGAGTTCGAGGAGGGGCAGGTCGAAACCGCGGCCGTTGAAGGTGACGAGCTTGATCCTTTCCTTATACTTCTCCCGGTAGGCCGCCAGGCCTCCCCAGAACTGCTCGACGAGGCGCCGCGGGCGGAAGTGCGGCGCATCCAGGCAGGTCAGCCCCTGCAGCCCGAAGTCGGGACCCGCCCGCAGAATGCACGCCGCCACCGGGTAATGAAAGCTGACCGGCAGGAAGTCCGAGCCCGTGGCGGAGCGGTCGCGCGCCTCGGCCTGGGCCCGCCGCACCGCCTCTTCCGGGGTCAGGGTCTCGTCGGCGTGCCGGACCTTCGCCAGCAGCTTGCCGTCGGGGACGCTCTCGGTGTCGAGGATGAGGAACGCGGGTGTGGAGCCGGGGTCGCCCGCGGCCTTACTGAAGCCGTCGGCGGACATGGGGCCTCTCCTGGACAGGGGTTTACGCGGCGCCAACGCTCAAGGATGAGCCACGGCCGGGCGGCCGTCAATCGCGGAGCGGCGCGATCGCGGCGGTCTGACCCGGGAGGCGGTGGGGTAGTAAGGTAGGGGCGGATTCCGTCTGAAAGCCCACCCGTTGCGACGGGTGGGCTTGCGCGGATTAACCGGGGGACGTCGAACATGCAGGATCACGCACCGCCGAGCTCCGCCGAACCGCAAGCGCCCGAGCAGAAATCCAACCGCGCGGCGCTGTTCATCGTCTTCTTCGTCGTCTTCATCGACCTGCTCGGCTTCGGCATCGTCCTGCCGCTGCTGCCGCTGTACGCGACGGAACTGCTGGAACCGCTCTACCCCGGCGAGGCGGCGCGTGTCTGGCGCGGCGCCATGCTGGGGATGCTGATGGCGTCGTTCTCACTGATGCAGTTCATCTTCGCGCCGCTGTGGGGCCGGATTTCCGACCGCGTCGGCCGCCGGCCCATCCTGCTCCTCGGCCTGGTCGGCTCGGTCGTCTTCTACACGCTGTTCGCGGTGGCGTCGGAGGTAGGGATGGCCGGCTCCTGGGGGCTGGGCCTGGTGCTGCTGTTCGTCGCCCGGCTGGGGGCCGGCGTCGCGGGCGCCACGATCGCCACCGCCCAGGCCGTCATTGCGGACAGCACGCCGCCGAACAAGCGGGCGCACGGGATGGCGTTGATCGGGGCGGCGTTCGGCATCGGCTTCACCTTCGGGCCGCTGCTGGGCTTCGCGTCGCTGTTCGTGGACGTGCCGGCCGCCCCGGGCGCCGCGGCGGCGCTGCTGTCGCTGGTAGCGCTGCTGCTGGCGATCTGGCGCCTGCCCGAGACGCTGAAGACCGGCAGCCCGCCCGTCGGCCGCCGCGGCTGGCTCAGTTTCCACAGCCTGGCGACCGTGCTGCGCACGCCCTCGGTCGGCGTGCTGGTCATCACGTTCTTCATCGCGACCTTCGCGTTCGGCAGCCTGGAATCGACGCTCGCCCTGGTCAACAAGCTGCTCATGACCGGCGCGGTGGAGCAGAGGGAGGCGATCCGGGTGACACGCGAGGCCCTGCGGACTACCGAACGCTGGAACTTCCTGGTGTTCGCTTACGTCGGCGTCGTGCTGATGCTGGTGCAGGGCCTGCTGTACCGGCGCCTGGTACAGCGTGTGGGCGAGGTCCGCTTCCTGCACCTTGGCATCGTCCTGATGGGCCTGGGGCTCGCGGCCGCCGTGGGGATCCTGGAGTACCGGCGGGAGCTGGAGAGTTCCGGCCTGATGCTGCCGGTGGCGCTGCTGG
>JBBRPS010000814.1:0-4319 GCA_038227745.1 Gemmatales bacterium | reverse complement strand
CGTGCCGATGGGCGAGGCGATGGTGGCGCTGGTGCTGGCGGACCACTGGCTGCGCTGGCGGGCGCAGTGCCGTACCTGATGCGCCCCCGCGAGGGTTGACACAAGCCCGACGCGCCAACGAGGGGTCCCTCGCTTGCGCGTCGGGCTTGTATGGCGGCCCCACGTGCCTCAAATGCTACGCCCCCGCGATCCGGTCCGGCGGGCGGCGCTTCGGGGGCTTCTCGGACTTGTCCTCGGCGGGGGCGGGGCGGAAGAACACGCACGCCGTCACGAACAGCCCCAGGCCGCTCGCGACCGCCGTCCTCCGCACCACCACGTCGCGCGCGAACAGCAGCAGGAGTTGTGGGTGGGAGTCGTCGGCGGCGTCTTCGAGCAGCCAGGGCGCCAGCACCACCGCCAGCAGCAGGGCGAGCGCCAGTCCGGCCGTGAGCAGGAACAGCAGGCGCGGCAGCAACACCCCCCGGAGGCGTCCGAGCATCTGCGATCACCTCCGCCTCACGCCGCACGCCGGGCCGGCAGGATCGTCGGGGCGTCGTCGGCCGCGTGCTTGCGGCCGCCCAGCAGCCGCAGCACCGCCGGTAGGAACACCAGCGCCGTCAGCATGCAGCAGCCCACGCCCAGCGTCAGGATGAACCCCAGCCCGAACAGCCCGCGGTGGCTCGACACCATCAGCGCGCCGAAGCCGATCATCGTCGTCAGCGCCTTGACCAGCACGCCGCGGCCGATCGCCCGGCTGATCGTCCCGCGGCCGTCGGCCCGGCGCAGCAGGTAGTCGTGCAGCACGTGGACGCCGTTGTCGATCCCCACGCCGAGGATCAGCGGCAGCGCGATCATGTTCGCCGGGTTCAGCGGCAGGCCGCACACGCCCATCACCCCCAGCGACAGCAGCAATCCGACCGCCAGCGGCGCCACCGCCACCAGCGCGTGCGGCACGCTGCGGAAGTCGCCCAGCAGCACCAGCACGATCACCACCAGCGCGTACACGCCCGCCCACTGGAAGCCGTCCTTCAGCGCCCGCAGCCCCTCCACCGTGCTGAACGGCTTGCCCGTCGCCTCCGGGTCCACCGTTCGGATCCGCTCGGTGAAGTACGCCAGCGGCCCGAACTCCCAGAGGCAGTCGCGGGCGAAGACCCGCAGCAACCACTTGCCGCTGCGGCCGACGTAGCGCTCGCGCAGGGCCGGCGGGATGTCGGCGAGGGTGATCGGCTCCGGCGTGGACACGTCGCGCAGCCGGTGCAGGTTCTCGGCGAAGTCGCCCGTCAGGCGTTGCTCGAAGTCGCGCAGCCGCGCGCCCGCCGCGGCCTCGGGCAGGGCCGCCAGGCGGCCCTTCAGCGCCCCCAGGGCGGCGGACAGTTTCACCAGCGGAGCGGCGCCCGCCGGCCCGGCGTGCGGCCGCAGCAGCCCGTGCAGCCCCGCCAGCGCGCGCAGCAGACCGTCCCGGTCCGGGGTCGCGTGCTCGATGGCAGTGCCGCGCGCCGGGATGTTCGCGAGCCGCTTCTGGATGTCGCGCAGGGCCGCGATCTTGAGGTCCTGATCGCCCGGCACCAGCGACGCGACCTCGACGACGCGGCTCACCTCGGGCAGTTGCTCGTAGCGGGCCTTGAGCGCCAGCGCCTCCTCGGTCGTGTTGGTGTAGCTCAGGGCGTGCCAGCTGGCGCCGCTGGTGTGCGCGATGAGCGTGTGTTCCCAGCGCACCGCGTCCAGGCCCGGGTCCTGCATGTGCAGCAGGTTGTGGTCGTAGCGGACCTGCGTGGTGAAGGCGGCCAGGGTCGCGGTCACGACGACGGCGGTGCCGATGACCAGCCACGGCCGCGCGGACAGGCGCGGCAGCCAGCCCACCGACCCGGTCATGGGAATGCTGACGAGCGCGATCTGCCGGCGGTCCGCCAGGGTGAGGACGGCGGGCAGCACCGTGAAGCACGCCAGGGCGCACAGGAGCACGCCGCAGCCGGCGATCCAGCCCAGTTCGGCCACCGCCTGGAAGTCGGCGAGCATGGCCGCGAAGAACGCCAGGGCCAGGGCCGTCGCCGCCGTCAGGTTGCCGATGGCGACGTGCCGGGCCGTGTGCCGCAGGGCCTCGGCCACCGCCATCCCCGACCGCCGGGCCTGCTCGTAGCGCGTCACCCATAGGACGCCATAGTCGCCCATGGCGATGAGCATCACCGCGAACGTGGCCGAGAGGATGTTCAGGTGCCCGACCGTCAGCGTCAGCCAGCCGACCGCCCAGGCGATGCCGACCAGGAGCGTGCCGACGGTCAGCATGGGGTAGTAGAGGCCGCGGAAGACGATGAGGTAGAGTACGACGACGGCGGCCAGGGCCAGCCACGACGCCAGCTCGGTGTCGCGCTGCGAGGCGACCATCTCGTCGTTCTCCAGCACGGGCAGGCCGGTGAGGCCCACCTCCACGCCGGGGAAGGCGGGGCGGACCTCGGCGAGGACGGCCCGCAGTGCCTCGACGCTGGCCCGGTCGGCGGTGAACGAGCCGTGGGCGCGGACGGGGCGCACGAGCAGGAAGGCCAGCCGGCCGTCGCCGCTGAAGAAGTACTGCGGTTCGGCGAGGAGGTCGGGCTGGCCGGCCGCCTGCGGCACCATGCTGCCCCACGGGTTGTGGGAGGCGGCGGGGTCGGCGAGGGCGGCGTCGGCCGCGGCGGTCACCGCGGCGAGTTGCGCGAAGAACTGCTCGTCGCCGGCGGCAAGCGCGGCGCCGGGCCGCAGCCGGGTGGCCCGCGCGCTGGCCTCCTGGAGCAGGTTCTGCACCGTGAAGAAGTGCCAGCCGACACGGCCGAACAGCAGCAACCGCGTCAACGGCTCGAGGCCGTCGCGGATCTCCTGGATCTGCTTGCCGGGCAGGAAGAGCAGGGCGCGGTTGCGCAGATGGCGCAGGTCAACCTTGTAGAACAGGCGGTCGAACGTCTCGGAGTTCGCCGCGACGCGGCGCGCGACCTCGTCGAGGGCCGCCTTCATCTGGCTCTGGTCCTCGCCCTTGACAACGACGACCATGTCGTCGTCATCGCCGAACTCCGCGATGTACTGATACCAGCGCTTCTGGAAGTCCTTGTTGGGGCTGATGAGGTCGGTGCGCTGGGTGCGGAACTCGAGGGAGGTACAGGCGAGGGCGACGGACAGGGCGCAGGCGGTGAGGGCCAGCCCCAGGACGGAGCGGGGGTAACGGCAGACGCCGCCCACCAGGCGCACCAGCAGCCGGCTGAGGAAGGGTATGTCTTCGGGTTCTTGTTCCGTGCGCATCGGTTCCGCTCGCCTCCTTGCCGGGGGACGCAGAGGGGGCGGATTGTAGGCGGACCCCACGGTTATTGCAAGGCGAAGGGGCCGTTTAGCCGCGGGGGGCGAGCGCGATCGCGCTCGCCCCCCGCGTAGCGGGATCTGGCTCACCGCTCGCGGCTAAACGGGGCAAAGGGGAGAGGTTACTTCTTCTTCGACGGCGCGGGCGTGGCGATCTGCGCCGCCGTGGTGCCGAGCAGGTTGGCGATCTCGGTCGAGAGGATCTGGGCGTTGCGGCCGTCCTTGGTGCAGCCGGGGACGACGCGGACGACGCGGCCGCCCTTGTCGATCAGGATGTTCGTCGGCATGGCCTTGGAATCGAACGTCTTCCACAGTTCGCCCTTGGGGTCGGCGAGCCAGAGGAACTTGAGGCCCTTCTTGACGGCGTAGTTCTCGGCGGCCTCGGCCTTCTCGCGGAAGACGGCGATGGTCTGCAGGCCCTTGGCGTTGTAGGCGGCCTGGAGCTTCTGGAAGTAGGGCAGTTCGAGGTCGCAGCCGGAGCAGGCGCAGGTCAGCCGGACGAGCACGGGGCCGTTGGCGACGAGCTTGGTCAGGTCGTAGGACTTCTTGCCGTCGGGCGATTGCAGGATGACCTTGGGCGCTTGTTTGGGCTGTTCGTCGGTCCGGCCGGTGCCGGTGAGAAGTGCCGACGCCAGGGCCGCGGTCAGCAGGAGACGCATGCGAGACCTCCGTACATGGGGTGGGAAGACCGCCGGCCAGCCCCCAGGAGGATGGCCGGGCGATCCGTGAAGGCAAGGATACCAGGGCGGGCGGGGCGAGCCAAGCAAAAAGGGCGATTGTCTTCGCGATTTTCTACTCGCAACGTGGCTGGCTTGCCGTTTCGCGCATTCGTTGGGAGCGCGAAACGGCAAGCCAGGGACAGCAGAACGTCGGAAAGCTGAACTCGTTGACCCCAATTCTCGAACCTGCTAGTGCCCCGTCAACGCTTAATTTTGGGGTCACGGAGTCGGCTTTTTGCAAGGATTCCCGCTGGATTGCACAGTAGCAACCCCAAAATTAAGCGTTGATGGGGCACTAGG
>JBBRPS010000813.1:0-4337 GCA_038227745.1 Gemmatales bacterium | reverse complement strand
TATTGGACAATAATACTCGTTTAGCCGCGAGCCTCGGCCGAGCGCGTGAAGCTCACGCGCTCGCCCGAGGCTCGCGGCTAAACGTGCGCGCTTTGACCCTGCTGCCCTCAGTAATGAGTCCCGCCTGAAATACGTCCCCGTCGTCTCCTCGGCGCCCCTGGGAATGGGATAGCCGCAACGCGAGCGTATCGGGAATAGAATAGGGCGAGCGCCATGGACTATAGTAGTGCAGGCGGCGCCCCGGGCGTGGAAGGCCTGGCGAGCTCTGCGATTTCAGCCCGGCCCTGAAACCCCGTGCCGGTCGCGAGGGTATCCACCCGGAGACGCCCGCCGGCGTGGGAGCGTTCGGCGGCCGGCGGGAGGGCGGCGCCCCGGGCGTGAGTGCGCCTGCCAAGTTGACGCCCCGTGGCGGCGCGAGGTACAATTGTTAAGAGGGCCGGCGACCGTCAGGGTGGCGGTGGCGCGCGCCCGGGCAAGCAAGCCCTCCGCGGCTCTCCGACCCAGGTAACGCATGCCAGCCGAACCCACCGGCCGAAACGGGCGCCGCCCCATGCGAGTCGGCAAGTATGAAGTGGTGAAGCACATCGCCACCGGCGGTATGGGGGCGGTCTACCGGGCCATCGACACCGACCTCGGCCGCGAGGTCGCCCTGAAAATCCTCTCGCCCGAGCTCGCCGCCAAGCCCATCGCCCTGGAGCGCTTCCGTCGCGAGGCCCGCAGCGCCGCCAAGCTCCGCCACGAGAACATCGTCGCCATCTACGAGTTCGGCGAGGCCGCCGGCACCCACTTCCTCGCCCTCGAGTTCGTCGATGGCGTCGATCTGCACCAGTACATCAGCCGCCGCCGCCGCCTCAAGTTTTGGGTCGCCCGCGAGATCATGATCCAGGCCGCCCGCGCCCTCGACCACGCCCACGGCCAGGGCATCATCCACCGCGACCTCAAGCCGAGCAACTTCCTCATCAGCAAGAAGGACGGCCGACTCCTCGTCAAGATGACCGACCTGGGCCTGGCCCGCGACGTCAACCCGGACGAGGAGCGCGTCACTCGCATCGGCACCACGGTCGGCACCGTCGATTACATGTCGCCCGAGCAGGCGCGCGGCGCCCGCCTCGCCGACATCCGCAGCGACATCTACTCGCTCGGCTGCACGCTCTACCACATGCTCACCGGCACGTGCCCCTTCCCCGACGGCACGGTCATCGAGCGCATCACCCGGCACCTCAAAGAAGAGCCGCCCGACGTCCGCCGCTTCAACCCGGACGCGCCGCCCGGCTTGCTCGCCGTCCTGCGGCGAATGCTGGCGAAACGGCCGGAGGACCGCTACCAGACGCCCGTCGAACTGCTCGCGGCCCTGCAGCAGACCGAGGGTCGGCCGGTGGAGGCGCCGGCGAGCCAGGCCCCCGGCGCCCTCCCGGAAGAACTCAACCTCGAGCCCCTCGCCGAATCGGCCGCCGCTTCCAGCCCGTCCTCGACGGCCGCCCGGCTCGCCTTCAAGACCCCCCGCAGCGACCAGGTGATCCCGGAAGTGCAGACCGCGGTTCCAGGGCGGGCGGGCGACTCGGGCCGGCGCCCGGCGAAGAAGCGCTTCCGGGACGAGGACGACGAGCTGTTTGAAAAACGGTCCGCCCGCCGGAGAGGTGGGCCGGAGAGCGGCCTGCCGACGTGGTGGCCTTACGCCGTCGGTGGTCTCCTGCTGGTGGTCGCGATCGTCGTCGCCTTCACCCTGATGGGATTCCAGGACGAGACACCGGCCGAGATCGTTCCCGGCGCCGAGCCGCGGAAGATCGAGGAGGGTGGGCCTCCCAGGGAGAAAGGTCCGCTCACGCTCGTGAAGGTTGAGGGGCCGAAGGATCCCTTCAAGCAGCCCGTCGAGAAGAGTCCCGTCGATAAGGCACCCGGGGTGAAGCCTCCGGTGAAGCCTCCCGAGGAGAAGAACCCGCCGCCCCCGGAGGGGCCTGCCCGGACACGCGCCGACTTCGAGGGGGCGCTGGCGGCGTTCCCGCCCGCCCCCGCCATGGCCGTGACGCTGCGGGTGGGCCGGGGCCTCACCCCCGGTCCGGACGCCTTCCGCTCTCTGGCCGAAGCGTGTGCCGCCGCCCCGAAGGGCGGTCACACCATCATCGAGATCCACGACAGCGGCCCCCTGTTCGAGCCGTCCATCCCCGTTGTGCCCGGCCGCAGCCTGACGGTTCGCGGCGGCGGCGGCTACCGGCCTCTCCTGGCCTGGGAGGGCGGCGCGGGCAAGTTCCTCGCGGTGGAGAGCGGCAGCCTGAGCCTGGAAAACCTCGACGTGGTGATGAAATGCGCGGGCGACGCGCTCGACCCGCCGCCCGTGCTGTTCGAGGCGATTGGGGGCGACCTGGCGGCGCGCCACTGCACCTTCTCCATCGCCGGCAAGCACCCGCGCGGCGTCCAGGTGGTCCGCCTCGACGGGCGGACCGCAACGGTCAAGGGCCGGTTGAGTGGCTGCTACCTGCGTGGGGCGGCGACCGCACTGGCCGTCAACGCCGCCGCCGCGGACGTGCTGATTGATGACTGCCTGCTGGTGGGCGGCGACGTCCCGCTCCTCGACATCGCGGTTTCCAACGGCACGCCGTCCACGCTGCGCCTGGTGCGCTCGACGCTCGTGGCCGGCAAGACCCTGCTCCGCGCCGCGCCGGCGGGCGGCGCGAACGGAGGCCCGGCGCTGAAGTGTCTGTGCTGGGGCGCCCTGCTGTCGCGGGCGGGGAACGGCGTGGCGGGGGACATGGTCCACGCGACCGGCGGCGCCGGCCGGATGGGCTGGCGCGAGGTGGGTTGCGTGTATGCGGGTTGGGAGAAACTGCTGGCGGCGGCCGGCACGGAGATCTCCGCTACGTCGCCCTCCTGGGCGGCCTTCTGGAGCACCGACGCCGGCAGCAAGGTCGTTCCGGGGCCCTGGCCGAAGGGCCTGCCCGCCACGGTGGAGGAGGTGGCGGCTACCGCCTTCAACCCGAAGGACTCCCCCGTCCAGGCCGCGACGGCCGAAACCGATCTGCCGGGGTGCGATCTGGCCGCCCTGCCCACTGGCCGGCCGTCCTGGCGGAAGCTGGCCTTCGAGCGCTTCCCCGTGCCGGCCGTGGCGCTGCTCGGCGACGAGGGGGCGCCGCCGATCCCGCAACTCAAAAACGGCCGCTACCACGGCGAGACGGTCGTGCTGAATCGGCAGGTGGACCTCGGCCTGCTGCTACGGCACCGGCTGCAGAACGCCGCGCCCGGCCCGAAGATCGTGCTGCACCTGAGCGGCAGCGGCGAATGCCTGACCAGCCCGATCCAGGTGCGCGGCGCCGACCTCATGCTGTACTTCCGGCCGCCCGTCCGCGGCGCCAAGCCGCTCACGCTCGTGCCCAACCCAATGACCACGGCCGGGCAGAAGGCGCTCATCGAGGTGGAGGACGGCACCCTGGAGATGATTGGGGCGCACATCGTCTTCCCGAACAAGGCCGCCTGGGCGATGCCCGCCCGGGTGGTCCGCGTGCGGGGGGGCGTCAAGCTGTTCGGCTGCCACCTGGCAGGCCCGCTGAGCGACCCGCCGCCGACGTACCAGGGCCTGCTCGTGCTCGAAGGTTCGGAGAAGGAAGACCCCGCGCAGGCGCACGTCGCGAGCCTGAACCAGTGCGTCCTGATGTCCGCGGGGAACGTGTTGCGCGTGCAGGGGACGGGCGCCCGGCTGCGGCTGCACCAGTGCGCCGTGCTGGGGCCGGGCCACGCGCTGCAGTTCGACGCCAGCCTGGTGGTCAAGCGCCGCCTCAACGTGCAGTGTCTCCTGGAGCGCAACACCATCGCGGCGGCCCACGGCGTGCTGGACGTCAAGGACACACCGTTCCTGGCGGCTGCCGACGAACCGATCGTGGTGCAGGCCGACGCGAACGTGTTCCTCAATCCCTTCGTCGAGATGCCGTGGCAGCCGGCCCTGTTGCGCGGCCAGGGCGAGGCCCTGGCCCGCGGCCTGCTGCTGTGGCAGGGCAGGGGCAACGCCTACGACAGCAAGCGCCTGCAGGCCTACGTCGCGGCGGAAGACGACCACGCGCCCGCCCGCCAGGAGTACGCCGTCTGGGCGCGCCTGTGGGGCAAGGTCCACGAGGAGCGGCCGCTCCTGGTGGAGTGGCCGGCGCTGGAGCCGTGGACCTTCAGCTTCCTGCGGCCGCAGCTCGACTGCCTCCGCCTGCCGCCGACGGTGCAGGCCGCGGTCGGGGCGGACCTGGCCCGGATCGGAATGCGGAAGATGCCCTGAGCACGCGGCCAGGCCTTCTTCGACTTTCTTTCCCTGGGGTGTGGCACAAAGCGGCAGCGCACACAAGCCCGACGCGCCAGCGAGG
>JBBRPS010000812.1:0-4345 GCA_038227745.1 Gemmatales bacterium | reverse complement strand
GGGCGATGACGATGATGTCTTGCAACCGGTGGAGTCGCCGGTGGGCACGGCGCGGGTCCTTCAGTGGGGCAAAGAACCTGGGGATGGACAGGTCGGGCTGCTGGTCCTGAGAGACCTGGGAAAGAGGGGCCATCGTTCTCCTCCGTGAACTGTGATGTTCCGGGGGAATCGTACGCGCCACCCTTGACGAAATCAACCAGCCCCGAAGAATATGGGCGGTCTGTGGAGCGCGGGCCCTGGGTCCGCATGGAGTCCGTGGCGTAACGGCCCACGCCCGAAGGGGCGCAGTTGTGGGCCTCATCCACGATCAGCAAGTCGAACTTGCGAGGGAAGGCTGGTTCGTCCGGTCCAGGCAGCAGTTCTCGGAACAGCCGCAGCGGTCGCTCTCGCTTGAGGAAGTCAATGCTCGTAATGAGTCGGGGGAAGTGATTCCACGGGTTGACGTGGATGCCCCGACTGCGGCGAAGCAACCCCATCAACGAGGAGTTCACGATGCGAAAGTCGAGGCCGAACTTGTCCCGCATCTGCTCTTGCCACTGTACCTGCAAGGAAGCCGGACAGACGATCAGAATCTTCCTGATGCGATGACGGATGATGAGTTCCAGCGCCACCATTCCCGCTTCGATGGTCTTGCCCAGGCCAACGTCATCGGCAATGAGCAGGTTGACCCGTGGCATCTGGATCGCCCGGACGACCGGATCAAGCTGGTAGTCCTCGATGTCGATGCCGGAGCGGAACGGGGCCTGGATCGTCCGCACGTCCGCCGACGACGAAGCGCCCCACCGGACGGCATCGAGAAAGGCGTCGAGCCGGTCGGGAGGATCGAAGCCGGTGGGATCGGGGAGGGCGACCTTCTCGACCACCCTGGCCCCCGGCTCAAGCTCCCAAATGACGTTGAGTTCTTCGCCCAGGCCGTCGTCCTCGACCGACGACAGCGCGAGAAGATGCTGGGGCGACTCCAGGCCGGTTTGCAGGCGTTCGGGCGGGAGCGTGCTGGCGGAAACGTCCGTGACCATCCAGTTGCGTGACCGGACGCTGACCATCTGTCCCTGTTCAGGCGTGGTCGCTGGCGAGGCGATGGTCATGATGTCCCCGCTTCGGCGTCTTTCTCAAATGAACAAAAGGCCCGGCGAACCGGGGCTGTTGTGCCTGACTGCCTCACGCACGCTTCGCCTTCTTCTTCCGGCCTTTCTGCTCCGTTTCCAGCAAAGCGGTGTAGTCTCGAAGCTGGGTGGTGTCTGCCTAATGTTGCCGGTCTTCAGAATCCCAGGTTTTTCTGCGGATTGGTCGAGCGCCGACTTTTCGGCGTTGAACGGGCAAGCCCTTGTCCCTTTGCGACTTGCGTCCAGTTGGCAACATTCGGCAGACACCACCGTCGGCCCCCACAGGAGAGCGAAGGCCCGGGTTTCTTCCTCATGCGGCTTGCGTCGCCCGAAGTCCGTGAGGATCTGCTGCAGCACGCCCGCCGCCGTCTTGCCGTCGGCCAGCGCCTCGTAATTCAGGCGGATGCGGTGCAGGATCACGTCCTCGGCCAGCGCGAACAGGTCGTCGGGGATGACGTAATCGCGGCCCTGCACCAGCGCCCGCGCCTGCCCCGCCTTGATCAGCGCGATCCCCGCCCGCGGACGGGCTCCCAGCTCGATGTCCTTGTGCCGCCGGGCAGCAGGTCGATGGTGAACTGGATGCGCGCGAACGCCAGGTCGATCGTCTTCGAGAGGGCGGCGACCTGCGCTTGCAGCCGTGCGCAGGTGGCACAAGGGGTAGTGGCTTCGGCTCCCATGCTGCCCTATTCTACGCCTTCCCGGATCCGCGTCACTACCCCGTGAACCGCCACAGGATTCCCATCCTGACAGGTCGATGTCAGGATCGGAGTCCTGACCCACGGCCCGAAACGGCCGCGAGGCGGGCACTCAGGGACCGAGCATCTCCAGGAGCGTCCGTGCGGCGGCCTCGGCGAACGCCGGGTCGTTGACGTGCAGGTCCAACTCGATCAGGCGGACCTGCGGCCCCATCCAGTTGCGCAGGCTCTGGAACAGGGCGGCGTCGGCCTCGGGCCACCAGAACGGCTGCCCCTCGCGGTCGATCGCCGATACCCCGCGCAACGGCACCAGCACCGCCGTCGGCCCGCGCGCGGCGCTGGCCTTCTGGGCGATCTCCTTCCCCAGGCGGTCGTTCTCCTCCGGCGTCGTGCGCATCAGCGTGACGTTCGGGTTGTGCTGGTAGAAACGGCGGCCCTCGAACCGCGCCGGGACCGTCTGCCGCGGCCCGAAGTTGACCATGTCGAGGGCGCCGAGCGAAATCACCTGCGGCACGCCGCAGAGCGCCGCCGCCGTCAAACGGTCCGGCCCCGCCGACAGCTCGCCGCCGACCAGCTCGTCGGCCAGCTCCGTGGTGGTGATGTCCAGCACGCCGCGGACCAGGCCGTCACCGATGAACGACTCCATCGTCCGCCCACCGACGCCCGTCGCGTGGAACACCAGCACCTCGTAACCGCCGCGCTCCAGTATCGCTCGCGCCGCCTCGACGCAGGGCGTGGTGACGCCGAACATCGTCGCCGTGAGCAGCGGTTTGTCGGCCGAACCCACGGGGCGCGGCCCGTGGGCTTGCGACACCATGCCGATCATGGCGCGCGCGGCGTTGGTCAGTACGGTGCGGCTGATGCGGTTCAGACCGCTGATGTCCACGACGGAGGGCATCATGAGGATGTCGCGGACGCCGACGTACGGCCGCATCTGGCCGCCGGCGAGCGTGCTGACCATGAGCTTGGGGACGCCAAACGGCAGGGCGCGCATGGCGGCGGTGCCGATGGTGGTGCCCGCGGAGCCGCCGAGGCCGAAGACCCCCTGGACCTGCCCCTTCGCGTGAAGTTCCCCGACCAGGACCGCCGCCCCCCTCGCGGCCGCCTCAATCGCCTGGCCACGGTCTCCCGCCTTCCGCACTGTTTCCAGCGTGGTCCCGGCCGCGCGGTAGACGTCCTCGCGCTGGACGTCGGGCGCGAACACCGGCGCCCCCAGCACGCCGACGTCCACGACGGTAGTGCGGACGCCGGCCTGCCGCAGCAGGTCGCGCACGAATTGGGCTTCGACGCCTTTGGTATCCAGTGTGGCGATCAACACGACGGCCATGATCGATTCCTGTTGGCGTAGGGGTGGTCGGAGAACTAATTTAACCGCCAACGTCCCCCCAGCGCCAAGCAAGAAGGAGGAGGCCATGAGTTTTTTCACCCGCGAGCAGTGTCTGGAGCGCCTCCGCGCTCAGCTCGCCGCCGGCCGGCCGATCGTCGGCGGCGGCGCCGGCACCGGCATCAGCGCCAAGTGCGCCGAGGCGGGTGGCATCGACCTTATCATCATCTACAACTCCGGCCGCTTCCGCATGGCCGGCCGCGGTAGCCTCAGCGGCATGATGCCGTATGGCGACGCCAACCAGATTGTCATGGACATGGCCCGCGAGGTGCTTCCCGTCGTCCGCGCCACGCCCGTCCTCGCCGGTGTGTGCGGCACCGACCCGTTCCGCATCATGAAGCTGTTCCTGCGCGAGGTGCAGGCGGTCGGCTTCAGCGGCGTGCAGAACTTCCCCACGGTCGGCCTGATCGACGGCACCATGCGCCAGGGCCTGGAGGAGACCGGCATGGGCTATGGCCTGGAGGTGGACATGATCCGCGAGGCGCACGAGTTGGGCCTGCTCACCTGCCCTTACGTCTTCAACGAGGACGAGGCGCGCGACATGGCCCGCGCCGGGGCTGACGTGCTGATCCCGCACATGGGGCTGACTACCAAGGGCAGCATCGGCGCCCGCACGGCCCTCACGCTGGAGGAGGCGGCGCGGCGCGTGCAGGCCATGCACGACGCGGCGAAGAAGGTGCACGCGGACATCCTGGTGCTGTGCCACGGCGGCCCGATCTCCGAGCCGGAGGACGCGCAGTACGTACTGGAGCACACGCAGGGCGTGGTGGGCTTCTTCGGCGCGTCGAGCATCGAGCGGCTGCCGACGGAGGTGGCGATCACCGGCTGCGTCCGCCGTTTCAAGGAGATGACGTATCGCCGGTAGCCGTTTAGCCGCGAGCCTCGGGCGAGCGTGTGGCCCGCGCTCGCCCCCGCGTAGCGGGATCTGGCTCACCGCTCGCGGCTTTAAGGTGGGGCGTTGGGTGGCAGGCAATGCCAGTGAGGGAGTGAGGCCGATGGAAAGTGGCGCAGCTGGAAAAGCCGTTTCCTGCCACAATGGGTTTGGCGTAACATCTCAAAAACCCTGGGGAAGAGGCGCAGCTGATCGGGGGTCGCTTCCCTATTCTGGAAAGTATGCGGATCGAGATTCCCGTTATTCCCCCTGGCGAACGCACCCCCCTCGT
>JBBRPS010000811.1:0-4370 GCA_038227745.1 Gemmatales bacterium | reverse complement strand
TGGAGAAGATCATGGCCAAGACTCGTGTGGAAGACATTCGCGACGTGGCACTGGTGGGGCACGAACAGTCCGGTAAGACCTCGCTGGCCGACGCCCTCCTCTTCAAGGCCAAGGCCGTTGACCGCCGCGGCAGCGTCGATGACGGCACCAGCGTCTCCGACTACGACGAGGAGGAGAAGGAAAAGAAGTACTCCATCGACACCAGCGTGCTGAACCTGGAGCACAAGGGCAAGAAGATCTACCTGCTCGACAGCCCCGGCAAGCCGGACTTCGTCGGCGGCGCCATGGGCGCCCTCAACGCCATCGACAACGCCGTCCTCGTCGTCTCCGCGCCCGCCGGCATCCAGGTCAACACGCGCAAGATGTTCGCCGAGGCCGGCAAGCGCGGCCTGGCGCGCATGCTCGTCATCAACAAAATGGACGCCGACAACGTCCACTTCGACCAGCTCCTGGGCGCCATCAACGACAGCTTCGGCAAGGCGTGTGTGCTGATCAACGTGCCGATCGGCCACGGCCACGACTTCAAGGGCGTGGTGGACGTGCTGCACACGCCCCACGACACCGCCGGCACCCTGGTGAGCATCGCCGCCGCACGCTCCAAGCTCGTCGATGCCATCGTCGAGTCCGACGAGCCGTTGATGGAGAAATACCTCGTCGAGGGGTCCGTCACCGACGCGGAGCTGGAGGCGGCCTTCCCCAAGGCGCTGGCGACCGGCACGGTCATCCCCATCTTCTGCGCCTCGGCGAAGAAGGACATCGGCGTCACCGAGCTGCTCGACGCCCTGGCCGAGGACGCCGTCTCGCCGGTGCAGGCCAGTCCGCGCACGGGGACGAAGGGCTCGGGCGACAAGGCGACCGAGGTCACGGTCGAGCCGAAGGAGTCGGGCGAGTTCGTCGCCCAGGTGTTCAAGACGCTGTCGGACAAGTTCGTCGGCAACCTGAGCTTCTTCCGCGTCTACTCCGGCCGCCTCACCGCCGAGCAGCCGATCGTCAACACGCGCACCGGCAAGTCGTCGCGGACGGGCGGCCTGCTGGTGATGCAGGGCAAGGTGCAGAAGCCGGTCACGGAGGCCGGCCCCGGCGACATCCTGGCGGTGGCGAAGGTCGAGGACCTGGGCATCGGCGACACGATCGGCACGACGCCGCAGGCGCCGAAGCTGCCGCGGCCGGCGTACCCGACGCCGATGTACGGCCTGGCGGTCGAGCCCAAGGCGCGCGGCGACGAGCAGAAGATCTCCGGGGCCCTGCACAAGGTCGCCGACGAGGACCACACCTTCAAGGTGACGCGCGATTCCCAGACCAAGGAGATGGTGATCACGGGCATGACCCAGCTGCACCTGGACCTGATCCAGCACCGGCTGAAGCGCCGCTACGACGTCGAGGTGATCACGAAGGAACCGAAGATCCCCTACCGCGAGACCGTGACCAAGGACGCCGAGGCCAGCCACCGCCACCGGAAGCAGACGGGCGGCCGCGGCCAGTTCGCCGAGGTCCACATGCGCGTCTACCCCCTGCCGCGCGAGATCACCAACAAGGAGGAGTTGGAGGAGCAGTTCGCGAACAAGAGCAAGTTCGAGAAGCTGCGCGACATCAAGTACGAGCACGAGCACAATTTCGCGTTCCTCGACACGGTGGTCGGCGGGACCATCCCGAACCAGTTCATCCCCGCGGTGGAGAAGGGCTGCAAGGATCTGCTGGACCGCGGCGCGCTCGCCGGCTACCGCATCCAGGACGTGGCGGTGGAAGTGTTCTTCGGCAAGGCGCACGATGTGGACAGTTCCGAGGCGGCGTTCAAGACGGCCGGGCGGATCGCGTTCAAGAATGCGTTCCTGCTGGCGCGGCCGGTGCTGCTGGAGCCGATCGTGAACCTGGAGGTGACGGTGCCGTCGAAGTACACGGGGGCGATTCTGGGGGACCTGAACACGAAGCGGGCGCGGATCGAAAACCAGGACAGCCTGCCGGGCGACCTGGCGGTGATCATGGGCAAGGCGCCGCTGGCGGAGGTGATGCGCTACGCGGCGCAGCTGGGAAGCATCACGCAGGGCAGCGGGTCGTACACGATGGAGTTCAGCCACTACGACCTGGTGCCGGCCAACGTGCAGCAGCAGATCGTCAGCAAGGTGAAGATGGCGGCGGACGAGGAGGATTGAGCCACGAACAAGGGCCGGTGAGCGACCAGGGGGATTCGATGGTGTCCTGTCAGCGCTGCCAGATGCGAGATTCTCTGAGCGCTTGTGCCGCCCCTCGAATTCCTTGGGAAAAATGAAGTCGGCAGCGCTGACGGGGCACCACCAGACTGAAGGAGTACTGGCATTACTGACATGGGGCCTCACGAACTCTGGGATGAGCCCTGGGAAGGCTTGCCCGAAGAGGAGTCCGCTTGGGAATGGGATCCGGTGGATCAAGAGGAGAACGGTCCTACGAAAAACCCTCCCGACAAAAGACGGGGCTGGAAGCGCTGGTACTTCATCTACCATCAACCCGTTTGCACCAACGTCAAGATCAGTGCCGACCGTGACCCGCAATCTGGGAAGTGGTTCAACCCTCATCGTTCTTCGGGGACTGTCTGAGTCATGAGCCGAGCGACCCCATTTCCCCCCGATGCTTCCGACCGTGCGGCGTTGCGGCGGCGAGTTAAGCAGATGTACGAGTGGTTGAATCAAGAGGACTGGCCAATGTGCTTCTCGCTCATCGACCCGAGGCTCGGGGAACAGGGGCGCGTCGAGTTTGCCGCCTACGCCGATTCTTTGCGACGATTCAAGCAAGTCTATGGGAACGTCACGCCGTGGCATATCCGCATTCACTTGCACCTCGACGCCTCCACGAACAAGTCCGATCGGCGTCCGTTCGCCTATGTCTATACCACCTGGCGAGACCAGGCTTACGGCTTCCACATGTTTCGCGAGCGATGGGTGAAGGACTCCGAACGCTGGTTCACGCGCGTCGTTGGTTTAGTCCCGAACGAGGAGGCCGGCGCTACTCAGGATTGAAGCCCATCCTCGTTGAACCTGCCCCACGGTGGTGTTCCCTCGCGGCACCCCGGGGCGGACGAGTCTGGACGAGATCTTCCAAGGGCACCCAGTGGCCAACGTCGCAGGTGCCCAGAAGTACCTGGGGTGTCGGAACAAGCGGAAACGGGGGAAGAGGCCATGAGCAACTGGTACGCGGCCCACCTGATCCTCTACGTGAAGCTGAAAGAACATTCGCAACGTCATTACACCGTTTGGGAAAACATCGTCCTGATCAAGGCCAGAACGGAAGAAGAGGCTTTCACGAAGGCGGAGCAACGGGGCAAAAAGGACGAAGGCGACGACGGCGGCACCTTCCGCTGGGACGGCAAGCCGGCTCAGTGGGTGTTTGCCGGCGTACGGAAACTGGCCCTGTGTGAAGACCCGGAGCGGCGGCCCGATGACGGTACCGAGGTGTCGTACACCGAGATGGAGGTCGCTTCCGAACAGGCGGTGCGGAAACTCGTCGCGGGGCAGCCGGTCGCCGTGAAATACCGCGAGGAGGTCAGCGAATCCGAAATGCGTGGGTGACAACCGAAGGCGACAGGGACGTTCAACTTTGTGGTCCATCTCGTGCAGAAGCCCCCGGACAGGGCCTGATGCTCACAGCTGTTGCAGATCCTGCGTCCGCGGCAGGTCCTCCAGGCTGCTCAACCCGAACAGTTCCAGGAACCGCGCCGTCGTGCCGTACGCCACCTCGCGCTGCGCCGCGTCGGCCCGCGGCACCACGGCGATCAGGCCGCGCCGCACCAACTGCCGCAGTAAACTTCCGGACTCCGCTCCGCGCAGGCTGTCCACCTCCTGCTTCGTCGCCGGCTGCCGGTACGCCACCAACGCCAGCGCGTCGAGCGCCGCCGCCGACAGCCGCGCCTCGCGCGTCGCCCCGTGCAGGCGCTCCACCACCTTGCGATAGCGCGGCCGCAGGCTCAGGACGTGGCCCATGCCCTGCGGCGCCACCGCGTACGGCCGGCCCTGGTTCCGGTAATCCTCGTTCAGCGTGTCGAGCGCCTGCTCGAACTGCTCCGGCGTCAGGCCACGGATGATCGCACACGCCTGCGCCGCGGTCAGCGGCGGGCCGCCCATGAACAGCAGCGCCTCGAGGATCCGCACCGGCGCGGGAGGCGTCTCCGGCGGCGAGGCGGGCGGCGGCGGAGGCGCCTCCTCCGGCGGCAGGTCCACACTCCACGCCTGCTGTGGCAGCAGTTCCTCGTAGGAGCCACCCAACTCTTCCGGGGGTGACGCATCGGCGGGGGAGTCGTCCGGCTGCATGGCGGGGACCGATCAGGGGTTGGCGCCCAGGGGCAGGAAGAAGATGCCGGTGACGAACGTGCCGGCCCATAGCACCAGGAACACCACGCCCAG
>JBBRPS010000810.1:0-4393 GCA_038227745.1 Gemmatales bacterium | reverse complement strand
GTGGGCCTCGGAGAAAAAGAGAAAGAAAGGGAAAGCGGCGCCGAACGCCGCACTCCAAAGTCCCATGTTACTCGAGGTACGTCGCTGCTTTGGAGTGCGGCGCTCGGCGCCCCGTTGCCTCTTTATTTAGCTCATTTTTCGTGGGCCTCGGAGAAAAATTGAAAGAAAGGGAAAGCGGCGCCGAGCGCCGCACTCCAAAGTCCCATGTTACCCGAGGTACGTCGCCTTTTCTATTCGCGTTCCCTTGCCGACCTTCGCCGCCAACTCCTCGGCGTCGAGGGCGAACAGCGGGCTGACCTCCAGCGCCACCGCGGAGTCGCCGTTCGCCTGGCGCGGCACCGTGGCGCCGGCCCGCTCCAACCAGTCGGCCGCGAGATTGCTCATCGCCTGCCGCACCGTCTGCGGCGAATCCGGCCCCGTCGCGTTTTTCAGCGGCTGGAACTCCTCGCGGTGGCTGGTCTCCACGACCGTCCAGCGGTCCGCCCGCGGTAGCGCGTCGAAGATGAACATCTCGAACTTCAGCGCGTTCTCCTTTGTCGGCTCCAGCGGGTTGCCGTGCTCGTCGAGGCAGGGCACCTTCTTGCGGGCGACGTGGAATGGCATCGCCTCGGCATCGCCGGTGACGCGCTTCAGGAAGTCCACCGAGAAGATGTGGATGGCGGGGTTGCCGGCGCGGAAGCGCAGCTCCCCCTGCTCGTCGGTCTGGCGGGCCAGGTGCTCCGGCAGGTCCGAATACTCGATCATGCCGCAGCGGCCGTCGATCAGTACCAGGTTGCCGAGCTTGTCGGTCGGCCCCTCCTTCGGCACGACCTTATTCGAGACGTCGGCGCGCTCGGCGATGTGGAAGCCGAGGAACGCGGGGTCTGCCACCTTCACCACCGGGTTGTCCACCTGGAAATAGAAGACGTGGCGGACACCGCGGGCCGCGAGGCGCTCTAGCAGGCCCGTGTCGGCCAGCGCCTTGAGCGTGCCGCCGTGGCCGTTCGGGCTGGCGAACAGCCGGCCGCGCGCCTCCAGCAGCAGCCTGCCCGTCGCCATGTCGAGCGCCGGCATGGTGCCCTGCTGGAAGAAGAACACCTCGCCCTCCGGCAGGCCGAAAAAGCGGTGCTCCTTGAAGAAGGCCACCGTCTCGTCATGTGTCGCCGGGCTGGTCATGATGAGCAGCGGCAGCGGCTTGCCGTAGCGCCGCGACAGGGCCAGGACCTTCTCGGCGTGGATCTGGAAGAGGGTCTTTTCCTTGATCGGGCTGATGGCGAACATGCCCTTGGGGTGCTCGAAGCCGAGGCGGCTGCCCTGTCCGCCGGCGACGATCAGCGCCGCCACCTCGCCGCGCCGCAGCGCCTCCTCGCCGAGGTCGCGCGTCTGCCGGTCGTCGCCGAGGCGCGCGATCGGCACCGGCGCGATGCGATCCGCGGACGGCAGGGCATAGGTCTTGTCGCGCGCCGCATACAGGCCGCGGAACTGCTCGAGGTTCAGGCCGCGGAGCTGGTCGAGCAGCTCACGCCGCTCCGGATCGCCGAGCGTGTCCCAGAAGGCGAGGACGTGTTCCTGGCCGTATTGCCGCAGGCGCTGCCTGAGGTCGTCGGGCACCGAAAGCATGCGGGGGCTCCTCTCACGGGGGCTTAGAACTCAAACTTCAGGCCGTCGTAGGCCAGCTCCACGCCGGGCGGCAGCTGGCGGTTGACCGTCTTGTGGTCGATGTCGTGCGACATGTGCGTGAGGTAGGCGCGGGCCGGCTTCACCTGCTCGATCACCTCCAGGGCCTCGTTCAAACTGAAGTGCCCCGGGTGCGGCTTGTAGCGCAGCGCGTCGAGCACCAGCACGCGCAGGCCGTCCAGCAGCGGCCAGCTCTCGCGCGGGATCTTGTTGACATCGGTGCAGTACGCCACGTCGTCGATGCGGAAGCCGAAGACGTCGAAGTGGGCGTGGATCAGTGGGATCGGCACCACACGCTGGCCGAGCACGCTGAACGGCTCCTCGGTGATGCGCCGGAACGTCAGCTTCGGCAGGTAGCCGACCGGCAGGTGTTCGGCACTGGCCTGGAAGGCATAGGAAAACGACTGGCGGAGCTTCTGCTCGACCTCCTGCGTGCAGTAGAGCGGCACCGGGCCACCCAGTTGGCGCGGGATCGGCCGCAGATCGTCCAGGCCGAAGACGTGGTCGGCGTGGAAGTGCGTGAACAGCACGGCGTGGACGACCTTGATTTTCTCCCGGATCAGCTGCAGCCGCAGCTCGGGCGGCGTGTCGATGAGGATGTTGCCCTCGGGCGTGCCGATCAGCACGGCGCAGCGGTCGCGGTGGTTGTGCGGGTCGGTGGACTGACACACGTCGCAGTCGCAGCCGACCATCGGCACACCCACCGACGTGCCGGTGCCGAGAAACGTGAACGTTCGCGAGAAGCCGGCCATCGCGTTCCTTGCCGCTGGGGTGACTTCGCCTGACGCGGTCGCTACATTAGGCCCTATCTTTGAGGATACACGAATCGCTCGCCCGAGGCTACCACGAGGATCGTGCGCCAGACTGTTGACACAAACGGCGGTCCCCCTTAGACTTTCCGCTTGTCCGCGGGATTCACCGCGGCAGACGACGGACGAACTTGCGGGCTCCCGGGCGCTCCGGCTGTCAACCTCCACCCAAAGACGCGAACCCATGAACGAAGGCATCACCCCCAATCCCAGGCAGCCCACGTCGCCGCTGGAGGCCGAAGGCTACGCAGCCAGGCCGGCGAGCTACGGGACGTCGCCGAACGCGAAACGGCTCCTCTTCGCCGGCTTCTTCTCGATCGTCGCGTCCGGCGTCGGCTTCTCGGTGCGCGCCGGCATCCTGCCCGACTGGGCCCGGGAGTTCGGCTTCACCAACACCGAACTGGGCGAGATCACCGGCGGCGGCCTGACGGGCTTCGGCGTCGTCATCATCCTCGGCTCGTTGATCGCCGACGCGGTCGGCTACGGCCGGCTCATGGCCCTGGCGTTCCTGATGCACATCGTCTCGGCCGTCCTGGTGCTGTTCACCCGGCCGATCTACGAGGCCTCCGGCTCGACCGGCGTCTACTGGAGCCTGTTCGCCTCCATGTTCCTGTTCTCGATCGCCAACGGCCTGTGCGAGGTCGTGGTGAACCCGATGACGGCCACGCTATTCCCCACGCAGAAAACTCATTACCTCAACGTCCTGCATGCCGGCTGGCCCGGCGGGCTGATCGCCGGCGGTCTGGTTGCCTGGCTCATGAACAACCCCAGCATCGGTGACTGGGAGCCGGGCTGGAAGGTGGACTGGATGATCCAGATGTCGCTGTTCCTTGTCCCGGTGTTCATTTACGGGGCGATGCTGGTGGGCCAGCGGTTGCCGCGCTCCGAGGCCGGAGAGGCCGGGCTCAGTCTGAAGACCATGCTGTTCGAGTTCGTCTCGCCGCTGCTGCTGCTGCTGCTGTTCATCCACGCCTTGGTGGGTTACGTCGAGCTGGGCACGGATAGCTGGATCGGCAAGATTACGGGGAGCATCATGGGCGAGGGGGCGGCGGGGCGGCTGCTGTTTGTCTACACCTCGGGCCTGATGTTCGCCCTGCGCTTCTTCGCCGGCCCGCTGGAGAGGCGGCTGACGCCGCTGGGCCTGCTCTTCACCTGCGCCGTCCTGGCCAGCGCCGGCCTGCTGCTGCTGGGCAACGTCGCGGGCGTACTGATGTGCGTGGTCGCCGCCACCGTGTACGGGTTCGGTAAGACGTATTTCTGGCCGACGATGCTGGCGGTCGTTTCCGAGCGGTTCCCGCGCGGCGGCGCCCTGACGATCGGCGCGATCGGCGGCGTCGGCATGCTGTCGGCGGGCCTGCTCGGCGGCCCCGGCATCGGCTTCACGCAGGATTCCTACGCCTCGAGCCACCTCAAAAAGGACTCCGAAAAGACGTATGAGCGCTACGAGGCGAAGGAGCCGAACACCTTCCTGGGCGCCTTCCACGTCAAAGGGCTCGACGGCAGCAAGGTCGGCATCCTGGAGTTGGCGGAGAAGGCGGAGAAGGCGAAGACGACGGAGGCCAGGGAGGAGCACGTCCGGCAGCGCGACGAGACCGTCAAGAAGGCGAAGCTTGCCGACTGGTGGAGTACGGCCAAGGAATTTGCCAAGGAGGACAAGCCACCGATCGACAAGGCCGTCGTTTATGGAGGTCAGATGGCGTTGATGTGGACGGCCCTCGTCCCGGCAACCATGGCGGTCCTCTACCTGCTGCTGCTCGCGTACTTCAAGCTGAAGGGCGGCTACAAGCCGGTCGTGCTCGAGAGCGGTGGGACCGAGTTGGGGACCGGGGAGAGTTGACGGCCTCCGCGGCGTGGGGTTTGGGGGGCCTTGTAGGGTGGGCACTGCCCACCATTGACTGCTTCCAGGTGGGCAGTGCCCACCCTACAAG
>JBBRPS010000809.1:0-4394 GCA_038227745.1 Gemmatales bacterium | reverse complement strand
CGGGCCAAGAGCAACCCAGGGGTGCCGGCGTGGCGCACGCAGGGGCTGCGGCCGGCCCGCGCAGGAAGCGGCAGACTGCCAGGCCCGGAGCGCGTTGGCTTGGCGCGTGGCATGTTGCAAACCCTATGCATATAATGGGTTGCAAATGACAGTGCCATTCTGAACCGACACCAATTTCCTCGGGCAAGGCCCGGCGGCAAACGTTTCACACCATCGCCCCGTGGCGCGGGACCAGGGCCACGCGCCGCGGCCCGCCGCCACGGTTCCCAGATACACCGGCGAGCGGCAGGAAAGCGCGTCCCCGTAGGACGGATTGGCAATCCGCCCTACGGGGACATCAACTCCTGCCGCTCGCCACCCCGAGGGGTTACGTCACGTCCACATGGGCGCCGATCGCCCCGCGGTTTCGGGAGTTGGGCGGGCCCGGGGGACTGTAGAAGCTCAGGGTGACCGTGTAGGTATGGCCTCCGAGCCGGATGCTCTGGGCGATCGAACTGGTGTATGCGATCTGCACGGACGCCGAGGCCACGGAGACGAAACCGTTGAAGGTGCCGGTGAACGTCAGCGTGCCAGTGGCTCCGCTCGCCACGTCTGTTATCGCCACACTCAGCACCCAGGGGGCATTGATGTACTGGTCGGCGCCCGGCCCCCGTGAGGCGGTGCTGGACGTGGTGATATTGGTCGCCACAACATCCGAGTTCCCTGTTACCCTGTGGGCCGTTTCGTTGCTCAGGGTGAGGGAACCGCTTCCCTGGGTGGCTGGGATATTGACCGACCCCGGCGCCCAGTTGTAAGACCAGTCAATCGGGCCGGCCGGGGCATCGGGGCCGATGGTCAGGTCCAGCGTTGAGGTGCTGGTGTTGCCGGCCGCGTCGGGCGCCGTCGTCGCGGTGATGGTGTGGGGGCCGTTCGCCAGGGCGGCCGGCGGCGTGAAGGTCCAGTTGCCGGCACCGTCGGCGAGCGCGCTCCCCAGGACAGTGCTCCCCTCGGAAAACGTCACGGTGCTCCCCGCGTCGGCCGTGCCGGTCAGAGTCGGCGTGGTGGCGCTCGTCTGGTTGTCGCCCGGCGTCCCGGTGTCGCTGCCGGGGTCCAGGACCGGCCCGGACAGGGTCGGTCCCGTGCTGTCGATCGTGACCTCCAGGGGGGGCGAGGCGACACTGCTGGTGCCCGCGACCGTCGCCGTCGCGGTGATGGCGTGCAGGCCATCGGCCAGCGGGTTGGACGGCGTGAACGTCCAGGTGTCACCGTCGCTTGCGGTGGTCGTGCCGAGCACCGTGTTGCCGTCGAACAGCGTCACGGTGCTGCCCTTCGCGGCGCTGCCGTTGAACGTCGGCATCTTCACATTCGTCAGGTTGTCGCCCAGGGCCCCGCTGTCGCTGCCGGGGTCCAGTACGGGCTGCGACGGCGCGTCCGGGACCGGCCCCTGGATGATGAGGTCAAAGGCGACGGTGAGCGCGCTGGTGTTCCCCGCCGCGTCGGTGGCGGCGGCCTGGATGGGATGGATCCCCGGGTTCAGCGGCTGGGTTACCTCGAAACTCCACTCCCCGGCCTCGTTGGCGGTCGTGCTCCCCAGCTCGGTGCTGCCCTCGAACAGCGTGACGGTGCTGCCGATCTCCGCGATACCAATGAGGACCGGCGTGGTAATGCTCGTGACGCCGTCGCCCGGCACGCCGTCGTCGCTCGCCGGATCCAGGTCCGGCGCCGACACCCCCGGCGCTGCCGTGTCGATGGTCACCTCGAGCACCGCGGACGCGGCGCCCGTGTTGCCGGCCGCGTCGGTCGCCGTCGCGGTGATGTCATGGACGCCGTCGCCCAGCGGTGTGGCCGGCGTGAAGGTCCAGCTCCCGTCGGCGCCGGCAGTGACGGCCGCGATCGCCGTGGCGCCGTCGAGCAGGGTGACTGTGCTGCCCGGTTCCGCGGAGCCGGTCAGGGTCGGCGCCGCCACGTGGGTGATGTCGTCGCCCGGCAGGCCGCTGTCGCTCGCCGGGTCGAGGACCACCAGCGGCGCGGCCGGCGCCTGGGTGTCGATGGTGATCGTCACGTCGGCCGAGCCGCTGTTCCCGGCGGCGTCGGTCGCCACGAAGGTGAGGAGATGGGTGTCGTCCGAAAGAGCCGGGAACCACTCGATCGTCCAGAGGCCATTGGGGTCGGCGGTGGTGCTGCTCAACAGGGTGTCGCCTTCAAGGAGCCTCACGATGCTGTTCGCCTCCGCGGTCCCGGTGAAGACCGGCATGGGCACGTTCGTCAGGTTGTCGCCCACCGTGCCGCTGTCGGTCCCCCACACCAGGGCCTGGACGGAGATGGCCTGCGCCACGGTGTCGATGGTGAGGGCGAGCGCCGCGGACGCCGGGCCGGTGTTGCCGGCTTCGTCGGTGGCGACCGCGGTAATGCCGTGGACGCCGTCCGTCAGCGTCACGGGGACGTCAAACGACCAGTTGCCCGCCGCGTCGGCGACGGTGCTCCCCAACTCGGCATCGCCATCGAACAGCGTGAGGGTGCTGCCCGCCTCGGCCGTGCCGGTCAGCGTGGGGGTCGCCACGTTCGTGACATTGTCACCGGGCACCCCGCTGTCGCTGCCGGGGTCGAGGGTCGGGACCGACGGGGCCGCCGGGGGCGTCGTGTCGAGGGTGATGACCAGGGGGGCGGAGGGCGTGCGCTAACATCGTCCGAAGGAGGATCAAGGAGTCATCCACCCTGCGCTTGTGGGAGGAGCACGTTCGTCGGTGAAAGACGAGGAAAAGGGCCGCCCGTCTTTGAAGACGGGCGGGCCATCTGTCTTTGTGGCTCTGCGGACCTTAGAGCGTCATCTTCTGGGCTTTCAGCCAATCGAGGTCAGCCAACATCACTTCGGACTGATCGAGCTGGGATGCCAAGCCGGGGGCCAGAGCCTTTGCTTCCTTGATTAGATCAAGCCCCTTGATACCGTGGAAAGGCCCATAGCCGGGAACCATGACCAAGCCACTTTGGTCCGATGTCGGATCATGGTCTTCTCCCTTCGCCGCTGCCACGTCAAGCAACAGGTATCGCCTCACCGTGTCCTTATCTTCTGGTCGGGGCGCGAGTTTTAGCTTCTCTTCGACCAGAAGCCCACGGTCGAGGGAGGCTTGAAGAGCACGTCCAATTTCTTCTTCCGAGTAGCCTTCGGCCTTCAGCACGCCCACCACTTTGTCTCGCTTCGGGACGGGGACGCGATATGTAGCCTGCTGGATTTCCAACGGCATCAAGAACCCAGCGTGTTGAAGTTCTCGCCGCAGCCGGACAGGGGCGCTACGAATTTGGAAGAACACGCTCCCTTCCATTTCCAACAGGCTTTCCAGATCTCCATTCAAGGAGGAAAAGTAGCCTGCCCCATCAACGTACTCTGCGAAAATGGCGTCGGACAGGAAGGCCCTGACCGCCACCCGTGACGAAGCAGTTTGATCGACGTTCTTGTGCGAGACGCTGCCCGAGTCGCCAGAGTAGAATTGGGACTGCACCAGGACGCGGCGGTGCGTGCCCGGTGTCTTGTACGGCAACACAAAATCGTAAGCGCGTGTCTTCGCTTTCTTCTTCTTGTCCTCGCCTTTGGCTGGCTTGGGGTCATCCTTGCCAGTGATCAGTTTCTTGAGAACCGACAGCGGCACGTCCGCGAGATTGAAGTCGATGCCGGGTTGCAACCCCCATTCCATCAGCCGGTCTCGCAACAGGACTTCGGGGTCGTGGCCACCACTCGCCGCGACCGACCCACGAATTTTGAACACAACAAGAGGGCTGAGGAAATCGCGTTCTTTCCCAAAGCTTTTCAACGCGAAGTAGCTGTATCCAATGCTCCAAAGCTGAGAGACGTACTTGTCGTCACTCAACAGGAACTTGATGAAGTGATTGAGAAAGACCTTCTGATGGTGCGGCGCGCTCTTCAGCGCCGCGACGACCTCCATGTACTTATCAGAGGTCAGGATATGTGGTATTTCCCCGTCCTTGGTGGTGACAGACAGGTTCTTCTTTTTTCGGGACTTCACCACTGTCGGGAACGTAGTCAGCTTGACCTGATCGCGCAGGTACAAGGGAAGCTGGCATTTCGCGTTGTTGTCGCTCTTGCCAGTCACCAAGAAGAGGATGGACGCCAACTCTCCAAGGGACGCCGAGGCGTCGTCGAAGTCCAACTCATCCGCGTACTTGATGAAGGCGTCGGCAATCTCGTCAGGTTCGCAGTCTTCTGGGGACGTGAACTTGCCTGTCGCCTCGCCCATTCGCTCGAACGTCTCGACCACCGCGTCTAGTGTTTCTGGCACGAAAACTTGCATCCAAGTCGGTAGCGATGACAGTGTGGTGTCACTCTTCGGAAACCGCAGAATTCATGCGGAAAGCGCGACAACACGGGCTGTCGCGGCTCTCCTGAATTCAGTGCAGGTTTT
>JBBRPS010000808.1:0-4412 GCA_038227745.1 Gemmatales bacterium | reverse complement strand
GGCCCGATGGGCTTCGGCGGTAAGTTGACGGTCGGCGGCTGCAAGATCGGGGCGCGCAACCGCTTGCCGGCGTCGTTCTTCGTCAGCGTCGCCTACATGTGCTGGGCGTATCGCCGGCGCGGCGTCGTCCTCGACGCCGAAGGAGACGTCGTCGAGTGGCTTTATCAGAGTCCCGGCGAATTCGACCGCGAGGACTCCCAAGAAGCCACAGGCGGCGTCGATCTCGGCGCCGGCGCGGCCGTCGTCCGCCTGCAAACGCCGCTGAGCGAGGCCGACGTCCGCGCGCTGAAGGCGGGCGACATCGTGCTGCTGTCGGGCACGGTCTTCACGGGCCGCGACGAGGTCCACAAGTACCTGCACAAGGGCGGCGCGTTGGACGTCATCGAGGGCGGCGTCCTCTACCACTGCGGACCGGTGGTGATGGAGGAGGGCGGCGCGTACCGCGTCGTCGCCGCGGGGCCGACGACGTCGATCCGCGAGGAGCCGTACCAGGCCGACGTCATCCGGCGTTTCGGCGTGAAGGCGGTCATCGGCAAGGGCGGCATGGGGCCGAAGACGCTGCAGGCGTGCCAGGACTTCGGCTGCGTCTACCTGCACGCCATCGGCGGCGCGGCGCAGATTTACGCCCGCTGCGTGGAGGGCGTCGACGGCGTCTCGCTGAAGCAGTTCGGCAGTCCCGAAGCGGTGTGGCAGCTGCGCGTCAAGGACTTCCCCGCCGTGGTGACGATGGACAGCCACGGGCGCTCGCTGCACCAGGAAATCGCCGAGGCGTCCCGGACTCGGCTTCAGGAGGTTGTGTCGCCATGACACGACTCGGGACGCTGCGCGCCGTCGCCGTCGGCCCTCTACGCGGCTTCTTCTGCCCGCCGACGAGTCTCCGGGTGCCGCTCGGCTTCTACGTCCCTGTCGTCGCGGGAGCCGTGCTGTGGAACGTGCTGGCCGAGTCGGCGCCGCCGTGGGCTCTCGCGGCGCTGCCTCTCGCCGGTCTGCTAGTGTGGACACTGCTGGAATACGTCCTCCATCGCGTGGCGTTTCACGTTCCCCTGCGCGGCTCCCTGTTCGCCGCGACGCGCTTCCTCCACGGCGAGCATCACGTCGACCCGGCCGACCCGGTCCACATCCTGACGCGGCCGGCCTTCTCGTTCCCGATGGCCTTGCTGCTCTGGTGTCTGTTCCGGGCGGCGCTGCCGAGTTGGTCGCTGGCGGCGCTGCCGACGGCGGGCGTGGCGGTTGGCTATCTCTGGTACGAAGTGGTGCATTACCTGATCCACCGGGCGCCGCGCCTGCCGCTGATCCGCGGCCTGGTGCGGCACCACCTGCACCACCATTACCAGGACCAGGAGCGCTGTTTCGGCGTGTCGACGCGGCTGTGGGACGTGGTCTTTCGCTCTGGCCGCGCGCAGGCTGACAGCCGAACGCGGAGGTGCTAGACTGCTCAGAATGCCAAAAAGAACTAACCACAGAGAACACAGAGAACACAGAGAAAGACAAAAAAAGAAGAGGGAAAAGCCGCGATGGAGCGAAGTCAAAGCCCCTGGATGAAAGTTTTTCTTTTGCCTTTTCTCTGTGTTCTCTGTGTTCTCTGTGGTTAGTTCTTTGAGGCTCCCCCCAGCGCGAACGAGAAAGCCGCACCCATGCAGAGCGAACCGAACACCCCGCAGACGCCGTTCCAAATCAACGTCGCCGACCGCGTCCGACGTCTGCCGCCGTACCTCTTCGGCAAAATCAACGCGCTCAAGTACGAGAAGCGCCGCGCCGGCATCGACGTCATCGACCTCGGCATGGGCAACCCGACCGACATGCCCGACCCGCTCGTCATCGACAAGCTCTGCGAGGCGGCGCGCGACGAGCGCAACCACCGCTACTCGGTCAGCAACGGCCTGCACAACCTCCGCCGCGAAGTCGCCCTGCGCTACGGCCGCCGCCACGGCGTCCAGCTCGACCCCGAAACCGAGGTCATCGCCGGCCTCGGCTCGAAGGAGTTGTTCAGCCACATGTGCCTCGCCCTCCTCGGCCCCGGCGACACCGCCGTCGTGCCGGCGCCGTCGTTCCCCATCCACGTCTACGCCGTCGCCCTGGCGTCGGGGAACGTCATCAGCCTCGACTGCACGCGGCCGGACCGCTTCCTGGCGAACGTCGCGGAGATGGCCGAACACCTGTACCCCAAGCCGAAGGTGCTGATCCTCAATTACCCGCATAACCCCTCCTCGACGGTAGTGGAGCGCGACTTCTTCGTCGACGTGGTCGCCCTGGCGAAGAAACACGGCTTCATGGTGATCCACGACTTCGCCTACGGCGACGTCTGCTTCGACGGCTACAAAGCGCCGAGCTTTTTGAGCGTGCCGGGCGCCAAGGACGTCGGCGTCGAGACGACGACGATGAGCAAGGGCTACAACATGGCGGGCTGGCGCCTCGGCTTCTGCGTCGGCAACGCGGAGATGGTGCGGGCGCTGGCGACGATCAAGGGCTATTACGACTACGGCATCTTCCAGGCCCTGCAAATCGCCGCCATCATCGCCCTGCGCCACTGCGAGGAGTTGGTCGACCGGCAGGCGCGGGAGTACCAGAAGCGCCGCGACGTGCTGGCCGACGGGCTGCTGCGCATCGGCTGGGAGCTGACGCCGCCGAAGGCCGGCATGTTCGTGTGGGCGCGCTACCCGCAAGAGTGGCGCGAGCGTATGGGGTCGATCGACTTCGCGATGAAGCTGCTGGAGGAGGCCGAGGTGGCAGTCAGCCCCGGCCGCGGCTTCGGCGACGCCGGCGAGGGCTATTTGCGACTGGCGCTGGGGGAGAACGAACACCGCCTGCGGCAGGCGGTGCGGCAGATCGGCCGCTGCCTGCGCGGCGACTAAGGCGTACCTGTCGAAGGACAACCGTTCCACTACTACAGTTTCCGCCGGGAGGAGTTCCTGCGCCACTACCACCAGCGGTCGAACGTCATCCGCGGTCTGATCCGGTCGCACTACGGGCAGGGGATCGAGCCCGTCTTCTGCCGGGGGACGCGGCGGGGCAGGGGGAGCCGGAAGTGCTGCCGACGGTGCGGCCAGGGTGATGGTCAGGATACCGGTTTCGGCGATGGCCCCTGAAGGTTGAAGTCGCCCCCGTACCCCGCCCTGGGAACCTCGCGCACTTCTTCGATGATGAGTTGGCAAATACGCATTTCTTTTGCCAGCATAATCGGGAGTGGCCCTACGTTCCAAATCTCTAACCGGAGTTCGGCCCCGTGATCGCCGTCATTGTTCTTGTTGTGCCCAAAGCCCGCGTGAATGGTCGGCGCGGTGACGTGAACGCCGAGGCCCATGCGCCCCAGGCTACTCTTGCCCTCAACGCGGGCACACAGTCGCGAGGTATGTGGTAGGTAAATCTTCTCCAAGGTCCATCCCAGGATGAAGTGCCGGGGGCCGGTCTCCTTGGTCGATAGGAACGACGGCTTCAACTCGAAGCCGTCGTCTTCAATGTCTATCCTTTCAGTAAATTTCTTCTCGATGACCGAGAACTTGAACCCCTTTGCCCCCGGGCAAAAACACGGATCCCCTTGTCCGAGGCCGGTGATTGGCGTCTCGAACTTCCACCTGTCCAAGGTGTGGCCCAGGCGAAGGTCAATCGCCGTCGAGTCCATGAACGCCGGGTCAGGCCGAGGGATGATGAGGATGCGCTTTTGGTCCATCGCCAGTTCGGCTTCGCGGTCACAGAGGATCATGCAGGCACCTCGTCCGGGGCCTCCGTCACCGCCTCGGCACTGACCCACACGCGGTTGGCACCGCTGTCGGCCTCGACGGGGAGTTGAACCAGCGCCGTCTTGTGCCGAGGGTCGCGACCGATGAAGCTAACCGGAAGGAGGTAGCTACCGCCTTGGCGTACGAGAAACCGCTCCTCGATGGCCAGGTACTCGGTGTGCCCCTCAATGCTCGCGACCCCAACAGTCTTGTAATTGGCGCGTGGGCCTTCGGAAATTTCACAGCGCATCAGTGCCATCGTCCTTTCCTCCTTAACTTGACATGAACTGCGGTACAGTAGCATTAGCCTACCAGGAACCGCAAGGTCAGCGGATGGCATCGGCACAACGACAACCCGAGCTTCAGTCAGCCGGCCCAATCATCACCGCCCGTAACGGAGAAGGCAAGAAAAATCCGTGCCACCCGAAGACGAAACCCCCTACCCTAAGAAGTAACAGGATTTCGTCTCCAGGTTACGTCGCAAAGCTTCTGGGACGAGACGAATTTGCCTATAGTAGCCTTACACCGCGGCTGGGCAGGCTCCCGGCGCGGCTCGCCTTCATCCCGTGGGAGGACCGGACTTGAAGCGTCGCATTCTCATCGGCCTCTTGGCCCTGGTGCCGGTCCTGACGGCGCTGCGGGCCGACGACAAGGCCAAAACCCCCGCCGACGAGTACAAGGCCCTCGACAAGGAAT
>JBBRPS010000807.1:0-4422 GCA_038227745.1 Gemmatales bacterium | reverse complement strand
CTACCTGGACGGCCAGGAGGGCGACGACCGCCTCGAGGGCGGGGCGGGCAACGACATCCTCATCGGCTGGACCGGCAACGATACGCTGTTCGGCGAGGGCGGCAACGACACCCTCTACGGCGGCGACGGGAACGACTACCTCGACGGCCAGGAGGGCGACGACCGCCTCGAGGGCGGGGCGGGCAACGACATCCTCCTCGGCGGGACCGGCAACGATACGCTGTTCGGCGAGGGCGGCGACGACACGCTCTACGGCGGCGACGGGAACGACTACCTGGACGGCGGCGCCGGCAACGACAGCCTGTTCGGTGGGGTCCTTTGGATCGACATCCTCATCGGCGGTCCTGGGTCGGACCGATTCCTCCTGGAGGATCCGTCGAATGTCCAAGACCAGGTCATCGACGAGGATCCGATCCTGGATGCCCACGTCAACTTCATCAACGGCGACACAGCGGCTTTCGATGGGAACAGTTACACCGCCAAGGCCTGGTCGAATAACGACATCGAACGGGTGGACAAGACTCTGGGGGTGCTGCACCAGGCGGCGCCCGGTGGGAACAAACTCTTCCAGGGGGCGATTTTCGTCCGCCACGGCACGCAGAATAGAGGTTTCAACGACGGCCGCGTTCACTTTACGGATGCGACCGATCAGTTCGGGGCCACCGACGACACCGTCCTCGGCGGCTACTTGCTGCACGAGATCGGCCACTTCTGGAACGCCAGCGCCATGCTCGGGGGGTACTGGAACCAGTTCCTTGGCCAGAGCAGCTGGACCCAGACGGATCCGCAGGATCCCAACTACGTCAAGACGGGCGGCTGGTGGTACCTCCCCAGTTTCAATTTCACCAGCAACAATTTCGCCAGCGAGTACGCCAAGGGCAGCCCGAATGAGGATTTCGCCGAGTCCTTCTCCGCCTACTTTGCGATGAGAGCGGGCTGGACGTTCTACAACAACGACAAGAACGCCGGCAAGCCTGCCACGGACCCCATGGCGCTTATCGGTGCCGCCGCCATCCCGGGCAAGATCGCGGTGATCGACCAGTGGGTCAGGGGTCTGTGATGCAAGGGGACGAGGGGACGCAGCTCTTTTCCGTCGATGGAAGCGAACTGCGTCCCCTTGAGACGAAAGGAATGAAAAGGAGACGAAATAGAGGAAATTCATCGAATCCAGACGATGCATTTCCTCCCTCTTTTCTTCTCTTCGTGTCTTTAGTGGTTTCCCTCTTCCCCCCATACTTGTTCTCGCCCTTCCTCAGGATCTCCTGCCGTGAGGCCCCGCCGGTCAGCTCGAGGCCGCCGGCAATCCCAACAAATCATCGGACGCGCTGTGCGTTCCGGCCAGCGATAGCGATTAGCGTTGTGAGGCCGCTGGCATGCAGCCTCTCGCCACAAACCAGGCCCTCGCGCCCTCGCCATTCACAACCACAACAGGGAAACCTTCGCCCGGAGATCCCCATGAACGCATCTGCCACCAGCACACCGTCGCCGGCCGCCGAACGTCTCTGCCTGCACGTCGGCTGCGGCCCCGCCAATCCCGCCAAGCTGCACCGGCGCTTTCAGGCGCCCGGCTGGCGGGAAGTACGGCTGGACATCGACCCCGCCGTGCGGCCGGACATCGTGGCGTCGATGACCGACCTGCACCAGGTCGCGACCGCCTCGGTGGACGCGGTCTGGTCCTCGCACAATCTGGAGCATCTTTATCCGCATGAAGTGGCCCGGGCCCTGGAGGAATTCCGGCGCGTGCTGAAGCCGGGCGGTTTTGTCTTGCTGACGTTGCCCGATTTGCAGAGGGCAGCCGAGTTGGTGGCCGCCGACCGGCTCGGCGAGGTCGCCTACGTGTCAGCTGCCGGTCCGATCACGGCGCTGGACATGCTGTACGGCCACCGCCGCTCGCTCGCCCGCGGCAACACGTACATGGCGCACCACACCGGGTTCACGGCGCGCACCCTGGACCAGGCGCTGGCGCAGGCGGGATTTGTCCAGCGCCGGGTACAACGCCGCGGCTTCGATTTATGGGCGCAGGGAGTCAAAGTCATGTAGAGGGCCGTGCAGGCTCCGGGCGCCGGCGCTTCATACTCGGGCCTGCTGCGCGGGTACCAACCAGGAGCCGCAACAGGCAGGGCGGGCGGCCGCCGAACCGCCCGTTCACTTCGTCAACCGCGGTTTCAGGTCCGCCTTGAAGTCCGTCCCGGGGATGTGGAACAGCAGCCCCAGCAGGGAGCCCACTCCACGCAGGCCAGCCAGGATCAGTCGCCATCCGCGCCACCCGCGCCCGGCACTCGGCGCGGGGCCCTGCAGGTAAGTGTCCAGGGCCGCGACGAACAGGTCCATCGAGGCGAACCGCGCCGCTGGCTCCCTGGCCAGCGCCGTCAGGCAGATGGCGTCGAGGCGCGGGTCGAGGTCGGGCTGGTGGCGCGACGGCGGATCGGGCGCGCGGGTGAGCGCCTCGCGCAGCACGCGGTGCGCTGGCCCCTCGAACGGCAGCCGGCCGGTCAGCAGTTCGTAGAGCAGCACCCCCAGACTGTAGATGTCCGAGGGCCGGGGCAATAAGGCAATAAGGGGGGCCAATAAGGAGACGCATCTATTTCCAGACAACGAGGAGTCCAAATAATAGAGGCGTCCCTCTCTCCTTCCCGCGGAGGGCGCGTCGACAAGAAAGCAAAGGGGGGCGGGAGTCGTTGCCGCCGTGGAGACGCTCCCGCCCCCTTCGCCGCTTGCACCGGACCGGCTTACACCCGCCGCACGTGGCCCGGGAACCTGGAGCAGGGCGGCCGAGTGCCCGTCGGAGCGTCCCGGCAGCGACGCGGAGATGGGCTTGCCTCCGGGGCAGACAGCGAACAGAATAAGCGGCATGGCCACCGGCATCGACCCAGGGAGGATTACGTCTTCAAGAGGCTGTGCGGCGACGAGGACAACGCCCTGCTGCTGGTTGACCTGCTCAACGCCGTCCTTCGCTTCCCTCCCGGCAGAGTGGTGCGCGGGGTGACGCTGTTCAACCCGTTCGTGGAACAGGACTATGCGAGGGTTTCGCAAGTTCATCGGTTTAACGTGAGCCAATGATCATCACGGGAGCGACTCTTCGATTTGGCCTCCGCGACCAAAGGTTTGCCCGTGTACGTCCACTCATACGGACGCGCTTTGTGGCTATTGTGATACTCGATGTACGCAAGGATCTTTCGCATCAGGTCCGCCTTCGAGGGAAAGTCTCCACGCCGGATCACCCGCCGCGCCAACACACTGAACCAGATCTCCACTTGGTTCAGCCAACTGCCGTGCTTGGGGGTGTAGTGAATCACGTGCGTGTGACTCGGCTCTGTCAGGAAGGCGATGCGCTCCCGCCCGCGCTTCAACTTCTTCGGCTCGTACTTGATCCCGTTCAGCCGCGCGAACAACGCACACACCTCCAGGCTCCAGTGCGTGTTCAGGTTGTCCATCACCCAGTGGTACTTCTGCGCCTGCGGATACTGCACCCCCAACCACGCCACCGTGTGCCGAATGTGGCGGCGAAAGTCCTGATTGGTGCGGCGCGCCATCACGTCGCCGTAGACCAACCCCGTCGGCACCACAAACGTCGCCAGCAGGCAGCGGGTGCCATGCCGGATGTACTCGAACTCCTGCAACTCGGGCCGCCCAGGCTGCATCGGCTTGGTCGGGTATTTGCGCTCCAGCGCTTGGATGCTGGTCTTCTCATCGCAACACAGCACCAACTCGCCGTGTTGGTACAGGCGCGGAGCATCCAGGTAGAGCTTACAGATGGCCAGCGCCTTCTCTTCAAACACGGGGTCGTCGCTGTGCAGCCAGGAGCGGCACCTATGCGGCTTGAGGTCCGCCTCGGCCAGGATGCGTTGGATGGTGCTGCGACTCATGTCGCGGTAGTGAGCGTCCTGGAGGATTTTGACGGCCAGATCTTCGAGCGACCAGTGCGAGACGGGGATATCGACCTCAGCAGGCTTGGTGGTGGCCAAGACCACAACCTGATGACGCTCTTGAGGGGGAAAAAGCCCGCGGACGTCCAGTCCGCGGGAGGTCACGCAGCCCCTGCAGGCGGTGGCGGGCGAAGCGGTTCCGCCAGCGGGCGACGGTGTCGGGGTCACAGGAGAGTTCTTCGGCGACTTGGAGGTTGGTAGGCTTGTCGGGTTGGGCGCAGCGTAGGATGAGTCGGGCGCGGAAGGCGAGGCCCTGGGGAGCGAGGCGCGCGTGGGCGATCTTGGAGAGGCGGTCGCGTTCATCGGGAGCGAGGATGAGGCGTCGCGCTTCTCGGGCCATGAGGGGGCCTCCGTGCTCAGGGTAATCGCATCAAAAACCCTAAAAAAGCTCCAATAGCTTCTCCAAGTTCTTGTCGTTCCATCCTGTCTGGAGGCGTTTCTTCTCGATGCTGCCCGTAACGGTTTTGTTCTGAAGCTGCACGGACAATGCCCAGCG
>JBBRPS010000806.1:0-4424 GCA_038227745.1 Gemmatales bacterium | reverse complement strand
TCGGCGTTTGATTCTTGCTAATCCGGTTTTGATTCTGTCTAATCCTGAATAGCCATTCCGCCGAATCGGCAGAGAAACGTTCTCTTCACGTTTGCGGATCTTAACGGCACAGTGGCGTGCTTGCAAGGAGAAACTGCTGAATTCGCCAAAGAATTCGGCCCAGCCGCGGCCGCCGAAGTTGCTCGATCAAGTCGCGGCGAAGATGCGTTTGTTGGGAAATTGGTGTCAGTTCAGTTTTCGCCCGCAATGTGGCGGGCGAAAACTTATTCTCAGCCGTTCCCTCTCAGCCGGTGTCATGGTGCGCCCGACTCCGACCGGGGCGCGGGACCTCATCCGCTTTGGCGCGGGCGGCCCTCGGGTCGCGGGTGAACTGTGCAGTCAGGACATTCTCACCCCGCAAGGATCTCGCGCACCATCCGCACCGACACCTCCTCCAGGCTCTTGACCACCAGGTCGGCGTCCGCGGCCTGAAGTTTGTCCGCGGTCCGCTTCGTCAGGAGAAGAACCTGGGAAGACCGCTACGAGAGCCAGCGGAGGAGCTTCGTGCGCCAATCCTGCGTGCGCAGGTGGACCACGCAGCGCTCCGGGTCCATCCAGAAGTGCAGCTTGTTGCGGACAATGGCCCGCAGCCCCAGGAGTGGCAGCGGCGGGAAGTCGGAACCTCGCGGGTAGACAGCGAGCCCACGATCGAGCTTGAGGCGGTAGGGCAGTTCGTCACTGAACAGGTCCCGGTGGCGCGGGAGGTTCCGGCGCAGCCACACGTTGGCGTCGTGGAGGGGGACATGCTGTCCCTCCACGGTGATGGCCCCGATCTGCCGCAGGAGGTCCGGCTGCACCTGGACCCAGTCGGTCAGATGCCGGTGCTGGATCGAGAAGTTGTGGCTATGCCCGGTATCGAGGATCGCCGGCAAGCGCGGCGCGTGGGGTGGGAGTTCCAGGACGTTCCGGGCAGTGACGCTCACCCAGACGATGATCTGGTAGGGCTTGATGCGGACCCGTTCGAGGCCGACGGCCGCCTCGCTCTCCTGCTCAAAAAACGGCAGGTGTCGAAGGATGGCGGTCATGCGGGAGAAGCGGCGTTGCCGGGTTGATCGGACCGCTCCTCGGCGTCCACCTGGTGTCCTCCCGGTTCGATCTCCTCGACCTCCCAGGGGGCGAGGGAGCGCGACTCGATCACGTCGAGGTAGTAGGCATCATCGCTCAACCCTTGCCGGAGGCACTGGCGGATCAACTCCGCATCCTCACGGGCGATCCCGATCCGTTCGTCGCCGTGATAGCACACCCACCTACCGTGGTGCTTCTTGCTGTTGAGCAACTCCGGCAGGTCGCGCCAGAACGCCTCCTGGGACCGTCGGATGCCCGGGGGGATCCCCGTCGCTTCCGCGCGAGAAGCGGGGAGGGTGGGTCGCTCCAGTACGCCTCGGCTGCCCTCGTAGGCCTCGCGCGCGATGACGAGGTAGGCGCGCTGGGTCTTGGGATCGACGACCTCAACGGGTTGTCCGTGTTGCGCCGCCTGCTCTTGCTCGGCAGTCAGTTCGATCTTCATGGGCATGGGCCCTCAGCGAGGATGCACCGTTGCCTTGCATTTTACACTAACCCCGCCGTCAGCGCCCGAGGATCTCGCGCACCGTCCGCACCGACACCTCCTCCAGGCTCTTGACCACCAGGTCGGCCCCGGCCGCCTGCAGCTTGTCCGCGGGGTGGTGGCCGACGAAGCGCACGGCGACGCACTTCATCCCGCCGGCCTTCGCCGCCTGCACGCCCGCGACCGCGTCCTCGACCACCAGGCAGCGCGGCGGCGTCACGCCCAGCCGCTCGGCGCCGACGAGGAAGACCTGCGGGTCGGGCTTGCCGCGCTGCGTGTCCTCCATCGCCACGACCGCGCCGAAGAAGCGCCGCGTGTCCGTCAGGCGCAGGATCAGGTCGAGGTTGGCGCGCGGGGCGCTGGACCCGACCGCCTGTTTGAAGCCCGCCGCCTGCAGACCCTCCAGCAAGGACCGGACGCCAGGCAGCAACTCGACGCCCCGGCCGGCGGCGGCGCGGTAGACCTCCTCCTTGCGGTCGCCGAGTTCGGCGATCTCTTTTTCGCCATACTGGTCGCCGAACAGGTGGTGGATGATCTCGGGGTTGCGCAGGCCGAAGGTGGCGGCGAAGTCCGCCCGCGTGAACGGCCGGTCCAGGCCGCGCATCAGTTCCGCCCAGGCCGCGAAGTGCAGCTCCGCCGTGTCCACCAGCGTACCGTCCATGTCCCACAGCACCGCCAGGTCGTCCGCTCCAGGCACCATACCGTTTCTCACTTGCTCCCAGGATTTTCCGGCCGGGGCGACGGTCGCTATTATAGCCAGACCTGGCCGGGGGACAGCGGGCCGGGGGAAGCCGAGATAAACCGCCCGCTCAGCACTTCCTTTTGACAAGCGTCCGCGGGTGTGGCATCATAAATACCCGGATCATCTGGGGTTAGGTGGCCGACAACCGGCGCGCATTTTGGGAACTTTCCGCGGACCGCCGCCGTCCAAGAGCGTAGGGAACCGTGAGTGCCGACGACCACCGGCTCATCGCTGAATGCCTGGAAGGCCGCACCGCGGCGTTCGGAGAGTTGGTCTGCCGTTACCAGGACCGCCTCTTCAACACCGTGTATCGGTTGCTGGACAACGCCGAAGATGCCCAGGACGTCGTTCAAGAAGCCTTCTTGAATGCGTACCAGTCGCTGGACAGCTTCAAGGGTGACTCGCAGTTTTACACCTGGCTGTACCGGATCGCCTTCAACACGGCCATCAGCCTGAAGCGCAAGCAGCGTGTGGTCTTGAGTTTGCACAGCCCGCGCGAGGACGGCGCCGACGTCGAGCCGCCCGACGCCTCCGAGTTCAGTCAGCCCGAGCACGCCCTGCAGCGGGCGGAAGAGGAGCGCCGCATCCAGCAGGCCCTCAACCGCCTCTCGCCCGAGCACCGAACGGTGCTGATCATGAAGGACATGGAAGGGCAAAAGTACGAGACCATGGCGGAAGTGCTGCAGGTGCCCATCGGCACCATCCGCAGCCGCTTGCACCGCGCCCGGTTGGAGTTGCGGGAGTTGTTGCGTAAGGAAGAGGAACGAGGCCGTTGAGTTCGCGGGCCGCCGCGGCCCTGGAGACGACCCATGCTTTCGGACCGTTACAGTGAACTGTTGACGGCCTACCTGGACGGCGAGCTGAGCGCCCGCCAGCGCCGGGCGGTGCTGCGCCTGCTGCGCCGCTCGCCGGAGGCCCGCAAGCTGCTCCAGCAACTCCAGCGCGATGCCCACGCCCTGGGCCGGCTCCCGGCCCGCAGGCTCCCCGCCGAGTTCCCGCTCCGCGTCCTGCGCGCCATCGCCGAGCGCGGCCTGGAGCCGGCCGCCGCCCGTCCCACCGCTCGACCGCGCGGCATCCCGGCGTGGGTCGGCCTCGCCGCCGCCGCCGTCATCCTCCTCGCCGTCACCGCCGTCACCTTCCTCGCCGTCCGCGGCGACCTGGACGCGCCCGCCGCCATCGCCTTCCGCCCCGACCCGTCCGGTCTGACGCTGCCCGAACTGGCCGCCCCCAACCCGCTCATCGGACAGGTCGCGAGCGGCGCCCTCACCAAGTTCGCCGGAGAGCCCGGCATTCGCATCGCCCTGGCAACCCTGGCGAAGCCAGGCGAGGCGACGCGCCTGGCCACGGAACTGCGCCGGGAACCCGCGTATCACGTGGACCTCGAGCCGGGCCACAGCACTCACGCGGTGGCACGGCTGGCCGCGGCCTTCCAGGACAGCGGCATCGAACTGATTGTGGGTTCCGCCGCCCGCGCCCGGATGGCGAAGAAGGAGCCGAAGGCCCGCTACGTGGTCTATGCCGAGAACCTGCGGCCCGATGAGCTGGCGTCGATCCTGGCCCAGCTCGGCCGCCCGGGCAAGAACGCGCCGCCGGCGCAGCGCACCGTGCTGCTCAACCCCATGACGGCCACGGACCGCGGCCACCTGGCGAAACTGCTCGGCGTCCAGGTCGCCGACCTGCAGCCGGCGAAGAAGCTGGCACCGGGGCAGGACCTGCCGGTCCTCCGCGACCCGATCGTCGTGCCCGAAGGCAAGCAGGGCCCGAAGGGCAAGGCCGGCACGCCGGCGCCGCGTGAGCCGGAACGGTTCGCCGTCCTTCTGCCGTACAGCGGCACCGGCCACGGCGGGGCGTCGGCCGAGGTCCGCCGTTTCCTGAGCCGCCGCCGCCCGCCCGCCCCCGGCACCCTGCAGGTCTACTTCGTGGTCCACGAGGCCCGCGCCTGAGCGCGAGTAATGCCTGGCGAACGGCCGGCGTAAGAGATCGTCCAGCTTTCAGGGGTTATAGGCTAAGGGGTTACGGCGAGGCAGCTTACGCCGAAAAGGAGGGGGCTACGGCAGAGTTCGCTAGGCCCTCTTGCCTGCCCTCCGTGCCGTTCCC
>JBBRPS010000805.1:0-4428 GCA_038227745.1 Gemmatales bacterium | reverse complement strand
TTGCGGGGCGTCAGGGTAACACTTTCGTCGGTGTACGCCCGTGCCGATTGGCGCCGTAAGTTTATGTCCTAGAATACCTTGCCGCCGGCAACGCTCCGTCCGCTGCGCCGCAAAGTGTTACCCTGGTTTGAACCATGCCGGAAATCGTCTCCTTCTCAACGGCCGAGCGTTCCACCACAACTGCTCTCATTGTCGAGTGGTCTGTCGGCAGTAGCTGGCAGGGCGCTGCACAAAGGTGCATTGGACGCGCCGCCCGTCGTTTAACAGGACAAAACAGGTGGAGCAGTGGTTCATCATCACCAAACTGGGGTCATCGTAGACCCTTGTCAAGGAATAAACAAGGACCGACGGGTTTAGGTTGTGGAACTTGCGGTCACAGTCGGCACCCACGACCTCCTTCAAGCCGCTGTCGATCAGAGGCTCTCCTGCGCTGGTCTAACGCCGCTCCGCAACCCTGCTTCCCCTGCTCACAGTCGCCAACGCACCACGGCGGGGCGGCAGGGTCCCGCCCGGGTCGTCAGGTGCGGACCTCCCTTCCCGTCGCTCACCGCGCCCCTCCAACCGGCCGCCCTTTCCGCCCCAGCCCGAACTGGTCGCCGTTGCGCACCGGCACCCCCGCGCTCATCACGATCTCCACCACCTTCTCACTATGCACCTCGCGCCCCTCCTCGTCCGTCAGCGTCGCGAGGATCTTCTTCGTCTTCGTGTCGATCACCTCGCCCGTCGAGGGGTACGCATACCGGCCGTCCAGGCTGAACGTCACCCAGCCCGGCTGCTCGCGCAGCTTCACGCTCGTGACCTGCTTCGGCGGCAGGACCGTGTTGTCGAAGACGTGGACGCGGCTGTTGGCGGCGTCGCACACCCAGACCTCCTTCTCGTCCGGCGTCAGGCCGACGCCGTGGCTCGGGCAGCCGTGCCGCTTCACCGCCCCCTTCGCGAAGCCCTGTACCTCGACGCGGTGCAGCTTCTTGCCCGTTTTGAGGTCGCCGATCTCGAAGCCGAGCAGGCCGTTGACGTTCACGTAGCACAGTGTCTGGTCCGCGTTCACCGTGAACGGCCGGATCGCGGCGCCGAACGGACCGACCTTCTCGACGACCCTGTGCGTGGACGTGTCGGCGACGGACAGCAGTGGCGAGCGCAGCCCCGCCAGGTACATGCGCTTGCCGTCCAGGCCGCACACCGTGTTGTGGGCGCCGCTCTTCGGCTCCAGCGTCGCGATGACGTCGCCGGTCGAGCCGTCCACCACGTTCCACGTCGCTCCCTCGTAAGAGGGCACGTACAGCACCTTGCCGTCCGGCGTGATCGACATGCGGTCGGTGCCACCGGACAGCGCCTTGGCCCACAGCACCTTCTCGGTCACGAGGTCGAGGCAGTAGAGCTTTTTCAGAGTGGTGAAGTAGAGCCTGCGCGTGGCGGCGCAGGCGCAGACGCCCTTGATGTTTTCGGGCTTGGCCTCCTCGCTGGCCGGGGTGCGGATGCGCTTGACGAACTTGTGGCCGTGGTCCATGTCGAAGACCAAGATGCCGGCGCCGCCGAACTGCAGGTAGTTGCGGACACCGGGAGAGACGACATAGAGGAAATGCCGCTCCCCCTGCTTGCGCTCGCCGGCGGCCGCGCCGCCGGCCAGGGCGGCGTGGGCAAGGAGGGCCGTGAGCAGGGCCACGGTGGTTCGGGACTTCAACGCCGTTGTTGCCATTGCCGTCACTCCTCGGGGGTGTCCTCGGGTCGAGGGAGGCCGACTCGCCTGCCCGGCGTCAGTATAGTGGGCCGGCGTGCTCCGTCCGGCGATCTGCCCTCGGGGGTTCGTAGGAGCCGGCTCCGTCCGGCGATCTGCCCTCGGGGGACGGAGCCGCCTCCTACTTCAGCCGCAACTGCATCTTCGCCGCCGAGTCGCGGTCGCGGCACGTCGCCTCACTACCCTTGAAACTGTCGGAGCGCTGCCAGGCAATAGCAGATCCTACAGGTTTTTTCTGGGACCGACGCCGGACGGGGGGTATAACGGGGTGAACGATTCACGCTCCGTTCGCTTCGAGGTGCCCCGTGGATAAGACGCGCTCTGCGGATTCGGTTCCGGCTTCCGCTGCCCTCGACGGCACCCCGGCGAAGCTGACGCGCAACACGGGGGCCATTACCACGGGCCTGACGCCGGACGAGAGCCGCGAGTACCCCGAGGTGCCCGGCTACGAGATTCTCGGCCTCCTCGGCCACGGCGGCATGGGCGTCGTCTATCGGGCACGCCAGCTCAAGGCCAATCGCCTCGTCGCCCTGAAGATGATCCGCGCCGTGGAACACGCCACGCCCCAGGAACGGCTACGCTTCCAGATCGAGACCGAAGCGGTGGCACGGTTGCAGCATCCGCACATCGTACAGCTCCACGAGGTCGGCGAGGTGCGGGGCCAGCCGTTCTTCTCGCTGGAGTTCTGCGACGGCGGCACGCTCAGCGCGCAGTTGAAGAAGAAGCGGCCGTCGCCGCGGGAAACGGCCGAGTTGATCGAGACGCTGGCGCGGGCGATGCACTACGCCCATCTGCGCGGGGTGGTGCATCGCGATCTGAAACCGGGGAATGTGCTGCGCACGGCCGACGGCACCGTCAAGATCACGGATTTCGGCCTGGCCAAGCGCATCGACGCCGAGGGCCGCGATGTCAGCCAATCGGGCGCCATCATGGGCACGGCACAGTACATGGCCCCGGAACAGGCGGCCGGCAAGGTGCGCGACACAGGACCGGCGGCCGATGTTTATGCCCTGGGAGCGTTGCTGTACGAGTGCCTGACGGGCCGGCCGCCGTTCACGGGACCGCAGCACGTCGTTCTGGTCAGCGTGCTGAGTGACGAACCGATGCCGCCCGCGCGTCTGGCGCCACAGGTGCCGCGCGACCTGGAGACGATTTGCCTGAAGTGCCTGAGCAAGGAGCCGGGCCGGCGCTATCCCAGCGCCGAGACGTTGGCGGACGATCTGCGTCGGTTCCAGGAAGGCGAGCCGGTCCAGGCACGGCCGGTCGGCCGACTGGAGCGGGCGGTCAAGTGGGCGAAGCGACGCCCGGCGCTGGCGACCCTGCTGGGCGTCACGCTGCTGGCCCTCGTCGCCCTGGCGGTTCTCTCAGCAAACCTGGCAGTGGCCCGGAGCGACGCCGAGGCCAAGGAACAGGATGCGCGGCACGAAGCCGAGAAGGCGAAAAAGGCCCGCGACTTTCTCGTGAGCATCTTCCGGATCTCGGAGAGAGACGTTCAAGGAGGAAACATCACCGCCCGGCAAATCCTGGCGGACGCGGAAAAGAGGATACCGTTGGAATTCGCCAGTCAGGCCGAGCTGCGCGCCGAGCTGCTGGCGGCCATCGGCGAAGTGAAACGCGGCATTGGGCGAGCAACACCTCAAGCCATGATTTTGGAGGTGCGCGGTACGGTGCAGTTGCAGTCGGCCACAGGCGTACACAAATTAGCTGTTCCCCAGGCACTGGTGCATCTCGACGACCGCCTGACGCTGTCGGCCGACGCTGAGATCCAACTCGTCTTCCTGTCGGACTTTCACAAGGAGCGGCTCAAACCGGGCCGGGCGGTGGCCGTGGATTGGAAAGGCTGCGAACCGGCGGACGCGGTCCTGGAGCGGGACAACAACATTTTGATGACGTTTGTGCGTCTGCCAAAGGGGACGTTCTACATGGGCGGGGGTGGAGGGAAGAAAGGCATGAAGACGGAGATCAAGGAGGACTTCGAGATTGCCGTGCATGATGTGACGCAAGGGCAGTGGGAGGCGGTCATGGGCGAGAACCCGAGCCAATATTCCCCCATACGGACCGGGGCGGGCAAGGACATCTCGGATGAGGAACTGAAGCTATTCCCGGTAGAGAATGTGTCGTGGGACGACGCGCAGGAGTTCATCAAGAAGCTGAATAAAAAACAACGTGGGAGTGGATACTTGTACCGCTTGCCGACCGCGGCGGAATGGGAATATGCTTGTCGAGGAGGGGCTACTTCTGAGGAAGAATGTTCGTACCACTTCTACTTCGCCAAGCCAACCAACGACATGTCCTCTGACCAGGCCAACTTTAACGGCAACTATCCGTTCGGCCAGGCGCCGAAAGGCAAGTACCTGGGGCGACCAACGCGGGTCGGTGCGTACCCACCGAACAAGTTGGGGTTGTGCGACATGCATGGCAACGTGTTCCAATGGTGCGCCGACGCCCAGGGCTCGGGCCGGGTGATCCGGGGCGGCGGCTGGTACTACCCCTACGGCTCCTACTCCCGGGCGGCGTACCGCGTCTGGCACGCGCCGACGTACCGGTCCCTCGACCTAGTGTTTCTGGCACGAAAACTTGCATCCAAGTCGGTAGCGATGACAGTGTGGTGTCACTCTTCGGAAACCGCAGAATTCATGCGGAAAGCGCGACAACACGGGCTGTCGCGGCTCTCCTGAATTCAGTGCAGGTTT
>JBBRPS010000804.1:0-4456 GCA_038227745.1 Gemmatales bacterium | reverse complement strand
GGCGCCGAAAGTTGGGCGCCGACTTTTCGGCGCTTGTCAACTGACGACGCAAGCGGAAGGCGGGACGCTGGTTGTGGCAAGGAACCGCGACGGCTTGCACGCCTGCCGGTTTGGCAGATGGCCGAAACGATGACCGAGGCCCCGGCCTGTAGCTGGCATACTCCTCGATCAGCCGGCGAACGATCTGGCGATAACGGTCTAGTTGATCCATCGTATCACCTTCTGCTGCTGGGCGTCGCAGACCAGGACGCGCAAACGAACATCGGCGGCAACCAACTGACCCAAGGGGCTCCGACAACACCGAGTCGTATACGCGCGTGGGCACGCCGAGAAAAAGCAAGCGCTCTGGCTCTGCCTGGGACAGCAGGGCCCTGTAGACGACAAACTGGGAACCTACCCGCGAACCACGATGCCGGGCCGCCCGAGTTCGAGGAACGAGTGTGCCTGGTACTCGCGGACGATGTCCGGGATGAGCGGCACCATCAGCGCCTCCAGATCCCGGTTGCTGAGGTTCCCGGTCGAGATCAGGAGCAACTTCGCCGGGCGCCCCCGGAGGAGGTGCGAATCCACGAAGTCGGCGTCCTTCGTGACCACCACCCGCTGCTCCCGGTCTGCGATGTCGTTCACCTGCTCGTCGGTCGTCCGGTTCACGTCCGGCAAGTCGAGCGTGTGGATGGCATCGCACCCGGCGGCGGTCAGCCACGTCGTCATCCGCCGTGGCAGCTGGGCGTCCACGAGGAAGTTCATGGACCCAACTGCTGGAGACGACGGGTCCGGGCCAGCCGGGCGGCGAATGCCAGGACGGCCAGCAGGTCGTCGCGCTCAAGGTCTTCGTAGTCGGCCAGGATCTCATCGATCGTCATGCCCGAGCTGAGGAGTTCCAGGAGCGTCTCGACCGGGTAACGGAGCCCGCGAACACACGGCTTGCCGTGGCACACTGCTGGGTCGATCGTGATTCGAGCGAGTAGCGCATCCATGTGAGTAGCATACCAAAACCGGATGTCCGCCGCTGCGCGAGACCGAAAAGGACCGAAAAGGGGGGACCGAAAAGGGGACGCATCTTGTTTTCAAGACATAATGACGACTGACTATATCGCTAAATAAATAGATGCGTCCCCATGCCGTTGCACTTTTCCTCGACCCAGAGTCGCGGATAGCGAAAAACGCCGAGAAATCGAGGGTTTTCGCGTCCTGAGTCCGCACGAGCGACCACAGCAGCTAACCGGCAGTCCGGAAGGCACTTATGGCCGAATCTTCCCGAAAACTTCAACGGCATAGGATGCGTCCCCTTTTCGGTCTTTTCGGTCCGGCATTTTCTGCGCCGCCCGACGGGCGGCGCAGAAAATGAACCGACACCAATTTCTGCGAGCCCTGACCCCCTGTTCACTCTGTGTCGAGGACCTGGACCCCGAGGTTCCTCAACACCTTGTCCAGGTAGGATTGCGAATCGGCCCAGGCGCCGTCGAAATGTGCTCCCAGCCCTTCATCGAAGCGCGGCGTGAGGCGCTCTTCCAGGTCCCGGCGGCGGTAGGGACGCAAGGAAGCGATCAGCAGATTGCCTGTGCGCAGGTGTTCTATGCTCACCAAGTGCCAGTCCGAGAAGGGACTGAGCCGCAGCACGGCGAGCAAGGGCTGGTAGCCGTCCTGTCTCCGACTCGCCAACCCTTCCATGTCCTTCTGCTGGAACACCACCGAATCCTTCTCAGTCGTTTTGACCTCGGTCGCGTACCTCTCAGTGAGGAGCGCTACGTCCACGTCCACGCCCTGGACGCCTCGCTCCACGACGTGCTCGAAGCCTGCCAGCCGACAGGCGATCGCCAGGAGCTTCTGGCAGATCTTGCCGAACTCCCGCGGACCGTGGCGGTCGTGGAGCCTCCTCAGAAGCTGGTAGGTTTCGGTCTTCAAGGTCTTTTACCTTCTCCCGACGCGCACCCCATTTTCGGCGGTCCACGCCCCGAACGTATACTCGGTCTTGGCTTTCGTCAAGCCGTCGCGCAGATACTCGTAAAACTCCCGGTCCATCGTTGCCAGCAGCACGCGCCTGGTGTCGCACACTCGGTCGAGGATCTTGCACAGCTGCTTCTTATGTTCCGATCCCAGGCTCTGCGACGGGTCGTCCAGCAGAACGAACCCAAAGCCGCTCACCGCGGCGCTGCACGAAGCCAGCCCGAGGAAGACCGCCAGGGCCAGGGCGTTCAGATCCCCTTGACTGAGGATCGGCGTCAGGTCGTTGCCGTCCTGGTCCGTGATGTCGTACGCGTTGCGACCGCGCGCGTCCGCGTTCAATTTGAGCTGGATCTGCCGGACATCCGGGGACCTGGTCAACTGGCGGAAATACTCGTCGATGGCTCTCTCCGCCGCAGTCAGCTTCTGGTGCGCCTCCTCGCTGGAGGCTGCGAGGAGGGCGGACTTGACGGCCTCGACATCGGCGACGAACAAAGCAAGGCGGTCCCGTGCCGCCTCCAGCGCCTGGTACTCAGGTGATTCCTGGATCCTATCGGCGAACTGCTTTTTCTCGGCCAGTTGCAAGATTTCGCGGGCGGTATGCACCTTGTCGAGATCCTCCTCAATCTTCTGCAGGGCCGCCTGCTTCTCCTGGACTGCGTCGCTCAACTGTTTCAGCCGGTGCGCAAGACCCGCCAATTCGCTCTTCAGCAGGGCGAGCGGGTCATCTGCATCGGTCAACTCTTTCCCGAGCAACTCGCCGATCTCCCGCCGGGCGGTACTCAGTTCCTCCACCAGCCGCGCGAGTTGCTTATCCAGTTTCTCGTAGGCTTCATCGATTTTGGAGAGAGCTTCGAGTGAGCGCTTCAGCCCCTCAATTTTGTCTCCGATCTTGTTGAGTTGGCCTTGGCGAGCCGTTTCCAGCTTCTTGCTCAATGTTGCCAGCAAGTTCGGGGCTTCGGTTTCGCAAACAGGGCAGCGGTTCGTCGGCCCGTCTTCATCGCTCCGTTCCAGGTAGTTGATCGCCTCCTCGATGAGGGCAGCCAAAGCGTCGATTGCCCGCCGTCGCGCCTCTTCGGCTTTGCGGGTCTGGTCCATGCTGGCAATTCGCGCCGTGACCGCTTTCCGTCCCCCGTGCTCTGTGTCCAGCTCGCGTGTCTTCTTGCCGATGTTGTCCCGGTGCGTTCGGGCGCTCTCATAATCGGACTGTAGCCTGGCCAGTTCCTTCCGGCGGTCCAAGAGTCGCTGCTGCTCTTGCAGGTCCGGGGTGGCCGCCCGAAGTTCGCTGAGGATCTGCTTGGCCGACTTCTCGAAAGCGGGCAGACTTTGCCAGCCTGCGGGGAGTTCCAAGGCCACGGGCTCGAGGCCGGCTCTCTCGGCGAACGCCTTGAGGGACTGCTGCACTTCACGGGCCGCTGCCAGCGTGCCCGAGCCCGTGAGCCGATTACCGATGACACCAGCCTCCTGTCGCTTCGCATTCAGCTCCTTTTCCCAGACTGCAAGGATATCTTGGACTCTCGTTTCAAAGTCCTCGAAGTCCTTACCGATCTTCTTGTGACGGCGCTGGAGGCTAGCGTCGTTGATGCCGCTCAGCAGGTTCGTGTAGCCGGACAGCCCCAAGAGGCGGTCAATCGCTTCGTTACGCTCCTTCGGTTTTTCGATGACAATGCCGCGGATGGTCTCCTGGTGCTGGTACACCGTGGTCATGAAATCGCGGGAAGAGCAGCCCAGCAGACGTGTCAGCTGCTGTTCGGCCTTCTCGCGTTCCACCGGCTTCCCGTCGGGCAAGCACACCTCAAGTTCCTCGACGAGGGTTGTTTTTTTCGGCGCTTTGTATAGTCGGCGGCAGACTCGGTAAGTGCCGTCGGGGCCATCCAGGGTCAACTCGACCAGGACGTCCGGGCGGTCCAGGTGGCGGTTGGGGACGATCCAACCGACCCGCTCACGGATGCCGGTCTGGATGCCCTTGCACTCATCGCCGAACAGGCACCACTCCAGGGCGTTCAAGGTGCTGCTCTTGCCGGAGTGGTTTTCGCCGAAAAGAATGACAACAGGCGTGTCGAAGCGGAACTCTTGCTCGTTCAGGAAGCCGCGGAAGCCACGGACCTTCAGGGTCCTCGGGGTAAGCATAGTGTCCGCTCCTCAGAAGATCGCTTTCAGGGCCTCGAACTTCGCCTCAAAGTCCCGTTCCAATTCGGCCATCGTTGCCGTCAAGTCGTGCGCCACAGCATCTCGGCCGCCCCGTGCAAAGGCGGCCTGCAACTTCTGGAGCAGGTTGACACGGCGTTCGCGTTCCTCGCCGTTGCCCTGGATGTGTCTGGAAAGTGTGTCGGTGTCGTTCATGCTTACTCCTCGGCGGAAGAAATTGGGAAGAAATTGGGCCGGGTCGGGGTGGGAGTCACCTCCCACCCCTCCCACAGATCCGGACTTGCCCAATTAAGGCATCCGGCTCGTCTCGCCGCGGTCTCGCGTGCGCTCTGCTACCCGTGGCCGTTTCGTGGACAGCGGTGCG
>JBBRPS010000803.1:0-4459 GCA_038227745.1 Gemmatales bacterium | reverse complement strand
CTGGTCCTGCAAGCCAAGGGTTGCAGGACCAGCCGGCTGACGCCGGCCGTTCGCCAAGATTTGCCTTCCCCTACCGCGTGAGCTAAGTTTTCGCAGGGGATTTGAAATGAATCAGCGCGATCCTAACCTGTCCAACCGCCGGCGCTCGCGCCGAAGCGGCGTTCGCGGCCAGGCGCGAGTCGAGTGCCGCAAGGGTTCTCTCGGCCTCGGCCCCAATCTGGCCGTGACGGGCCTCGATATTTCCGAGACGGGCATCCGCCTGATCCTAAAAGCGACCCTCGAGATCGGGCAGGAGGTGGAAATCGTCCTCTCCGGGCTCGGCCTGAACAGGCCGCTGAAGCGCCCTGGGAAAGTCGTGTGGTCGCTCGCCCTGGAAGATGGCCGCTGGTGCGCCGGCGTGAGCTTCGAGAAGGCCCTGCGCTACGCCGACGTGCAGAACCTTGGCCGGGCCTCCGCCTGACGACCGCGCACGTCCTTATGCCGGCGCCAGCGCCGCGACGGCCTCCTGCTCGGTCGCGTACGCCTTGAACAGCTGCGTCAGGCGCATGGCGTCGAGTTCCTCGGCCAGTTCCGGCCGCACCCCGCACAGGGCCATTTTCCCGCCCGCCGCCCGCAGCTCCTTGTAGAGCGCGATGATCTTGCCGACCATGGCGCTGACCATGCGCTCGACGGGGGCGAGGTTGAGGACGACGCGCCGGGCGCCTAACTCCTGCGCCACGCGCAGCAAGCGCTTACCCAGCGCGTCCACCTCTTCCGCGTCGAAGAGGTCCTGGCGGAGCACCCGCACGACGGTCACCTCGCCGACCTGGTCGATTTCCAGAAAGCCCGGACTGGCCATGGCCTGACTCCTTCACGGCACTCTGCCGGCGGGCGCCGCGATGCGCTCACGCCCGGCCGAGGACTTCCCACGCCACCACCGCCTTGAGGGGCGCCTCCCGATCGACCGGCTCGTCGGACAGGGCGGTCCACAGCACGCTGCGCACGGCCCCGGTCCGGCCGCGGCGCTCGACCGCGAACAGCAGCACGCGCCCGCCGCGGACCGACTGCCACAGGTCCACGGGGATCGGCCCGGGCACGCGGTAGCCCTGCTGGACGACGACCTCGCCCGGGGCCAGCGCCGCCGCGTCGATCTCCTCGTCGGGGAGAAGCGTGGGGATCTCCGGGGCGCCTTCGGCGAAGCCCTCCTGGAGAAGCTTGGCGAGCAGTTCGGGCGGCTCGGGGCCGCTGCGGACGATGAAGCGGTCGCCCGTCTGCCCGGCGTCGGCGGTGATGCCCGCGCGCTCGAGGACCAGGCGGCAGAGGTCCGCCAACCGCAGTGCGGTCAACGCTTCCGGTTGGGTCCAGGTCACGCCTCACCTCCCTCGCCGCCCGCCGCCGCCCGCCGCGATCCGTCGGCCCGACTGTCAGGCGGGGTGTCGCGACCTGCGCAGCCCCTTTTCGTGTATCGCGCCGCCAGGAAATCCATCAGAGCAGATGCCGTCCCGCGGCCGACCGCAGCGGCCCCCTGGGTCCCGCACGGAGTGCGGAAACGGTCGAGAGCCACCCCCTTCAGGGCAGAACAAAGGAGAGCACGCGGAGATCCTTTACCTGAAAAGCGGCCCATGGAGAGGCGCGGTTTCGGAAACTCTCGCGCCGCGGCGACCGTCCAAGCAAGACCGGGCCGGGGTTCGGCGTTCGGGCGGCGCCGGGTCGGCCCGGCGCTATTCCCCCGGCCAGAAAGAGGCTCACGTAGGACGGGTCTCCCGACCCGTCCTGCTCGCGAAAGGACGGGTCGGGAGACCCGTCCTACAGGCTGTTTTCTTTCGCCGCTCGCCTTATTGTAATAGATGGAGCCCGGGGGGCCAGGCGTGCTGCGCCGGCGCCCCGGCGAGAGAAGAACCCGTTCCGGAAGAGGATGTAGGCCATGTCACGGATCACGGAACTCGGCGACGGAGCACAGCGGGCGGCGCGGGGGGAGAGCAAAGGGAGGGGCGCCGCCAAGAGGCCCCCGGAGGGGGACACGGACGGCTTCTGGAAGCGCCGCGACATCGACCCCCGCGACGCGGAGGTGGCGCGGCGCCTGGCCGAGGGCCTGGCCGCCCTGCCGCCCGTCGGCGTCGATTTCCTCGGGTTCCACCTGGCGTCGGAGCTGGGCCGCGGCGCGTTCAGCCGCGTTTTCCTCGCGCGCCAGACCGAGCTCGCCGACCGCCCGGTCGCGCTGAAGGTGGCCGTGGACCTGTTCGGCGAGCCGCAGATGCTGGCCCAGCTGCAGCACACGAACATCGTCCCCATCTACTCCGCGCACCGCGCCGGCCCGCTGCAGGCGGTGTGCATGCCGTACTTCGGGCCGACCACGCTCGCCGATGTGCTCAAGGGCCTGCGCGGACGCACGGCCCTGCCGGAGTTCGGCGACGCGCTGGTGAGCATGGTCCGCGGTACACTCCTGCAGGCCTCCCCCGGCGTCCAGTCCGAGCCGCCGCGCCCGGTGCGGGCAACCGTCCGCATGCTGGAGGGGATGAGCTACGTCCGCGCCCTGCTCTGGGTGGCCGCCCGCGTCGCCGACGGGTTGGCGCACGCGCACGAGCGCGGCATCCTGCACCGCGACCTCAAGCCGGCCAACATCCTCCTGAGCGACGACGGCCAGCCGATGCTGCTGGACTTCAACCTCTCGGAGGACGTCAAGCAGCGCGGCCGCGGCACGGTCAGCCTGCTCGGCGGCACGCTGCCGTACATGGCCCCCGAGCACCTCGACGCCTTCTGCGGCGGCGCCGGCGTCTTCGACGCGCGGAGCGACATCTACTCCCTGGGCGTCATCCTCTACGAGATGCTCGCGGGCCGGCCGCCGTTCGAGGTGCCGCCCGGTCAACTGCCCGACGTGCTGCCGGCCCTCCTGAAGGAGCGGCGCTGTCCGCTCCCGCCGCTGCGCCACCGCAACCGGGCGGTGTCGCCGGCCGTGGAGTCCATCGTCCGCCGCTGCCTCGACCCGGAGCCGGGGCGCCGTTACCAGACGGCGCAGGAACTGCGCGAAGATCTGCAGTGCCAGCTGGAGGACCGGCCGCTGCGCCACGCCCCGGAGCCGTCCCTGCGCGAGCGTGCGGGCAAGTGGGCACGGCGGCACCCGCGCCTGTCCTCGCCCGTCACGCTCGGGGCGCTGCTGGCGATCGTGGCGGCGCTGTGGGTGGTGCCGGCCGCCTGGTTCGCGTGGGAAGAGTCCACGGCCGCCCGGTCCGCGGCAGAGGAGAAGACCCGGCAGGCTGCCGCCGAGACACAGCATTCCGAGGAGAGGCGGCAGCAGGCGGAAACCAAGGCCGAGCGACTCGCCCAGGAAAAGCAGGAGGCCGAAGCCGAGGCCGTTCGCCTCGTCGGAGAGGAACGCAAGGCGGAGTCGAAGCGCCTGTGCCTGGCGCGCTACCGGCGCTTCCGAGAGGGCCTCGCGGGGCTCGGCAAGTTCGAGGACAACCTGACCGTCCGCGACCTCGTCCTCAAGGAGATCCTGCCGATCCAGGGAAATGCCGGGGAGGATGTCGAGCGCTGGCGCGGTACACTGCGACACTACCGGGTGCTGGAGAACCCCGACTGGCAGGCTGCGCCGGAGGTGCGCAACCTGCCCCGGGCAGAGCAGCAGCAACTCCGCCACGAGGTCGGCGACCTGCTCTATTTACTCGGCCGCGCCGCCCTCCTGCGGCGCCCTGCCGGACCGATCGCCCTCGCCAGAGCGCCCGCGGCGGCCCTTGCCGCCGCCCGGGTCTACAACGAACGCGCCAAGGGTTGCTATGCCCGTGGTGCCGCCCCCGCAGCCCTGCTCATGCAGGAGGCATTCCTGACGGAGGCACTCGATGGCGATACGGGCAGCGTGAAAGGGCTCCGGGAACGGGCGCGGGAGATCGAGCCGGCGACCACGCGGGAGCGCTACCGGTGGGCCGGTGAGTTGGCCACGATCGGCTCCTCCGCTGCCTCTCAAGAAGCGCTGGAAGACTTGAAGGACGTGACGCGGAAGGAGCCGCAGCGGTTCGGCGCGTGGCTCCTGAAGGCCCTCTGCCACAGGCAACTCGCGCAATACGACGAGGCGGAGGAGGCATGTACCAGCTGCCTCGCCCTGAAGCCGGATTACACCTGGGCGTCCTTTTACCGTGGTCTGGTCCGCCTGGAGAAGGAAGCCTGGGCGCCGGCCGAGAGCGATTTGGAAAAGGTCCTGGCCAGCGAACCGCCCCCGACCCTGTCCGACTCGGCCCGCGTCCTGCGCGCCAGGGCGCTGATCGAGCAGCGCAAGGACACTGAGGCGCGGGAGGTCCTGGACCGGCTCCTGAAAGACGGCTACGAAACCACGGAAGTGTACGTCCTCCGCGCCGAGCTGCGCAGCAGGAACTGGGACCCGGAGGGCGCGCGGCGCGATCGTGGCCGGGCGGCGGCGATGGAGCCGGACACCGCGCGGGGTTGGGTGTACCGCGGGTTGGCCCGGTCGGCAACCCGGGCGGGGGCG
>JBBRPS010000802.1:0-4479 GCA_038227745.1 Gemmatales bacterium | reverse complement strand
GTGGCGAACGCCGTGTCGTCGGCCGGGGCCAGAGTCGGTTGGGTCGGCGTCGGCACGAGGAAGCCAAAGTCCGGGGCGTCGGTCTGGAAGGAGGCGCGGCGGATGAAGTGCTGTGTTTGGGTCGCCTCGTCCCAGAGGAGGATGGCGCTCTCGCTGGCGATTTCGACCGGCGTGAGGATGTTCTTGGGTCGCGCCGTGGCACAGCCGTCGGCGGGCCGGGGGGCCGGGAGCGGTGCGGCGATGAGGAGGAGCGCGGCGGCAAGAGGAACGCGCAGGTTCATGGGGGTTCTCTGTCGTGAGGAGGGCCGGAGGAAGTTCCGACCCGGTCGCTGATGAGTGTAAGCGACCGGAGCACCGCCTGACAACGAGAAAGCGGAAGCGTGGCGTCAACACCGCCCCGCGGAGTCTCCTGTGCGCAGGGGCGGATCGCGGCGACCCAGGGCGTTGGGGGCAGGGGCCGGAGAGCTGTCCTCGGGCGGCGGTCGAGCCATGCCGGCCGAGCAGGGGTCGGAGGCAGCCCAGGGTTCACCCTGGGGCCGCCGTGCGGGGCGGTCGGTCCCCCTGCTGGGTTCTCTCGGATCGGCTCCTTCACGAATTCTCAAAACCAGTTTTTGGATTGGAGGCCCCACCGGGCAGTCAATCTGGCAGTCGGCACGGGCCTCCGCACCCTTCTCCTCAGGGCAAGTCCAGACACTCCCCCTCGGCATGCCCAGGAAGGCCCCCAGCAGGCCGCTGGAGCCCCCCGAAGCCTCAAGGAGGGTTCAGAGCCGCCTCTTCTGACACGGGCCGATATTGGGGCTCCCTGGTACTCCCTAGACACCCGTACACCTTGAGCCTCCCCTGTAGCCCACCGCCGGACGGCATGGCTGCACCGCATCAGTTCGGGTGCCCGATGAGGCGCAGCCGGACGAGCAGATCGTGCAGGCCAGCCCTGGCGGCCGGGGCCTCCGGCAGGTGGCTGCTGCGCGCGCTGTCCTCCAGTTCGGCCCGCAGCCGCTCATACTCGCTTTGGTGGAGGGAGACGTCGCCCTCGTCGAGGGCCGACTGCTCCGGCCCGGCGACCTTGCGGGCGATCAACCCAGGGAGGTAGGGCAGGCGGGAGACGTCATTGAGTCGCAGGAGGTTGGCCTCGACCTCGCCCGTGCGCATCAGGTGGATGCCGGTCAGCAGCACGCGGTAGACGTATAGCAGCGGCTTGACCCGCCGGGGCCGCTCCTTCTCGAACAGGCCCCACTGCGTCCGCGCGAAGCCGAGGTAGTGGTGGCTGTGGTGCCGCGTGAGACAGCCGCGGGCCAGGGCCTTCAGTTCCTCGTGGGCAGGCGTCGTGTGGACGACCAGCGGCGAGTAAAGCTGCTCCAGGACGTAGCCGTTCTTCTTGAGCAGCAGGCCGAAGAACTTCCTGGCGTCGTGCGTCACCAGGTCGAGGTCGAGGCCGCCCTCGCGCCGCGACACCTCGAGGGTGTCCGGGCCGGTGTCGAGGCCGACCGCCGCGCGCAGCGGCAGGAGGTGGACGCCGCGCAGGTCGTAGTCGGAGTCCGGTGACGGGAAGCCGTACAGGTGCGCCCCGCTGACCGTCGCGAACAGCAGCGGGTACGGCTGCTGCGCGACCACCGCACATAGCCTACGGTCGATCTCCATGTCCGTCCTCCTCCTTCACGTCTCTGGCTCTCTGCCGGCGGTTCCGCCTCTGATGGCCGTTCGCCTCGCCGCGGCGAGGGCCGAACCCGCGGGAACGCGGGGCTGTCTTGTGGGGGATCGCCCGTCCCGCCCCCGGAGACCGACGATGCCCTACCGGGCCACGATCGCTGCCGTCCGCCAGGCCCTCACCGCCATCTTCGCCGAGGTGGACGGCTGGTTCGACTGCCCCGCGGCGATGCGCCGGTTCAAGCCCCTGGCCGGCGGCTGGTCCCTCGACCAGATTCTCGAACACGTCACTCTCACCAACTACTTCTTGATGCTCGTCATCCGCCGCTGGACGGCGAAGGCGGTCCGCAAGGCGCAGCGCGGCGCGGCGATCCCCGAGGGCGAGAGCGACCTGGCACGGCTGGACATTCTTGGAGAGAGGGGCAGCTTCGCCTGGGTTCGCCCCGAGCACATGGAGCCGACTGGCGCCCCGGCGTCGGCTGAAGTCCGGGAGAGAATGCGCGGGCAGGTCGCCGAGTGCCTGGAACTGCTGGCGCAACTGAGGGGAGGCGAGGGCGCGCTCTGCAAGGTGCGCATGTCGGTCAACGGCCTGGGCAAGATCGACCTGTACCAGTGGCTCTACTTCCTCGCCCAGCACGCCCGCCGTCACCTGCATCAGCTACGGGCCGTCGAGCGTGCGTTCACCGAACGACCTGCTTGACGCCGTCATAGCAGACGGCCTTGTGCCGTTCGACCACGAAATCCCAGTCCAGCCGGTGCGGCGGCTCCAGGAAGTGCCGGTAGGCCGCCGCCATCTGCCGCGCCGCCTCGTCGAACGGGACGTCCCCGAACCCCGTCCCGAGCGCCGGGAACGCCACCACCTCGATCTTCTCGTCGGATGCGACGTTGTGGGCGTAGACCGCCAGCAGGGCCGCCCAGGTCGCGGCGTAGACCTTGTCGGTGCCCTCGATGCTCCCCGGCACGCACATGGTCGGGGCGTGGGCCACGAACGGGACGGCGGGGTGGCCCGTGGGGACGAGGAAAGCCGTGCCGACCGGCTGCTGATACCCAGGACGACGGCCAGCGCCGGGCTGTTGGCGTAAGCGTGCAGCAGCGCGCCGACCAGTCCGCCGGCGGCGCTGGCGAGGCCGAAGGAGAGCAGCACGCGGCGGTCGATGTGGCCGCGCAGCCGCCAGCAGCGCAGGGCCGTCCCCTCCCGGTGCGGGATGGACACGGCCGCCACGGCCACCTTGGTGCCCGTCTGCCACGCCAGCAGGGGCATCAGCAGGCTGCCGATCCCGAAGCCGGCTACCGAGGCGACGGCCCCGGCCAGCACGGCGACCAGCAGGACGAGGGCACCCAGCCCGAGTACGGCCGCGTTGGTCATCCGACTGGCCCTCCCGCCCTCGACCTCCCTGGGCGGCGGCTCTTGCGATGGGAGAGTTCACGGCGCGGACGGGTCATCAGGCGCCGCCAGGCGGGCGGCGTCCTCGGCCGCCAAGAGGTTCGCCGCTTGATCTTCGAGCCCACGCGGTCAGCCCGATTTCTTGTTCGGATCGTGGAGCCGCAAGGGCTGGGCAGGCACGAGTCCCTGCGGCACCAAGGCCCGCAGCGTCGCCAACGTCTTCGTCGCGGCGAGCAGACGCTTTTGACTGCTCTCTGCCCGCTTCAACTTGAACGCCGCCTGGTCGAGCGAGCTGCCGGCCGGGCTGGCCGCCTGAATCTCAGCGTGCTGCGCCCCCAGCCACGCGACGCCGATCAGGTCGACGAGGATGGCCTCCAGGGCGGTCGGGTGCGGCCCCTGCAACTGCCCCTTCAGCTCGCCGAGTCGACGCTTCACGCACTCGGTCTTGAGTGCATCCTGGCCGACGATTAGCTCGACCCAGCCGCGCTCGGCCACGGCCGTCAGGTCGCCCGCCGCGGCCCAGATGTGCGGGTTCAGGTCCAGGAATTTTCTGAGTCGGTCGATGGCCAGGCGTTCGCCCTGATTCGCTCGGGCGACCAGCTCCTTGAACAGCTTCTGGTAGTCGGCGGGCGCCGCCTCGTCGGCCCTGGCCTGTTTGTCCCGCTTGCAGTCCCTGTGTTCGGCTCCGTGCCGGGCGGTATTGTCCTGGGGGCGTCGGTCGACCCTCGGCCGGGCCTTGGCGGGCGCCTTCGCCTTGTTAGCTTCCCTGCGTCGAGTGTCCACGTCGCCTCCATTCGTTGCGGTGAAGATGGAACCCGGAGAGGACGAGGGTCGCCTGCACCAGCAGGTCGACCAGGGCACGGGCGTCGGCGAACGCCAGGTCCGCCACGGCGAGCTGCGTCCGTCCGGCCAGCCGCGCCGCGCGCCCGGCTTGGCGGTTCTGCCGCTCGCGCTCGTCGAGCCGGGCGGCCAGCTCGGCGGCCGGGCCGCGGCCGACGTACACCTTGACGGCCTTGCCGGCGACCCGTCGGCTCCGGTAGTAATACTTGCCGCCGCGTGCCTTCTTGTCCCAGCTCACGTTCGTTGCACCACGACCCACATTTTTTCCCGCTCTACCTCTGCAACAACCTATCGGACTCGGTGCGGCGGGCCAGACCGTCCCGCCCGGCCCGGGCACGGGGTCCGGCCCCTACACCGGGTCGCGGCGCCGCCGCTCGTCGTCCCCCTGCCCGGCGCAGGGGAATGGGCCGCTGAAACCCCAGCCGCGGAGCCGGTCTTCGAGTTCCGCCGCGTACGTCCGTCGATGTGCTGCCTCCAGCTGGTCGATCTTGGCGTCGCGGGCGGCGTCGTCGGCCGTCTTCCCCCAGCGCCGCTCCCACCGGGCCAGGGGCTCCTCGACCAGTTCCAGGGCGAGGCCCCAGTGCCGCCGGGTCACGTAGAGGTAGACCTGG
>JBBRPS010000801.1:0-4480 GCA_038227745.1 Gemmatales bacterium | reverse complement strand
CGGACGCTCCCGAAGCCCCGCTTCGAGTTTTTACCGCCCCAGCTGCTCCCGCACCGCCGCCCCCTGGAACACGCTCTCCAGCCCCCCGCCCCCTAACTGCTGTCCAGCCGAATCTGGATCGCCGCCGCCGCCTGCGCGTCGTACGCCGCTTCCGGCCAGTGCAGGTAGCGGATGCTCTCCAGCAGCCGCTGCGCCATGTTCTTCAGGCTGCCCTACAACGCCCGCGCCCCGCGCCGCCCCTGCGTCTGCGCCAGCTGCCGTAACAGGCTCCCCTTTTCCACCAGTGGTCCTTGTAGGTCAGGTGGTAGGCCGTGTGCGGTGCGTCCGCCTGGGCGCAGTGGCAGGAGGGCCGGCCGCAGCGCTTGGCGATGCGTGTGAGGCGGGCGGCCAGCACGGGGCCAACTTCTTCAGGCGTGCCTCCAGGGAGCGGCGGATCTGGGTGGGGTGGCTGGGGATGGGCAGGGGTCGCTCCGCGGAGGGGTGAACGGCCTTGATAAGTAGACAGCTGTATCAGAAAAGGGCCAAGAAACAAGAGGTGCGAAGAAAAAAGAGGTGCGAAGAAAAAAGGGACTGCCAAGAAGGCAGCCGGGCTGCAACGCTATACTAGCGGTGAACTTCCACACCTCGCAAGGTGCGAAGAATTCCCGATTCCTCAGCGCTGCCGGCGAAGGAGCTGACGATGGCCGAAGCGAGTAACCCCGATCCCGCCGCACCCCGCCGCCGGGAGGGAACGGACCCCTCCCGCCTGTCCGCGCGTGAGTGGCTGCTCCTGCTCGTGCTCGCCGCCGTGCAGTTCGCGCACATCGTCGATTTCATGCTCATCATGCCACTGGGGTCGATGTTCCTCAACGCGGCGACGGGCGACGCGCTGCACCTGACCGCCCCGCAGTTCGGCCTGGTTGTGTCGGCTTACACCCTCAGCGCCGGCGCTGCCAGCCTGCTCGCGGCCCGCTTCCTCGACCGCTTCGACCGCAAAACGGCCCTGCTGGTTCTCGGCGCCGGCTTCACCCTGGGCACGCTGCTGTGCGCCGCGGCGACGACCTACCCGCTGCTGCTCGCGGCCCGCGCCGTGGCCGGGGCGTTCGGCGGCGTCTGCGGCGCCAACGTGCTCGCCATCATCGGCGACGCCTTCCCCGACAGCCGCCGCGGAACCGCCACCGGGGTGGTCATGACCGCCTTCTCCATCGCGTCCATCGCGGGCGTGCCCCTGGGGCTGTACCTGGCCGAACTGCTCGACTGGCGGGCGCCGTTCGCCGTGCTGGCCGGCCTGAGCGCCGCGGTGCTGGCGCTGGCGGCGTGGGTGCTGCCGCCGCTGCGCGGCCACCTCGGTCGCCGCCGCGACGACGCCCCGGTCAGCGCCTGGGCGGTCGCCACCGACCCCAACCACCTGCGCGCCTTCGCCCTGATGGCCTCCCTGGTCGCCGGCAGTTTCCTCCTCTTCCCGTACCTGGCCGCCTACCTGGTGGCGAACGTCGGCCTGGCCGAGGGGGACCTGAAATTCATGTACGTGTTCGGCGGGCTGGCGACACTGCTGACGCTCACGCGGATCGGCCGGCTCGCCGACCGCGTGGGCAAGCTGCCGGTCTTCCGCGTCCTGGCCGTGGCCACCGGCGTGGCGATGGGGCTGGTCGCCGTGCTGCCGGCCGGCCTCGGCCTGGTGGGGGTGCTGCCGGTCACCACACTGCTGTTCGTGGCCTCGTCGGGGCGCATGGTGCCGGGGATGGCGCTGATGACCGCCAGCGCCGCGCCGCGCGTGCGCGGCAGTTTCATGAGCCTGAACTCGGCGGTGCAGCAGCTGGGGGCCGGCCTGGCCTCCTGGGTCGGCGGGCTGCTGCTGGCCAAGGGGGAAGGCGGGCGCCTGGACGGCTACCCGTTGCTCGGCGCCCTGGCGTGTGCCGCCGCCGTGGCGAGTTACTACCTGGCGGGCCGTCTGCGCCCCGCCGCCGACGGGGCCAGCGCCCCGGACGCGGCCGCCACGGGACACGACGCTGGCCCCGACGACGTAGCGGAGGCGGTGAGCGCCGGCCCGTGTCGTGTGGCGGCCCCCGCGGGAGGTTGTTCTTGCCGAGGGTAATGGCATGATCGGGCCGCTCTACGAAGACCCGTGGTTCACCTTCCGCTTTGCCGACGACCGGCTCATTCCCCGGTTTCACCTGGAGGGCGTGGAGGCCGGGCGGCAGGTGTTGGTGTTCCAGATCGACGCGCCGACGGGCGAGCGGCTGGCGCTGCTGGCGACGGCAACCGTGGGTGACGGCGGCTGGGTGGACCTGCCACAGCCGCTCGTCGTCCGCGCGGGCGAGGCGTTCATCGCCGTGCCCGAGCGGTGAGGGTATCGGGTTGGAGTCCCGGCTTTACTGGGTCCAGCGTGGCTAAAGCGCGCTCGTTTAGCCGCGGTGTCCTAGACGAAGTTGCCGACGAACTGCTCGATGTTCTGGTAGAACACCTGGCTGAATCCGCCGCCCGGGTAAGAGGCCTCCACCCGCCCCACACGAACACGTCCTCGGCGCCGGCGCTGGTGAGGTTGACGGCGGCCGCACCGGGATCGAAGTCCGCCGTGCCGCTGAACGAGCCGGTCGTGTAGACGTTGCCCGCCCCGTCCACCGTGACGCCGGCCCCCGCGTCGTCGCCACTGCCGCCCAGGTCCCTGGCCCAGAGAAGGGCGCCGGCCGCCGTGTACTTCGCCACGAAGACGTCGGTGCCGCCCGCGCTGGTTAGGGTAAACGCTGCCGGCCCGGACCCGAAGGCGGCCGTGCCGCTGAACGAGCCCGTCACGCAGACGTTCCCCGCGGCATCGCTGGCGACCGCGGCGCCCCTGTCGGCGCCCTGGCCGCCCGCGGCCAGGGCGAAGCCGAAGTCGCCCGAGGGCGTCAGGCGGGCCTCCAGCGTCTCCAGGTGGAGGCGGACCCCCGGGCGCCGCCGGCTACAGATTTCCGCCGCGGTGTACTGGGGGCCGGGCCGGGCGGGGTGGGGCAAGGGTTTCGAGGCCCGGGCCGACTGGCCGCACGCCGCGGCGGCGCATATCTCAACCCATGCTCTCCCCGCTGGAAGGAAGGATCCTGGCCCGTGTGTCAGGGTCTGCCCGCCGGGCACGCTCCTCGAAGGGTATCCCCTGGACAACCCGCAACGGACGGCCGCCCCGGCGGCGGGGTTGGGTGTACCCTCGGGTTGGAGAGTTGGGGAAGGACAGGTAACGCGGACGGGGCAACAAGGGGACCGCGGGCCGGGCAGGTCGGCCGGGCGTGTCCCGCGCCTGCCCCTCTCCCTTGCATCGGGGGCACCATGAGTCAGCTGGAGTTACGTCCGGGCCTGGCCGACGTCCCGGTCGCGGAGTCGGCCGTCAGCTTCATCGACGGCAAACGCGCCCGCCTCGAATACCGCGGCATCGCCGTCGAGACACTCGCCCGGCAGAGCTGCTATGAGGAGACCGCCTGGCTGTTGCTCAAGGGCGAGCTGCCCACGCAGCGCCAGCTCGCCGACTTCGAGGACCAACTCCGCCACCACCGCCGCATCAAGTTCAAGCTCAAGGACCTCATCAAGTGCCTGCCCGAGGCTGGCCATCCGATGGACGCGCTGCAGGCCGCCGTCGCCGCCATGGGCATGTTCTACCCGGCCCGCGACATCAAGAACGCCCAGGTCAACTGGGAGTCGTCCGTCCGTCTGATCGCCAAGCTGCCGACCGTCGTCACCGCCTTCGCTCGCCTGCGCCACGGCGACGAGGCCATCGAACCGCGCGACGACCTCGACCACGCCTCGAACTTCTACTGGATGCTGTTCGAGAAGCTGCCGTCGCCGGCCGTCCGCAAGATCCTCGACGCCTGCCTGGTCCTGCACGCCGAGCACACGATGAACGCCTCGACGTTCAGCGGCCGCGTCACCGGCTCGACGCTCGCCAGCCCCTACTGCGTCATCAGCGCCGCCATCGGCACCCTCACCGGCCCGCTGCACGGCGGCGCCAATGAAGAAGTATTGGAGATGCTCGACGAGATCGGCACGATGGAGAACGTCCGCCCCTGGGTCGAGGACGCCGTCGCCACCAAGAAGAAGATCATGGGTTACGGCCACCGCGTCTACAAGGTCAAGGACCCGCGCGCCAGCGTACTGCAGGAGTTGGCCGAGAACGTCTTCAGCGAGACGGCCCGGCCGAAGATCTACGACATGGCGATCGAGATGGAGCGGGTGATGGCGGGCCTGCTCGGGCCGAAGGGCATCTACCCAAACGTCGATTTCTACTCCGGCATCGTTTACCAGGCGCTGGAGATCCCGCGCGATTTGTTCACGCCGATCTTCGCCATCGCCCGCGTCGCCGGCTGGCTGGCGCACTGGCTGGAGCAGCTCACGAACAACCGCATCTACCGCCCCGAGCAGGTCTACATCGGCAAGCGCGACGTGCCCTACGTGCCGCTGGAGAAACGACCGTAGCTCGCCCCATTTCCGAACCAACCCCCCCCCGTTTAGCCGCGGTTCGCAGAACCGCGCTCGG
>JBBRPS010000800.1:0-4501 GCA_038227745.1 Gemmatales bacterium | reverse complement strand
TCTTGATGCCGGCCCCCTCCCCCCCAACCCCACGCCCCCGCTTGCCGAACCGCGATACCCACCTCCATGAAGTACGCCGCTGGACCGGGCAGGCCCTTCCGTACGGCCGGCGCTTGTGCTAATCTGCCTTCCGTGCCGGTTCGGCCATGACAACCCTGGCTCGAGAGACTTTATGAAATCCTGTCGCCATTGCGGGTCCGCCAATGCCGACGAGCACCGCTTCTGTGAGAAGTGCGGCCAGGCCTTCGACGCCCCGCCCCCGGAGGACGCCACCGCCCTGTGGACCGGCTCGGCAAAGGGACACGGACAGCTGCCGGCCGGCCTGTTCGCGCGCGGCGAGCCACACCGCCTCCTTGCCCTCGCCGACCTGTTCGCCGGCAAGGACCGCCTGGTCATCGGCCGTACCGCCGACTGCGACGTCTGCCTGCCCCACCCCTCCGTCTCGCGCAGACACGCCCTGCTCGAACGGCTGCCCGGCGGCCTGCGCGTCCACGACCTGCGCAGCGTCAACGGCGTCCTGGTCGGCGGCCGCCGCGTCACCGAGCCGGTCTTCGTCGGCGAGCAGGAGCGCATCGGCATCGGCCCGTACCTCTTCTGCCTCGCCGGTGGCGTCCTGCATGCCCTCGACAGCAGCCACAGCCTTCGCCTCGAGGCCCGCCGCCTCGAAAAGGAGATCCCCCTCGGCGGCGGACGGACGCGGAAGCTCCTGGAGAACATCAGCCTCGCCGTCGAGCCGGGCGAGTTCGTCGCCCTGCTCGGCCCCAGCGGCTCGGGCAAGAGCACACTGATGGACTGCCTCAACGGCCGGCGGCCGGCCACCCGCGGCCGCGTGCTCGCCAACGGCGAGGACTTCTACCTCCACTTCGACAGCTTCCGACAGCTCCTCGGCTATGTGCCGCAGCGCGACATCGTCCACACGCAGCTCACGGTCTACCGCGCCCTCTACTACACCGCCCGCCTGCGCCTCCCCGCCGACACCGGCCCGGACGAGCTGAACGCGCGCATCGCCGAGGTGCTGCAGCTGATGGAACTCGGGCCCCACCAGGACACCCTCGTCGCGAACCTGAGCGGCGGCCAGGTCAAGCGCGTCAGCCTCGGCGCCGAATTGCTGGCCCGGCCGTGCCTGCTCTACATCGACGAGGCGACCAGCGGCCTCGACGCCGGCACCGAGGCGCGCATGATGCGCCTCTTCCGCCGGCTGTCGCGCGAGGGCAAGTCGGTCGTGTGCATCACGCACAACGTGGACAACGTCGAGCTGTGCGATCTGATCCTCGTCCTGGCCGGCGGGCGGTTGGCCTACTGCGGTCCGCCCGGCGAGAGCCACGCCTATTTCGGCGTTGGCCGCGTCAGCGAAATCTACGACCGCCTGGCGGACCGCCCCCCGGCCGATTGGGAGAAACGGTTCACGGACTGCTCGCTGTACCGCGCGTTCGTGCAGGACCGCCTGCGGTCGGCGCCCGCCGGCAGCGTCCTGCTGGCGCCCCCGGCTCCGACGCCGGCCCCCGCGCCGGCACGGGCGCCGGCGCCCCCGAAGCCGCCCGCGGCGGAGCGCCCCTTCCGCCAGCTCGGGCACCAGTTCCTCGTGCTGACGGCCCGCTACGTCGAGATCCTCCGCCGCGACGTCCGCACGCTCCGACTGCTGCTCCTGCAGGCCCCCCTCGTGGCGGCCATCATCCTCCTCAGCTTCATGAACAAGCCCTTCCACTACCAAACCCTCACCGCCCGCGCGCTCACCGCCGACGAACAGGCGACCGCGGAGCTGTGGCTGAACCGGCTCCGCAAGGTGCCGGACCAGTCGGTGAGCCTGCGCTCCGCCATCGACCGCCTGCGGCAGACGCCGCAAGAGAAGCGAAAGATCGAGGAGCTGCTGGCGAAAATCCCGTTCGCCGACGCCACCATCCGGGACTTCATCGGCAAGGCCGACCTGCTCCTGGGGCGCAGCATGCCGATCATCCCGCAAGGGACGATGGTGGATCCGACCTACACCTACATCCTCGTCTGCCTGCTCGTCATCAGCATCCTCTGGTTCGGCTGCAACAACGCGGCGCGCGAGATCGTGAAGGAGGAGGCGGTCTACGGCCGGGAGCGGGCGGTGAACCTCGGCATCCTGCCGTACGTCGCCAGCAAGTTCTTCGTACTGAGCCTCATCTCGGCGCTGCAGGTGTTCCTGGCGATGGCTGTGGTCTACGGCGGCCTCGAACTGATGCAGGTGCTGCGCGGCGACGATGCGCCCGTGCCGGCTTACCGCCTGAATTACGCGGCACAGTACGGCGTGCTGGTGCTGCTGGCGATGACGGGCGTCGCCCTGGGGCTGCTGCTGTCGGCGTGCGTGGGCAGCTCCGATCGGGCCTCGACGCTGCTGCCCTACGTGCTGATCCCGCAGATCGTCCTGTGCGGGGGCGTGCTCCCGGTCGATACCGAGCCGCTGCGCACCGTGGCGCTGGTGGTCTCGCCGGCTTACTGGGGCTTCCGTGCGGTGCGCACCGGCGAGACGGAACTGCCGGCCAGCTCACCGTGGAACGCGGACTACGACGATAGCCTTTGGCTGCCGTGCGCCGCGCTCGCGGCCCAGACGGCGGTGCTGCTGGCCGCGACGGCGTGGTTCCTCCGGCGTAAGGACCGCCACAAGGGCTGAGGAGAGTCGGCATGCAACTGCCCTGTTCCCGGTGCGGCCGCGTCCTGGAGTTCTCCGGCGAGCCGCCCACGTTTTGCGGCTACTGCGGCCGGCCGCTGACGGGACCGGCGCCGCAGGACACGACCACGGCCACCGCCCCGACGGACGCGGGGGAGGGGACGGTGGCGTACCGCGCGGCGGCCGAGCTTCCCGACGGCACCGCGCTAGAGGTCGTGGGCGGCTACCGCCTACTGCGGCGGCTCGGCGCCGGCGGCATGGGCACTGTCTACGAGGCCGAGGCGCTCGCGAACGGCCGGCGCGTGGCCCTGAAGCTGCTCGCCCCGGCGATCGCCGCCTCGCCCGAGGCCGTCGAGCGCTTTCGGCAGGAGGGCCGCCTGGCCAGCGCCCTCTCCCACCCGCGCTGCGTGTTCGTGCTCGCCGCCGACGAGGACGCGGGCCAGCCCTATATCGTCATGGAGCTGATGCCCGGCGACACCCTCAAGGACCTCGTCGAGCGCGGAGGCCCGTTGCGCCAGGACGACGCCGTCGCCCGCATCCTCGACGCGATCGAGGGCCTCCAGGAGGCGCACCGCTTCGGCGTGGTCCACCGCGACGTCAAGCCGTCGAACTGCTTCCTCGGGGCCGACGGCCGCGTCAAGGTGGGCGACTTCGGCCTGTCCAAGTCGCTGGGCGAGGACAGCCACCTGACGCGGACCGGGACGTTCCTGGGGACGCCGCTGTACGCCTCGCCGGAGCAGATCCGCCGCGAGCGCGTGGACGCGCAGTCCGACATCTACTCGGTGGCGGCGACGCTGTACTACCTCCTCGCCGGCCGCGCCCCGTTCGAGACCGGCGACGCCACGGCGGCGATGGCCCGCATCGTCGCCGACCCGGTGCCGCCGCTGCGCGGCGTGCGCCGCGACGTCTCGTCGGGACTCGAGCGGGTGGTGCTGCGCGGGCTGGAGCGCAACCGCGAGCGCCGCTGGCGGAACCTCGACGAGCTCCGGGCGGCGCTGCTCCCGTTCGCGCCCGGCCGACTGTCGATCGGCGGCATGGGGGCCCGCTTCGGCGCCTACCTCATCGACCAGGTGCTGTTCAGCGTCGCCATCTGGATCCTGAATGTGCTGTTGCTCTGGTGGTCGGGGTACATGCTGCGCCCGGGTGACCCCGGCAGCGCCCTCTACCAGGCCCTTTACTCCCTGTTCGGCTCGGTCTTCTGGGTACTGGCGTACGCGGGCATGGAGACGGCCTGGGGCTGCACGCCGGGCAAGCGGCTGCTGGGGCTGCGGGTCTGCACGACCCGGGGCGGCGATCCCCCCCGCCCGGCGCGGGCCCTGTGGCGCTCGTTGCTGTTCTACACGTTAACCAGCCTCGGGGCGTTCGCCATGCAGTTCGCTCTGCTCGCCGCAGGAGCGCTCGACGCGGCGCGCGATCACCCGGAGCGCCTCACCGAGATCTACCTGACCGCGATGCTGCTCTTCTACCCCCTGGAAGCCGTCGGCATCCTGGCGATGATGATCACGATGCGGGCGCGGAACGGCTACCGCGGGCTGCACGAGTTCCTCAGCGGCACCCGCGTGGTTCTCCTGCCGGCCCCCGCCCGCAAGCAGACCTTCCCCAGTTGTCTCGGGGAAACCCTCGCCCGGGCAGAGGGCTTGCCGGAGCGCGTCGGGCCTTTCGTGGTGCGCGGCGCCCTGCGCTGGGAGGCCGGGGCCGGCGTGCTCCTCGCGGAAGACCCGGCCCTGGGCCGCAAGGTGTTCGTCTGGGTGCGCCCCCTCGCCGGCCCCGTGCTGTCCCCGGTGCGGCGCGACCTTGGGCGGCCCACGCGGCTGCGCTGGCTGGCGGGCGGTGGCGAGGCGGGGGTGCAGTGGGACGCCTTCTTCGCGC
>JBBRPS010000799.1:0-4501 GCA_038227745.1 Gemmatales bacterium | reverse complement strand
CGGGGACTAGCCGAGCCTTCGCCGCAAGACTAGGCGGAACTGGGCTACGAACGGGTGCCTTTGGGCGAGGCGTCGGCGGTGCCGACCTGACGGCGGGCCAGGCGCTCGCGGCCTGGCGAGAAGGTAGACCACCGACAACGCCGGACGGGATCGACCTCGGAGGGAGCGAGGCGCGGGGCCAGTACGCGCCTCGGGGACAAATACAGGATAGAGAAGGCCGATAATGGGTCTAGTTTTCAAGCCCGTTCATGGGGAGGCCTCTTGCTCCTCCCCGAACAGCACCGACAGCGACCGCCGCGGGTTGCTTAGGAAACCCCGCGAGACCAAGTAGTGCTCGGTGTCCGTGTAGGCTACCTCCCGGACCCCCTCGCCGTCCAGCAGATAGATGCGGGCTTCGGGGTACGCCATGATGATCGGCGAGTGCGTGGCGATCACGAACTGCCCGCCCCGGCACACGTAGTCGTGCAGCAGACCGAGGAACTGGAGCTGCCGCTTGGGGGACAACGCGGCCTCCGGCTCGTCCATCAGGTACAGCCCGTGGTCCCGGAACCGGTTCTTGAACAGGGCGAAGAACGACTCCCCGTGCGACTGCTCGTGGAGCGACTTGCCGCCGTACGCGCCGATGATCGGCGGGCCGCCCGGCTCCTTGTCCAGCCGCTCGATCTCTGACGCCACGTTGTAGAAGCTCTCGGCCCGGAGAAAGTAGCTGTCGCCGGGCAGGGCGGGAGCCTTTGCCAGCCGGACGCACTCGTCGAGCGGGGAGTGCGATGCCCGCGTGGCGAAATTGAAGTTCCGGCTGCCACCCTCCGGGTTCAGCCCGCAGGCAACCGCGATGGCTTCCATGATGGTCGATTTGCCGGACCCGTTCTCTCCGACCAGGAACGTCACCTTCGGGTGGAACGGGAGTGTGGTCAGGCCGCGGACGGCGGGCAGGTTGTACGGGAAGCGGTCGGCGTTCGTGATGCGATCGCGGAGCAACTCCAGGTGCAACAGGTACGGCCCCGGGTTGCTCTTCCGCTTCCGCGCCACGAACCGCCCTCTGTGGCCTAACCAGCCCGAAGCGCGAGCGAGGGACGTCCCTCGCTCGCGCTTCGGGCCGGTCACTCCCTCGGTCACGACGCCTGATGCTGCCCGCGCAACGTGGCGGGCATGAGGCCGTACTTCTTCATCTTCTTGTAGAGCGTGACGCGGCTGATGCCGAGCGCCTCGGCGGCGCGGGCGCGGCTGTTGCCGTGCCGCTCCAGCGCCTTGAGGATGAAGTTGCGCTCGACGACATCGATGCTCGCCGACAGCGTCTCCACCGGCGGGGCGTGCGGCTTGCCGTTCGTCGGCGGGGTGTGTTCGCGGATCGACTGCGGCAGGTGCTCCGGCAGCAACTCCGAGCCGTTGCTCACCAGGACCGCCTGCTGCACCGCGTTCTCCATCTGGCGGATGTTGCCCGGCCAGGGGAACGACTCCAGGCAGCGCATCGCCTCGCGGCTGATGGTGAACAACTCCTTGCGGAACTTCGTCGTGAAGTGCGCCGCCGTGCCGCGCGCCAGCGCCTCGATGTCCTTCGGCCGCTCGCGCAGCGCCGGCAGGTGGAACGGCATAAAGCGGTAGTACAGATCCTGGCGGAAGCGGCCGGACGTCGCGGCCTCCTCCAGGTCGCAGTTGCTGGCGACGATTACTTCCGAGACAACGAACACCGGACGGCTTACCCGGAGTATCGTCGGCACGGCTGGGACATTGGCAGCGGTCCGACGGAAGCGGCCTGTAAGGTGGTGGGGGAGCGCCTCAAGGGCAGCGGGAGGCGCTGGCTGGCCAGCGGGGCTGCCACGGTGGCGCCGCTGCGCGCCCTCTACCTCAGTGGGCCGGAAGTCTGGGACACGTTCTGGGCTATGGCTGCCTGAACAAACTACCCACGATTTTCAATCACACCCCGGTCATGTCCTAACCCCCTCCCGTAGCAGGAGTTCCCGCCCGGGGCGGAATCCGCTAGAATACCGCCATGAATCCCGACGCCATTCGCAACCTCCTGGCCGTCCGACCGTTCGAGCCCGTCGAGGTCGAATTGTCGAGCGGCCAGGTTTTTTTCCTTAAGCATCCGGAAACGGTCCTTGTCCTCAAGAACACGCTCGTTGTCGCCGACCCGGACACGGAAATGGTGCAGTGGACGTCTCTGCCCCACGTCGCCGCCGTCCGCCGTCGGCCGACGTCTCTCCCCGCCGTCTGACGCGCCCGGTTACGTCCCTCGGGGGCCGCGGACAGGGACGCCGTGTTCGTAGGGCAGGCCGGAAAAGGGGACGGGCACGAAGGCCATTAAGTTAAGGGTTTACTGAAGAGCCTGGGATTGCGAAATCGCCTTGTTTTCAGGCATTCTCGAAGCCCCAACTCAGCCGTTACCCCCTTAACTTAATGGCATTCGTGCCCGTCCCCTTTTCCGGCTCCAGTTCCCGCCCCCGAGGCCCCCCAACCCCTTTCCTCTTTTCTGTTCCGTGGCTAAACTGAGCCGGGATTGGCCGTCGGGACGGCAGCGTTTACTGGTTCCATTAGGTCGGCGTCGGGCATTGAGGATGTGTGCTATGCAGAAGGTGGCGATCTTTGCGGCGTTTGCGGCGCTGCTCTTCCTGTTCACTCCCACCACTCGGGCGCAAAACGCCGGTGGGGAGACCTTCCCTTTGAAAGGCTACGACGTCACGCTTTCCGCACCGGTCCTGGTGGCCGAAAGCAAGACGGGCTACTTGTGCATGCCGACGGTCACCGAGCTGGCGAACGGCGATCTGGTCGTGGTCATGATGAATCAGACGGACGAGCCCCATTATCCCAATACCGGGGTCGCTTCCTTTTCGAGCGACGGCGGTCTGAGCTGGGCCAAGCCCGTCGCCTTCAAATATTGGGGTGGTGTCAATCTCCGACTGCCTTCCGGGGACGAGTTGATTCTGCCCTTCAATATGGCCGCGAAGCCGGACGGGGACATTTCCACCCCCTACAACCTGATCCGCAAAGGCGAGCGAAAGCTGGAGCTGAAAGAGGGCCTCGAAGTCACCGGGTGGCCAGAACCCCCTGCGACGCAGAAGATCGACGGCACTCTCAACGGCGGTTTTCATTTTGATGGGCAAGTCGTAAAGCTCAAGAGCGGCAACTACTTCGCCACACTTTACGGGGCGTACAAAGCCGGGGGCATACGAATTATCGGGGCCGAATCCAAGGACGGCATCCATTGGAAGGTCGTCGGGACGATCGCGCGCCGATCCGGCAAAGTCAACGAACGTGGGGAGGGTCCGACGGAAGCCGCCCTCTGCCGCCTCACGGACGGGCGACTGATGGGCATGTACCGTGTGGACAACAACATCACTTACGGGCAAACCTGGAGTAGCGACGAAGGCCGTTCGTGGACAGAGCCTGTCGAGTGTCGCGGCCCCGTGAGCGTTGAACCGAACCTCGCGGTGCTTAAAGACGGCACGGTGTTGCTCGCGGGCGGGCGGCCCGGCGCGAAATTATGGATCAACGAGGACGGGACGGGGAAGGATTGGCAGGAAGTGGATATTATCAAACATCGCTACAAATACCAGTCCGAGAGCGCGAAGAACGGGGACACGACGGGTTACAACAAGATCACCCTCCTGGATGAGTCTCACCTCCTCTACGTTTGTGATTACAACCGTACTCCGCCCGTAGCCAGGGTGGAGGTTGTCCGTATCACGCTGGCAAAGAAATAGCGCGGAAGTCGCCGACTTCCCCGCGCTGAGGCATTCGTACATCACGTTCCTGGTCCGCCGCGCGCCGCCGCGTCCCACAGGCGCAGCCCCCAGTCGGTCCCCTCTTCCAGGAACTTGAGCGACAGGTTGCCGCCGTCGTCGTTGCCGTCGGCGCTCACGGAGTAGACCGCGACGCCGTCGGCCAGGCGCGTGAAGCGCAGCGGCTGGCCGTCGAACGGGTCGGTCGGCACTTTCGTCAGGTACGCCGGCACCAGGTCCGCCAGCGACTCCGGCCAGCGGCCGCGCGCCTGCCGGTAGCGCTCGACGGCCAGCAGCGCGGCGCCGCAGCGCAGGTCGGCGTGGCTCCGCAGCGCCGCGAGGGTGACTTTCTGCATCGGCACCTCGCACAACAGGCGCGTCAGCGGCAGCCCGCGCTTGACGTCTTTCCCGAGCTCACGCATCGGCTCGCGCCACTCCTCCGGCGGCCGGCGGGCGATGTCGACGAAGCGGTTCATGAACCGCAGACACTCGGCCTGGCAGTGCGCCAGCGCCAGGCTCGACGCCTGGACCTTCACGTCCTGGATGAAGCCGCCCTTCTGGCCGTTCGCCCAGCCGACGAGGCCCGTCAGATTGCGGCGGCTGACGTCGCCGCGGCGCACCGCCTCCAGAAAGGTGTCGATCGCCGCCCGGTCGCCGCGCGCCCCTTGCAGCAGCAGCGGCACCTCGTCTTCCTCTTCGAGGACGCGCTGGAGCGCCGACAGCGCGTCCGGCGGCGGCTCGCCTTGAGCCAGGACGCGCTCCGTCTTCAGCACGGCGATCCG
>JBBRPS010000798.1:0-4518 GCA_038227745.1 Gemmatales bacterium | reverse complement strand
CCGTTCTTCGTCACGCGCACCCCGTACGAGTACGGCATCGGCAAGGACAACAACCCCGACTACGACCGGCAACTGGCGCAGTACGGCCGCTGGGCGAAGGCGTGGAACGACCCGGTGGCGGCGCTGACGTCCGGCGACCCGGTGGAGCGGCTGCACGCCGCGATCCTGCAGGTCGAGCGCCACTGCTTCTTCCAGCCGGGGCTGCACGAGCCCCTTGCGAAGAAGCAACCGCTCGACGCCGAGCGCGGCCGGCTGATCCTGCGGGCGCTGGCCGGGGCCGACTGGGGCAAGGGCGGGCCGGACTTCCGCATGACACCGTGGCGCGCGTTCTCGCTGCTGCGCGCGACGACGAACGACGGCTGGCGCCCCGAGGCGGGCCGGAACATGCAGCAGATCCAGAGCGCCGCCTGCCAGTGGGTGGGCGAGAACGCCGAGACGTTCCGCATTCAGGCGTTCGTGGAGAAGTAGAGACAGCGGACGGGCCGCGCGGCTCCCGCAGAGCTACAGCACAGCCCCCCTTGAGCCCCCGCGGCCCGGACTCGATAATTGTCTCCCGGAGGCAGAGACCCTCTCCCGCCGCGCGGCACCGTCGCCGCGCGGCGGCGAAGCGCCTCGGCCTCCGCCTCCGGGAGTCTGCCATGAACCGCCCGTTCAACGGCTTCGTATTCGGCCTCGGCGCCGTCGTGGTCGCCCTCTTCGCCCTGCAGCCAAAGGCCCCCGGCCAGGCCGACAAGGCCGGCGCCGCCAAGCGCCCGCGCGAGTCGCCCGCCGCCGCCAAGGGCGTGCCGGGCGCGAACCCCGATGGCGGGCCCCTCAAGCCGTTCTGGGACTTCCTGTGCCCGCCGCCGTCGCGCAAGGCGCCCGTGGCCGGCGCGGGCGAACTCTGGCCCCCCGCGGACTGCTGGCAGGAGAACAACGTCTCGGTCCAGTTCCTGATCGCCACCGTCCCGGACCCCACCGATTCGGGCTTCGGCTACATGTTCGACCAGGTGGTCGAGGCCGTCCAGCGCGCCCTGGAGATGTCGGGGTACGTCATCGACCACGCCTGGCTGCCGTGGCCCCGCCCCGGCGCCAGGAAGGACAAGGACCGGGACCCGGTCCGCGCCCACGAGCGGCAACCCGGCCTGATCCTCTTCCGCCGCGATCATACCGAGGGCGGGGCGACGGCAGAGGCCGCCCCCCGGCGGCACCTCCTCGCCCTCTTCCTCGTCGGCGAGACGCCGACCGCGGGCATTCACCGGGCCGCCTTCTTCAACACCGTGAAGCTCATCGAAAAGTTTCCCGGCCGGGTCGGGCAGAAGGAGCCGCTCCGAGTTCTGGGGCCGTTCTTCTCCGGATCGCAGGTCTCGCTCGGCCTGGCCCTGCGCGAGGCCCGCGACGAGAAGGCCGAGGGTCCGCCCGTCCATGTGGTCTGCGGCAGCGCCATGGCCTTCGACGGCAAACAGTTCTTCCGCACCTGGCAGCGTGACGAAGCTGGCGACACCTTCTCGACCACCATCTTGCCCGACAGTCTGATCCGCCGCTGGCTCTACAAGTTCCTCGACAACCCCGCCGACCCGCCCGCCGGCACTCAACCGGAACCGCTCGTCGTCCTCCAGGAGGCGAACACCGGCTTCGGCCAGACGACGCGCCAGCAGGGCCGGCAGGGCCTGCCGGGCCGCGCCGGCGGGCACGGCAAGCGCGTCTTCACCGTCCCCTTCCCCCTGCACGTCTCACAGTTGCGGGCGTCCTACACCAAGGCGCAGCTTGCCCGGCTGGAGACGCTCGGCACGCCGCGCCCCGCCTGGGACATGCCCTTGCCCCAGGGCGACGAGGAGGACACCGTCAACGAGGTCATCCCCATCCAGGATCCGCTGATGACTACCGTGCTGAACAGCCGCGTCGTGGACAATGTCGTCCAGGCGATGGCCCAGCGGCGCACCCGCCACGTCTGCCTCATCGCCACCGATGCCCGCGACAAGGTCTTCCTGGCCAGCCTGATCCGCGACCGCTTCCCCGACGTGCAGCTATGCACGACCGGCTCCGACCTGCTGCTGACCCACCCGGACTACCGCTACGCCCTCTGGGGCATGGTGGTCGGCTCGACCTACCCCCTGCACCCGACCGTGCAGGGCTGGGGCGAGATGACCGACAAGTCCGACAAGGACCGCATCGTGTTCGCCAACCAGGCCTTCCAGGGCTGCTACAACGCCACCCTGATCCACCTCGACGGCCTGGGGGAGCGCGAGGCGACGGCGAAAATGCTCGACTACGGCTGGGGCACCGAGGGGACGAGGCCGGGCATCTGGCTCAGCGCCGTCGGCCAGAACGGGCAGATGGTCCCGCTCTATTACGTCTCGCCCCAGGCCATCGAGAAGGATCTCAAGGACGCGCTCAAGAATGCACGGGAGAAGAAAGAGCAGGACCAGGTCAAGGACCAGCAGGCCCAGTACGAGCGCGTCTACGAGCGCCGGGCACCGACCCGGTCCTTCCCCTGGGGGACCGTGGCGCTGCCGAACACCGGGTTCCTCCTGTTCGTGGCCATCTCGCTTATCGTCGGCGCCCTCCTCCACCGGGCCTACGACTGGATCCGCCGGTCGGGCTGGGACGACACGGTGGAGCACCTGCAGATCGCGTTCAAGCAGCGCATCGACTTCGCCCTCGCCGCCCTGGCGGTGATCGTCCTGTACTACCTATCCGCGCGCCTGGCCCTCGTCCCGGTGCAGTACGCCGGCCAGTACACCGACTTCTGGTCCTGGGTGGCGTCCCTGATCGTCGTCGTGGCGTCCCTGGGCATGATGCTGGGCGCCCTGGCGTGCGTCGTCCTGGTTCACTGGCGGAAACGGAGCGGCGCCTGGGTCGGCTGGCGGGAGCGCGGCCGAGAATACGTCGAAGTCTCCCGCGACTCGACGCCCCTGCGGGGCTGCCGGGACGTAACCCCGTTCCGGGTCGGCCTGGGGTTGGCGGCGGGAGACGCCGTCCTGTTCCTCGCGTGCAGCGGCCTGACCCTGTACTGCCTGGGCGCCTGGGGGTATGCGGCGTTCCTGAGTTCTTCCACCCCGGTCCCGCAGGAGCTGATCGATTTCGAGCGAGTGGCCTATGCCACGAACGGGCTGTCCCCCCTCGTCCCGGTGTTCTTCCTGTGCGCGGCGGTCTTCGCCTGGGGGCTGTTCCTGGTGAAGAAGCTGTACCTCGCCAGCCGGTTCTCGGTCCCATGCCCGTTCCCCGAAGACGGGCTGAAGGCCTTTGCGGACATTCACAAGCTCGACAGGGACATCCGGGCGGAACTGATGCCGCCGAGCACCTGGCAGCAGCACCCGGTCCTGTGCCTGCTGGTGCTGGGCCTGCTGTCGATCGTCTTCCTGAAGCTGCGGCACGAGGGGATCCCGCCGATCGACGGGGAGGGGTTTGCCTTCCTGACCTGGGTCGGCTTCTTCGTCGGCTCGTTCCTGCTGATCTTCACGCTCTGCCAGGTGTACCTGGCCTGGGCGAAGCTGCGGCGGCTGCTGCGGTTCCTGGCGCTGCTGCCGATGGTCGATGCGTTCGCGCGCCTGCCCGACAAGGCGGTGGCGGTGTTCGGCCATTACCTGTCGAGCGTCCGGCCGCGGCACTCGCACCTGGCCATCGTGGTCCACCTGTTCCTGCTCTTTCGGCGGCGCTTCCCGGCGTTCCGCAGGGAGGTGCAGCTGGGGTCCGCCAACCCCGGGCGGGGCCCCGTCGCGGTGGCGCAGGCGGCGACGGACTTCGAGAAGCAGTTCCCCGAAGGGGAGCCGGACACGCTGCCGGCGATGTTCGAGCAAGAACTGGACGGCGTCGAGGAACGCGATTACGAGACGCCGGAGGCGGCCCCGGGCGGGGACCGGCCCACCGTCGAGTACCTGAACGAGTCGGCGAAGAAGTCGCTGGCGGTGCTGCGCAGCCTGTGGCCGGCGCACTCGATGGAGGAGGCGTTCGGCCGGCCGGTCCGGGACGCGCAGCCGGCGGCGGGCGCCACCTTCCTGTCGCTGCCCGAGAAGCACGCCGTTCGGGAGTGGGCGCTGGCGGCGGAGGACTTTGTGGCCATCCACGTGGTCCGCTACGTCAGCCAGTTCTTCGTTCAGCTCCGCAACCTGCTCACGTCCCTGACGGTCGGCTCGCTGCTGCTGCTGCTGGCGGCGGTGGTCTACCCGTTCCGGCCGCAGTCGCTGCTGCTGCTGGTGCTGACGACGCTGTGCGGGGCCGTGGCGGTCTTCATCGTCATCTTCCTGGTGCAGGTCAACCGCGATGAACTGATCAGCCGTATCACGCGCGGCACGCCGAACCGCTTCACGCCGGACCTGGGCTTTCTGCACGGGGCCATGACGTACGTGCTGCCGATCGTCGGCGGTTTGATGGTGCAGTTCCCCTTCGTCACGTCCGGCCTGCGGTCGTTCTTCGAGCCGCTGCTGCACATCGTCCACTGATTCTTTCCCCCTCGTCCTCGCTTCGGGGGAGGGTTGGGGCGAGCGCGAAACGGCAAGCCAGGCGCGCTCCGCCGACGGAGCGCGCCTGGCTTGCCGT
>JBBRPS010000797.1:0-4545 GCA_038227745.1 Gemmatales bacterium | reverse complement strand
GGCGAGAAGGTCCTGGCCTGCGCCCCGAGCAACCTCGCGGTCGATAACCTGCTCGAGCGCCTGCTGGCCGGCGGCGAGCGGGCCGTGCGCCTCGGCCACCCGGCGCGCGTGCTGCCCGCCCTGCGCGAGCACACCCTGGACCTGATGGTCGAGGACCACGACGACACGCGCCTGGCGCGGAAGCTGGTCAAGGAAGCCTTCGCGCTGTTCCGCAAGGCCGGCAAGTGGACGCGGGCGAAGCCGGAGCCGGGGGCGCGGCGCGACATGCGCCAGGAGGCCCGCGAACTGCTCGCCGACGCGCGCCGCCTGGAGGCGCAGGCCGTCGAGCGCGTCCTGAACGGGGCGACCGTGCTGTGCTCGACCACGACGGCGCTCGACAGTGAGATCCTCGGCCGGCGGACGTTCGACCTGGCGGTGATCGACGAGGCGGGGCAGAGCACCGAGCCGGGCTGCTGGATCCCCGTGCTGCGCGCCCGGCGCGTGGTGCTGGCCGGCGACCACTGCCAGCTGCCGCCCACGGTGCTGTCGCAGGAGGCGGAGCGCGCCGGCTTCGGCGTGAGCCTGCTGGAGCGGCTGGTGGACCTGCACGGCCCGACCGTGACGCGGCGGCTGGACGTGCAGTACCGCATGCACGAGGCGATCATGGCCTTCCCGTCGGAGCGATTCTACGAGGGCGGCCTGGTGGCGGACGCCTCGGTGCGCGGCCACCTGCTGCGCGACCTGGCGGGCGTGGCGGCCGGGGCGCTGACCGAAACGCCCGTGCAGTTCATCGACACGGCCGGCGCGGGTTACGACGAGGAGATCGAGCCGGACGGCGAGAGCCGCCTGAACCCGGAGGAGGCGGCGCTGGTGTGCCGCAAGGTGCGGGCGCTGCTGGCGGCGGGGCTGCCGGCGAAGGACGTCGCGGTGATCGCCCCGTACGCGGCGCAGGTGCGGCTGCTGCGCGAGAAGCTGCGCGTGCCGGGGCTGGAGATCGACAGCGTGGACGGCTTCCAGGGCCGCGAGAAGGAGGCGGTCGTGCTGTCGCTGGTGCGCTCCAACCGCGAGGGCGAGATCGGCTTCCTGGCGGACGTGCGGCGCATGAACGTGGCCCTGACGCGCGCCCGCCGCAAGCTGCTCGTGGTGGGCGACAGCGCGACGCTCGCCAACCATCCGTTCTATCAGGCGCTCTTCGAGTATTTCGAGGCGATCGGGGCGTATCAGACGGTGTGGGAAGAGGAAGTTTAGCCGCGGTTCGGAGAACCGCGTCGGGCAGTATCATTGCGACGGGCGTTTCTTCTGCCAGTCGGCGATCGCGGCCAGACCCCCCCTGGAGTTTTGTGCAGCCAGCCCCGCAAATTCCTTGGAAAAAGTGACGAGTTGGCAGCGCTGCCGACCCACCCACCACCGAACCTGGTGGTGTCCCCCTAATGTTGTCGAGCTATCTCGACGACAAAAGCGGTAGTTTATAGAGCCTATTGCTTGGAAACAGCAACCATTCCTCCAAGGACCAGACATGGTCTGCCAGCCCCGCCGCCAGCGCTTTTGTCCGTTGCCGATACCGCCGCGGGGCCACCTCCACCCGCAGCGTCCGCACGGTACCGCAGCAGTTGCTGCTGTAGAGCGTGAAGTAGCTCATCGCCTGATGCACCCCCCCGTCCTTGCTGAAGCGGTAGGTCTGGCGCACCTTCCGGCTGTTCCGCAGCCGGTCCGTCCCGTTGGACCTCTCCACGAACACCGTGTTCACCCAGTCCAGCACCGCCCCGCACAGGGCCGCAGCCAGGTTCACCAGCGTCCCGAACACCAACCGCGCCTCCCCCTTCACCACGCGGTTGCCTTCGCGCGTCTTAGGCACCGTGGCGTCGACCAACTCCGGCGGCAACCGCTTGGTCGCCGCCGCGCCCGCGCTGGCGGGCGCTGCTTCGGCATACACCGCAGCGATGGCCGGCGCGTAGGCCGGGTACTCGTCCGCGGTGATCAGGTTCAGGAAGCGGCCGTAGCGGCAGCAGACGCGGAGGTTGCCCTGGCCGCGCAGGCCATAGTCCTCGCCATTCGGGTTCTGGCAGCAGAACAGGTCAAGCTCGTCCATGCGGGACACCGGAAAAAAAGACGGCGAAACGGTGGACAACCCCTCGTTGGGATTGTAGAAAAGCCCCGCGGAGACGGCAACATTAGGGGGACACCACCCAACCTTGCGGGCCTCGATGGCGACGGCCGCCGTTCCAGCCGCTCGCTCCCATGCAAAACTGGCTCACCGCACGGCCTGCCGCTACTCGCGCGTCACGGTCAGCCCGTCACGCACCTTCCACTCATACCCCCTCTTGCCGTTCGCCGGGTGCAGGGTATACGCCGCGCCCTTCGCCATCTTGGGGTAATCCGCGGCCGGGATGATGACCTCCAGTTCGCGGAGCTTCCGGGGGCCACCGGCGACGAAGTTCATCGACATCTGACACGAGACGTCCGGCTGGCCTTTCGCGCGCAGGACGAAGCGCCGGTCGCTTCGCCGCATGAAGAGCTTGTATTGCAGATAGTCCCCCGCGTTCTCCAGCCACTCTTCGCAGTGGACGAAGAAGCGACCACTTCCCGGTTCCTTCGACCAGCGCAATTCCCGAATCTCCGCCGGCGCGTCCCTGGCTTCCTGCCAATAGGCTTTGTCGATCGTCACCCGCTTGTGCTCCTTGTCCGCCGGCGGGTTCGCCACCCGGGTGTACTTGCCGGAGTGGTCGCTCACTTCCAGCAGGCGATAGGGGTTGCCGTGCCGGAAGACATCGTCGCGCTGGCCCTTGGCGTAGCGCGTGCCCCAGGTCGCGGCGAGGTTCGCCTCGCTCAGATCCGTGAAGGTATGCACATGGATCATCAGCCCCAGGTAGTTGCGCTCGAGGATGTTTTGCCCGAGCGTCGTGTAGTTCAACCGCCGCCAGCGACCGCCGACGAAGACCTCGCAGAAAGTATGACTGGCAAAGCCGTTGCCCCCCGCGAGTGCGCCCAGGCAGGCGTCGCAGCGCACCCGGTGGTTCGTCAAGCCCTTATCGACCAGTTCCACCTGGGCGGGGTCGGAACCGTCGGCCAGCGGGATACACAGGATCATGCGCGTCGGGATGCCGAGGGCGCGCAGCACCGTGGTTTGGTAGACGGCGGTCGAGGTACAGGTGCCGTAGGTCTTGCGCGCGAACATCTGCTTGCCGAGCAACTCGTGCTCGAACTGCTGTTGCACGGTCCACTTCGGGTCGCCCTTCTCGCGCCCGAACGCCTTCTCCAATCCCGGCAGGACCGCCGGCTTGCCGTCCGGGAAGCCGACGAAGAACGTGCCGAACATGTAACGGTATCGGGAGCGCTTGAAGAGCCAGCGTGAGACCTGCTCGACGACCTCCTTGTCCGTGAGTTTGTCCGGATCGATGCGGTCCCTGGACAGCTCGCGGAGCAGGTCCTTGCGCATCTCTTCGTCCCAGTTGGTCGTGATGCCGGGGTTGAGGTACTTCCTCATCCCGGCGCAGTCCCTTCTCCAGTTCGGGTTGCCCTTGATCGCCTCGGCGTTGGAGTTGACCGGGTAGAGGACGACTTCCAGTTCGACGAATTGCTTGGTTTCTTTCCGGACGCGGACATCTTGGTAGTCGTCGTTGATCGCCTTGAGGTTGTACGGCGGCATCACCCGGATGACGGCGCGAACGCTGTACGTGAACTCCCGGCGCTGCCGCCAGTCCCCGTCGGCGATCCCTTTGCCGGCAGTGTCCTTCTTGTTCGGGTCCGTGCGGTACTTGTGGACCTCGTGAAAGTCCGCCAAGCCGTCGCCGTCGGAGTCGGGGTCTGTCTCCTCTGCGCCCAGGCTGACGAGGGCCGAGACGGGCCAGGTGGGCGGGCCGACCCAAGCAACCGGCACCACGATAACGAATACGAACAGCAGCAAGCGTGGCTTCATGTCGGAGTTCCTGTAAGGAGGCGGGGCGAGGGCGAACGCCAAGCTCAGCAGGCGGCTCACGCGGGCGCGGCGCTGAAGCTCAAAATACCATCAACTTCGTGGCCGGTCCCGGTCACCCGCCTCCACCGCCCGAGTCCCTCCGTGCGCGTTTCCGCCCTTGGGGTGCGCAAGGACAGGCCCGGACCGGCTGCGCAAGGACAGGTTGTCCACGGCTGCTTCGCTACCCGACGACCGCCGCGGTTTCTCCCCACGTGCCGCCGTAGACGAACGCGACGAGCGGCTTCCGCGGGCGGCGGGCGGCGTCCCGTGCCCGCAGGCTCTCGGGTAGCGCGTCCGGGTCGCCGGGGTAGCCGATGGCCAGGCCGGTCAGCGGCCGGACACCTTCGGGGACCTGGTACAGTTCGCGGACCCGGTCGGGGAGGATGCCGATCATCTGGTGGACGGCCAGGCCGCGGGTGGTCGCCTCCAGGCAGAGGTTCGCCGACGCCAGCCCCAGGTCGTGGAGGGCGGCGGCGTTCGGCTGGCCGTTGCGCTCGAAGGCCAGGCGGGTGCAGCCCAGGGCCAGCACGGGGGCCGCCTTGGCCCACGCCTGGTTGCCCTCCACCAGGCAGGAGAGCATCCGCGCGAACGCCTCGGGGTCCTCCCTCGTC
>JBBRPS010000796.1:0-4570 GCA_038227745.1 Gemmatales bacterium | reverse complement strand
GCGAGTCGGCCACGAACCCCAGGCGCCGGTGCAAACCGCTCTAGCCCCCGGAGGAAAGAGCGCCCTATGCAGCCAGGCGCGGCTGCGGCCGGGACGCCCCGTGCAGTCCGGCGTGGACGGCGCGGTAAACGGCCCAGGTCTCCGCAGCGCTGCGCCGCCAGGTGAAGCGCCGCGCCGCCTCCACGGCCCCGCGGCGCAAGCCTTGCCACCAGTCGTCGTCCGCGGTGACCCGCGCCAGCGCGTCGCGCCAGCCGTCGGTGTCCGCCGGGTCGAGCAGATGCGCCCGCCCGCCGGCCGTCTCGACCAGGGCGCCGGCCGTGGACGTGATCACGGCGCCGCCGCACGCCAGCATCTCCACCGGCGGCAGGCCGAAGCCCTCATAGAGCGACGGGCACAGCAGCGCCCGCGCCCCGTTGTAGACCGCCGCCAGGTCGTCCTCGCTCACGTAGCCGACGTGCAGCACGCCGCGGTGCCGCCCCTCGCCGTGCCAGTACGCCTGGATCTCGCCGATGTTCCAGCCCCACGAGCCGACCAGCAGCAGCGGCCAGCGCTCGCGGACCGGAGCGGGCAAGGCGCAGTAGGCCCGCATCAGCATGAGCAGGTTCTTGCGCGGCTCGATGGTGCCGACGTGCAGCAGGTAGCGCGGCGGCAGGCCGAGGCGGTGCAGGGCCTCCTCCACCTGCGGCCGCGGCAGCGGCGCCAGGTTCGGCCGCGTGCCGTTGTACACCCGCGTGACGCGCTCGGGCGGCACGTTGAGGTAGCGGATCACCTCCTGGCGCGTGAACTCCGACACGGTCAAGAAGTGGACACAGCGGCTCAGGGTGTCGGCGAAGTGGCGCTCGTAATGGGCCACGCGGTCCGCGGGGTGCCACTCGGGGTGCAGCAGGACCGAGAGGTCGTGCAGCGTCGAGACGGTCGGCACGTCGGAGGGGAAGGGGATGTAATTCGGTTCGTGATAGAGGTCGATGCGGCGGCGGCGGCAGTACTGGCGGAAGTGCCAGGCGTTGACCGTGCGGCCGACGCCGCGCAGCAGCGACCGCGCCCAGGTGCGGAGGCGCCGGGGGGCGCCGGCGGCCGGCGCGCCGGGCACGGAGGGGCCGGCGGCGCCGTCGTTGCTGAGCCGGCCCCAGAGGTCGCGGTAGCGTTGCACCCAGGCGGGCGGGAACAGGGAAACCTCGTCGTCGCCAGCCTCCTGGGGGAGGAAGTGCATCAGCTGCGCGACGCAATGGCCAATGCCGGTCTTCCGCCCCGCGGCGGCCCACTGGTTGAGGACCACGCGCATGACTCACCCCCTCCCTCTTCCGTACGGACCCACGGCCCGGAACAGCGCCTGAACGAGATGGATTTTCGGGGATGCGCCCCGGACTGCGTCCGGCTCAACCCGGGAGGGTACTCACCAGGCACGCGAGCCCACCCTCGGGCCGGACGCGGGCGGCCGGCGCCTGCGCCGGAAACACCCACGCCTGTCCGGGACGCAGTTCCTCTGTGCCGTGGCCCGTCTCCAGGCGGCCGCGGCCCGCCAGGACGATGACGACCTGCAGGGCCTCGCCCTCGCCGCAGAAAAACGGCTCGCTCTCGGAGAGGTAATCGAGGTGAAAATAGCGGCAGCGGACCAGTTCCAGGCGCTCGCGCGGCCAGGCCTGTCCCGGCCCGCGCTCCCGCCCCGGCGGCGTGAAGGCGGCTGGGCGCACGGGGTGGACGGGGCCGCGGTCCCAGTGGATGCTCGCCAGCGACTCCTCGACGTGCAGGGTTCGCGTCTTGCCCTGGGCATCGCGCCGGTTCCAGTCGAACAGCCGGAACGTGGCGTCGCTCGTCTGCTGGATCTCGGCCATCAGGACGCCGCCGCCGACCGCGTGGACCGTGCCGGCCGGCAGGAAGACGCAGTCCCCCGGGCGCGGCTCGAAGCTGTGCAGGCACTCGGCGACAGTCCCCCGGGCCAGGGCGTTGCGCAGGGCCGCCTCAGCCACCCCGGGCAGCAGGCCGGCGTAGACGCGGCTGCCGGGCAGCGTGTCGAGGATGAACCAGGCCTCGGTCTTGGGTCCCTCGCCGGGCCAGAGGCGGCGGACCGCCCCCTCGTCGGGGTGGACCTGCACCGACAGCCAGTCGTGGGCGTCGAGGAACTTGACGAGCCAGGGGAAGGCGGCATGAGCGGGTGCGGTCGGGCCGACGAGTTCCTCGCGGTGGCGCTGCATGAGATAGTGCAGCGACGCGCCGGCGAGAGGCCCCGCGGCCACGATGCTCTGGTGCAGGGCGTGGTCGCTGACTTCCCAGGACTCCCCGAACGCCTCGCCCGAGGGCAGCGTCTTGCCGAGCTGCTCCGCCAGGCGCCGGCCGCCCCAGACCATGGGGCGCAAGAAGGGGCGGAAGCAAAGCGGGCCGCGGACGCCTCCCGCAGCCCCGTTGGGCCGCGCCCGCCCGCCCGCCGCCGACAGGTCCGCTTCGAGTGAGCTCATCGGATACCAGTCACCTTCGCTGCGGGGTTGCGGCCATCGTGGCCGACTCGCTCCGCGAGTCGGGGAAGCCACCGACTCGCGGAGCGAGTCGGCCACGACCCCCGCAAGGCCGTCCTGGACCGATTCGCTCAGGCCGCGATACGCGGGGCGCCGACCGAATCGAGGTAGGCATTGACAACCTCCCGCGGCTCGCCCTCCATGCGGATGCGCCCGTGGTCCATCCACAGCACGCGCTGCGACAGATTGCGGATGGACACCAGGTCGTGGCTGACCAGTACGATCAGCCGGGCCTTGTCCATCATATTCCGCATCCGCTTGCTGGCCTTGTCGTGGAACGCCTGGTCGCCCACGCTGAGCACCTCATCGACCAGGAGGATCTCCGGATCGACGGCCGTCGCGATGGAGAAGGCCAGGCGGACCTTCATGCCGGACGAGTAGTAGCGCACCGGCATGTCGAGGAAGTGGCCCAGCTCGCTGAAGTCGGCGATCGGCTGCAGTTTGTCGCGGATCGTCTCGGGCGTCTCGCCCTGGAGGTAGCCGCGGTAGTAGATGTTCTCCCATCCGGTCGCGTCCGGCTCGAAACCGAGGGCGATCTCGAACAGGGAGCTGATCTCGCCGGTCACGTTGAGCTCCCCGGCCGTCGGCGGGTAGATGCCGGCGAGGACCTTGAGCAGCGTGCTCTTGCCGGCGCCGTTGTGGCCGATGATCCCGAGGCGCTCCCCCTCACGGACGTCCAGCGAGATGTCCTTGAGGGCCTCGACCTCGATGACCGGGTTGGCCGACTTCTTGAACATGCGCCGCACCAAGAACTCTTTGAGCGTGATGCGCGCGTACTGGCGGACCTTGAAGGTCAGACTCACCTTGTCGAGGTGGATTCGAGCCATGAGCAAGGTTCCTCTTCTCATTCCCGCGGGACGCTGCCGGCCCGCTCTTGTCACGCCCGTTCGCGGGCGGCGCCGCCGTGGCGGCCCCGGCCCCGCGGGGCCCTGGCACATGCCGTGGCCCCGCGCCACGCGGGGCCACGGCGCGGGCGTGGAATCAGAGCTGGAAGATGAGCCGGCGCTGGCAGCGCGACAGGACGAAGGACGCGCTGCACGCGAACACCGTCACCGTCAGGGTCGCCATGCCGAGGACGCTCAGCGAGGGCGACCGGCCCTCGAGGACGGGCTGGCGGACCAGGTCGAGCATGGCCGCGATCGGGTTGTAGTCCGTCAGCCAACCCAGCCCGCGATCCTGCAGCATCTTCGCGGGGTAGAAGACCGGCGAGAGGTACATCAGGATCTGGAAGCCGATATCGCACAGGTGCTGCGTGTCCTGGAAGTAAACGTTCGCCACGCCCGCCAGCACCGCCAGCGACCAGGCGAACAGGAAGAGCATCACGATGCCCGGCAGCAGCCACCAGAGCGTGGCGAAGTGGAGCCCCCCCTTGAGCAGACAGACCAGGGCGAGGACGACCACGAGGGCTATGAGGAAATGGATCATGCCGCCGAGCGTGGTGCGCAGCGGGTAGATCGCCAGCGGCGCCGGGTACTGGCGGATGTAGCTCTCGCCGCCGAAGAAGCACTGGCAACCCTGGGTCGTGGACGACATGATGTAGTTCCACGTCGCCAGGCCGGCCAGCAGGAACGAGGCATACTCCCCGCCCTGGCCGTTGGGCATCATCAGGTGCTGGAACACCAGGGTGAAGATGATGGTCATGGCGATGGGGTGCAGCAGCGACCAGCCCATGCCGAGGATGGAACGGCGGTAGCGTGTCCGCAGGTCCATCTTCACCAGACTGAGCCAGAAATAACGGCACCGCCAGATCGAGTGCAGGTAACCGATCATGCTTGCTCCTCTTCCCACCGACCCGGGGCGGCCGTTCCGGCGGCCTGTCCCGGCTGTGCCTCTTCTCCGTCCCCGCGCCGTCAATCACGAAGCCGCTGAAGGTTTCCGGTCTGTGTGCCGTGCGGGCGATGTCCGGCACGGCTGACACAGCCGTGGCACACAGACCGCGAAAGCTCACCAGGTTCGTGAATCACGCGGCCCGCGGCTCGCGCGCCGCGACGGTCCGACCAACGCCCTGCCGTGCCAGGGCCGCCAGGTCGGCGTCCACCATCATGCGCACCAGACCCTCG
>JBBRPS010000795.1:0-4571 GCA_038227745.1 Gemmatales bacterium | reverse complement strand
GCGGCGGCGCGAACGCGGCGGGGTAGCTGCGCGTGAACGGGTGCTCGTTGTGCGCCGCCGCGAACACGATCACGTCCTTGTAGTACGCCTCCTCGACCGCACGCAGGAACTGGTAGCGGCGCGGCAACTGCAGCAGGCGGTTCTCGGCCACGCCCAGCGACAGGTTGACCACCTTGCACTTCCACACCTCGACCGCCCAGTGCAGCGCCCGCATCACCACCTCGACCTCGCACGTGCCCTGCGGCCCGAACACGTCGGCGGAGTAGAGGCGCACGCGCGGGGCCAGGGTCAGGAGGATGTCGGCGACGGTGGTGCCGTGGGGCGTGCTCTGGTGGCCGTGGTAGGGCAGCGGCTCGGCGCGGTCCGCGGTGAAGATGCCCCCTTCGATGGGGTGGATGACGTGGCCCAGGCCGCGGTGCTTCTCCTCCAGCAGCGCCCGCTCGACGCCGCTGTCGATAACGCACACCGACACGCCCTCGCCGGTGGCCCGCGGGTCGCGCAGCAGGCGCTCGGGAGTCACCAGGGAGAATAGCTCGTCGAACACGTCGCTCATGGCCCTCGCCGGCGCTTCGGGGGGATCCCGCGCTTGCGCTTCGGGCTTGTGGGGTTCGGAGTGCGGGCTACCCGCTGGTTGCCTTGTCGAGCAGCTCGCGCAGGCTTTCGACCAGGCGGATGCAGTGCCGGACGGCGGGCGTACCGTGCCGCAGCGCCAGGACGCGCACCGCCTCGGCCAGGCGCAGGCTCTCGTCGGCGGCGACGGCCCCGCCGGCGACCCTTAGCCCCTGCCGCAGCTGGTCGAGGACGGCGGTCGGCGGCGGCTGCTCCAGGCGCTGGGCGGCGCTGCCGCGCAGGTTCTGCGCCACCGAGTCGCTGGCGCCCAGGGCGGCGGCGACGGCGTCGAACAGCATCTGGTGCGTCTGCCGCTGCGCCAGCGCGTGCCGCAGCAACTCGGCCCCGAAGTCCGCCGCGGCGCGGACCAGGCGGTTGTCCTCGGCGGTGAACGCCGCCTCACCCCTGCCGTCGGCGGACTGCTTGTCGAACAGCTCCAGCACGACGTGGACGCCCGGCCCCACGGCCAGCGGCGCCGCCAGCAGCGACGTGCGGCCCTTCTCGAACGGCTGCAGCTCGACGGTGCCGCCGCCGGCCATCTGGTCGAGCCGGCTCATGGCGCAGGGTTCGCCGAGGCTGACGGCGGTGGCGGCGACGGAGCGGGCGAACGGCACCAGGGACACGGCCAGCGGCTTGCCGGCGGCGTCGTAGGCGCGTGTCGTCTCCGGCGGCCGGCCCTCCGGGTCGTAGTGCCGCACCAGCAGCACGCCGTCGCGCGCCCGCGTGGTGTGCAGGAGGAAGCGGAACAGGCTGGCGATGGCCTCGGGCAGCGGCACCGGGTCGTTGAGCGCCTCGGCGGACTGGACGAGGGGGAGGATCTTCTCGACGGCCTCCCGGAAGGCGACGAGGCTGTGGTGGAGGCGGCGCTCGCGCTTGGCGGGGCCGATCTGGTTGAGCTGCCGCCGCACGGCGTGGAGGAAAGTATCGCGGCTGAGCTCGTGGTTCTTGTCGAGGTAGTCGCGCACGCCCATGCGCATGGCGTCGAGCGGGGTGGCCTTGTTGGCGTAGCCGGTGACCATGATGGCGACGACGTCGGGGTTGAACTCGTAGAGGTCCTGCAGGAGCTGCAGGCCGTCGCCGCCGTCGCCGAGGTGCCAGTCGAGGATGGCCAGGTCGATGGTGTGGCGGTTGGCCTGGACGAGGGCCTCCTCGGCGTCGGCGGCGCTGAGGACCAGGCAGGGGAGGTCGGCGGCGGCGAGCCACTCGCGGAAGGTCCGCCGCACCGCCTCCTCGTCATCGACGATCAGGATGGTCTCGACCGGCTCGGTGCCCTGTGCCATGCTTCGCCCTCACGTCTGCTCCGCATCCCTCTCTCCTTATACCAGGCGGATCGTCACGCCGCCAGGAGAGCGGCCCCGGGAGATACCCTGCAAACCGCCTTGACAGGGTGCCGAAAAACGCTCACACTCACTACGACTCCCCAAGCACCCCGCCTGAGTGCCGCTCCCGGACGAGCGGCTGACCTTCCCGCCCGCCTCGCGCCCGGCGGCCCTCCCAGCGGGCCGCGGCGACCGGGCCTGTACCGCCTTGCAGGAGGTCGTTGATGCCGAAGCGACTGGTGGTCATCGACGGCGCCGACAAGGGCGAGATCTTCCCGCTGCCCGAGACCGGGACGGTCCTGATCGGCAACAACCACAAGCACTGCGACATCTGCCTCCACGACCTTTACGTCGGCCGCGTCCACTGCCACCTCGAAATCACCGGCGAGCGTATCCTGGTGCGCGGCCAGGACATGCGCGGCACTCACGTCAACGGCGTGAAGGTGGCCGAGCAGGAGGTGCGGCTGGGCGACGTGATCCGCGCCGGCAACTCGCATCTTCGTCTGGAGGTTGCGGACAGCGCCGCCCCGCCCGCCGCGCGCGCGGCCGCCCCCCGCGCGGCGGCGGAGCCGGGGAAGCTGCCGCACTTGCCCGCCGAGCGGCTGGGCGAATTGAGCGGCCACACGCTCGGCCATTACGAGGTCGGCGAGGTGCTCGGCCGCGGGCACTGCGGCGTCGTATTCCGCGCCCGCGACGTGAAGAAGGGCGAGGAAGTGGCCCTCAAGGTGCTCGCCCCCGCCTTCCCCGCGGACGACGGCGAGATGCAGCAGTTCGTCCGGGTCGTGAAGCCTCTGCTGCCGCTGCGCCACCCGAACCTCGTCGCCCTGCACGGCGCCGGCAAGACTGGGCCTTACGTGTGGATCGACATGGAACGGGTCGAGGGCGAGAGCCTGGCGGCGGTGATCGGCGAACTGGGCACGGCCCGCAAGGTCAAGTGGCGCCGCGCCTGGCGCGTGGGCGTCGGCCTGGCCCGGGTGCTGGAATTTCTGCGGCAGCACCACCTGGTCCACGGGAACATCACGCCCCAGAACATCCTCGTTCAGGCCGACGACGGCGTAGCCCGGCTGAATGATCTGGTGCTGCTGAAGGCCCTGGAAGGGAGCCAACTGCAGCAAGCCACGCTGGAGAACAAACTCCTCGCGGAACTGCCTTACTTGTCGCCGGAGCACATTGACCCCAACGCGACGGCGGACGACCTGTCCGACCAGTACAGTGTGGGGGCAATTCTTTACGCCCTCCTGACGGGCCGGCCGCCGTTCGAGGCCGACTCGCCGGAAGAGACTTTGGCGGGCTTACGCGAGGCCCGGCCCGAGAACCCCAAGCACATCCACCGCGCCACCCCCGATGCGTTGGCGGCGCTGGTGCTGAAGATGCTGGCGAAGCGCCCGGAGGAGCGTTACCCGACGCCCAGCGCCCTCCTCGCCGACCTGCTGCCCATCGGTGCGGGACAGGCAGAGACCTCTTGAGGGAGGGGAATGCTGCCCCGCACCGGGTGGGCCCTGTTCAAACGAGCCGCCGGGCTTGTCCCGGCGGTCTGGACAGACAAGAAACCGGCGGGCTCACGCCGCGCCGCTCGCCAGCGCCTTCGCCATGCGGGACTCAGTAACTGCCGGCGGCGCCGACATCGCCCGAGGCCTGCCACGCCGCCTTCACCCGCTCGATGAAGGCGATGTCGGCGGACTGGGGCGCCCCGACGAAGCCCTCGAACCGGCCCTGCTGGTAATTGTCCGCGATGGCCTGCTTCAACTCCGGGAACGCCTGATAGCCGCGCATGGTGCGCTCCGACAGTTCCTCCCAGCGCCGGGCGAGGGCCTGCGCCTGTGGGCTCGCGGGGTCGAGGTCGCGGTTGGCTCGTACCTCGGCGAGGAGTGCCACCCAGGCCTCCTCGACCGCCTTGATCTCCTCGGGCCCCACCTGCTTGCCCGCCTCCTCGAACTGCTTCATCTGCTCGGGCGTGTACAACTTCTCGACCATGGTCATCACCTCAATGGTTCGGAGGAACTCGTCGGCGGAGACCGTCTCCACCGTGCGGAAGCAGCCGGCGAGGGCTTCGAGCCGCTCGCACAGCCCCCGCTGCAACTCGATCTGCTCCCGCAGACGCGCGACGTGAAGGCCGATCACCTCCAGCGGCGAGAAACCTGGCCGGTCGAGGCAGTCGCGGACCTCCTCCAGCGCGAAGCCGAGTTGCCTCAGCGACCGCACGCGCTGCAAGCGGGCGATGTCGTCCGCGGTGTAGAGACGGTGTCCCGCCTCGGTGTGCAGCGACGGCTTCAGCAGACCGATCTCGTCGTAATGGTGGAGCGTGCGGATGGTCAGGCCGGTCCGCTTCGCGAGTTCGCCGACCTTCAAGGCTTGAAACCGCATGGCGATCCCTCCTGCCCGTGCCTTCGGGAGCCGTGGCCACGAGGGAATGGTACGACCTCACGTTACGTGAGGAGCAAGGGCAATTTCGCAAAAAATCCAGAGGGCTCCGCGGAACGCACCGTGTCGTTGTTGTCGCGGGCAGGTGCTGGTTTCCCCCCTCGCCCCCGCGTACAGGGGAGAGGTGCGGGACAGGATTCTCTGCCGCTCGCCTAAGCAGCGGTATTACTTCGGCGCGAAAGATCCTCACACAAGCCCGACGCGCAAGCGAGGGATCCCCTC